>CAZTTB010000058.1:0-12181 GCA_964616005.1 uncultured bacterium | reverse complement strand
ATGTCGGATCTGGACGTGGCCACCTCCTACCTCGGGAACACGAGGGACATCGTGGCCGTGAGCGGCATCGTGGATCACGGGGCGACCACGACGGTGCACTGGCCCGGCATCGACGTGCCTTTCTACGCCACGGACTCGATCTCGCTCAACAGCCCCGTGGTCGTCGACGCCGGCTTCGTCATGCAGGCGGACGCCGGGCAGGGGATCTACCTCGACGTCGGCTACACCGGCACGCCCGGGTCGTTGAACGCTCAGGGGACGGCCTCGAAGCCCGTGGTGTTCGAAGGCTCCAGCGGCTCGCCGGGCGACTGGGTCGGGATCGAGGTCTACACCAAGTCGACCACCGCCTCCCCGAACGTCTTGAACTACACCACCGTGGCGGACGGCGGCAGCTACTCGGTGGATTCCGGCAACGTCAGCCTGTACGGCGGGAGCGTCACCATCACCAACAGCACCTTCCAGCACAGCAGCGCTTTCGGGATCTCCGCCGACGGTGCTTCGACGTTGCCCGGGTTCAGCGCCAACACGATCAACGGCAACGCGCTGGGCGCGATGGAGATCCCGGCGCAGGACATGTCGGATCTGGACGTGGCCACCGCCTACAACGGCAACACCATCGACGTCGTCGACGTGGCCGGGACCGTGAATCACGGGTCGACCACGACGGTGCACTGGCCCGGCATCGACGTGCCGTTCCATGCCACGGACGCGATCTCGCTCGACAGCCCCGTGGTCGTGGACGCCGGCTTCGTCATGCAGATGGATGCCGGGACCTACGTCGACGTCGGCTACAACAGCACGGCGGGCAGGCTGAACGCCCAGGGCACGTCGACGGATCCCGTCGTGTTCCAAGGCTACGGAACCAGCCCCGGCCCCGGGTACTGGGACGCCATCAACTTCTACACGCCATCGACCGGCGCGACTCCGAACATGTTGAATCACACCTTCGTCATGGACGGCGGAAGCAGTACCGGCGACGTCGTCGTCATGAACTCGGCCGGCGCCACCGTGACCAACAGCCAGATCGGCGACAGCAGTAGTGCCGGCATCTGCGTCGATCCCAGCCGTCAGAGCTTCTCGCAGTCGGGGAACACCTTCGTCTCGCCCTACTCGGTCCAGGTCGACACGAGCGGGAGCTGCTGAACGCAGCGGGGTGGGTGGGTGCCGCATGCGTTGCGGCACCCACCCCGTGCGGGGCGCGAGATGCCGAGCCCTCCGGGAGCGCGCGCCCGGCGGGCACCGACGCGTCTTCGTTCCCAACGTTCCGCGCCGCCCGCCGAGAGGAGGGCAGGACTTGTGGACAACACCATCCACCGCGCCTTCCTCCTGCGCATCTGGACGGAGCCAGAGCACAACGGCAAGACGCTGTTCCGCGCCGCCCTGGTCGACGTCGCTAGCCGGGAGACCCGCTACTTCTCGGACGCCGTGGCGCTGGCCGATCACCTGCGGTCGCTGGGGGAGGCGCCCGAACAGGGCTGAGGTCGAGCGCGTACGGCCGGGCCGTCAGGGAGCCGGGCGCGGTCGCGCCCCGAAGAGGCGCAGGAAGAACTGCATCAGGGGGCCGATGCCCAAGGCGTAGAGCACGGTGCCGAGCCCCACCTGCCCGCCCATCAGCCAGCCGCTCGCGAGCACCAGCAGCTCGAGTCCGGTGCGGGTCACACGCACGCTGGCGGGGAGCAGCCGGGCGAGCCCCAGCACCAGCCCATCACGCGGCCCCGCGCCGAGCCGGGCGGAGATGTACAGCCCGGTGCCCATCCCCTGCAACACCAGCCCGGTCAGGAACACGGCGCCCCCAAGCAGGTAGCTCGGGGAGAGCCGTGCGAGAGGCAAGGTCCGGAACAGGTCGACCCAGGGGCCGACCAGAACCATGTTGAGGGCGGTGCCGAGGCCCGGGCGCGTGCCGGTGAGCAGCCAGCTCAGCGCCACCACCACCAGGCCCACGCCCTGCATCACGCGGCCGATGCTCAAACCGGTGACGAAGCTCAGGCCCTGGTGGAAGACCGTCCACGGGCCCAGCCCGATGCCGGCGTCCAGCATCAGCGCGATCCCCAGCCCCACCACCAGCAGGCCTGCGTTGAGCTGCAGCAGGCGCCACCAGAAGTCCCAGCTGGTGAGGGCCTCGAGCGCGGCCGCGCGGGCGGCATTGGAGGCGGCCCGGAAGCCACTGCCGGCCATTGGGGCGACTCTACCGCGCCCGCCAGCAGCGCGCTTGGGGCGGGCGTCCCGGTCATGGGCCGGTCGCGGGCCGGTGGCGGCGGGCCGGTGGCTGCGGGCCGGTGGCGGCGGGCCGTCGCACGGCTCCGGGCTTCGATCCGGCTCTGGGGCCGAGTCGGCTCAGGGGCCGACCGCCGTCAGCGCGTGCTCACCCACACCGACTTGACCTCGGTGTACAGCTCGATCGCCTCCTCGCCCATCTCCCGTCCGAATCCCGACTCCTTGGTTCCCCCGAAGGGCGAGGCGGCGTCGAAGACGTTGTAGGTGTTGATCCACAGCGTGCCGGTACGCACCTCGGCCGCCACCCGGTGGGCGCGCGCCAGGTCGCGCGTGAAGATGCCGCCCGCCAGGCCGTAGCGCGAGTCGTTGGCGAGGTCGATGGCCTCCTCCTCGGTGTCGAAGGGGATGATGACGCCGACGGGCCCGAAGATCTCCTCCTGCACGATGGCCTGCCGGGTGTTCTCGGTCACGAACAGGGTGGGCTCGAGGAAGAAGCCGGGGTCGCGGGGCGTTCCGCCGGCGACCAGCGTGCTGCCGGCGTCCTTGCCCTGCTCGATGTAGCCGAGCACGCGGGCACGCTGCTCCTCGCTGATGAGCGGCCCCATGGTGGTGGCCTCGTCGAGCCCCGGCCCCAGGCGCGCCGCTCGCGCTTGCGCGGCCAGCTTCTCCACCACCGCGTCGAACACACCGCGCTGGACCAGCATGCGGCTGCCGGCGGTGCAGAGCTGCCCCTGGTTGTAGAAGATCCCCAGACCCAGGCCGAACAGCGCGGTCTTCAGGTCGGCGTCGTCGAACACGATGTTGGCCGACTTGCCGCCGAGCTCCAGGGACACGCGCGCCAGGCGGGTGGCGGCCTCGGCCATGATCTGCTTGCCCACGGCCGTGGAGCCGGTGAAGCTGATCTTGTCCACGTCCGGGTGCTCGACGAGCGCCTGGCCGGTGCGGCCGTCGCCCGTGACCACGTTGACAACGCCCTCGGGGAAGCCGATCTCGTCGAGGATCTCGGCGAAGCGCAGGGCCGTCAACGGCGTCTGCTCGGCGGGTTTGAGGACCACCGTGCAGCCGGCCGCGAGGGCCGGCGCGAGCTTCCAGGAGGCGATGAGCAGGGGGAAGTTCCAGGGCACGATGGCGGCGACCACGCCTACCGGATCGCGAAGGGTGTAGTTGAGCACGCGGCCTGCCGACACCGGCACGGTGCGGCCGCCGATGGTGGGCGCCAGCCCGCCGAAGTAGCGGAAGTGGTTGGCCGCCAGCGGGATGTCGCCGCGGCGTGACTCCTTCAGCGGCTTGCCGTTGTCGAGCGTCTCGATCTCGGCCAGCTCGTCGGCGTGCGCCTCGATGGCGTCGGCGATGCGGGTCAGCCAGCGGGAACGTTCCAGCGGCGCGAGACGGCGCCAGGCGTCGAAGGCTCCGCGGGCCGCCCGCACGGCGGCATCGACCTCGGCGCGGCCCGCGAAGGGCACGCTGGCCAGCAACGCGCCGTTGGCGGGATCGACGGTGGGGAACGCTTCGCGGGCGTCAACGAAGGCGCCGCCGATGTAGAGCAGCTTGTCCCGTTGCAGGAAGGCTTCGGTGGTGGGGAGCATCGTCACCTCGTACTCTCTGGGTTCGGTCGCGCGCCGAGCGCGGCGCGTGGCTCACGGGGCGGGATCGGGCGGCGCGGCGGACGTCACTTCGAGCGTCTCTGCGAGCGTCTCGGCGAGCAGCTCGAGCACGGGCGTGGGGTCGCGCAGGTCGCGCGCCACCCGGTCGGCGCCGGCCTGTGCGAGGGCTTCGGCGCTCCAGCGGCCGGTGGCGACGCCCAGCACGGGCACGCCGTGGGCCCGGCCCGCCGCGACGTCGCGCGGGGTGTCCCCGACCAGCAGTAGCCGCAATGCGCCGCCGCCGCCGCGTTCGCGGAAACGCTCGCGGGCCAGCGCTACCAGGTCGGCGCGCTCGGGAGCCTCGTCGCCACACACGCGTACCGCGAACGGATCGGGCTCGCCGGGGCGCACCAGGCCGGTGGCCTCCAGCTTGAGGGCGGCGACCTCGCGGTAGTTGCCCGTCAGCACCCCCAGCGCCACGTCGTCGCGGCCGCCGAGTCGCTCGAGCAGGCTCCGTGTGCCGGGGAGCGCCCGCAGGCTGTGCACCTCGCGGCGCATGGCGGCGAGGTAGCGCAGGTGGAACTCCGCGGCGCGGTCCCGCAGGTCGAGGTGGGGATGCCGGTCCGCCAGCTCGGTGAAGATGGCGGGGTCCAGCTTGCCGGACGGGTCGAGGCCGTCGACCGAGAAGGCGTCGCCGTAGAGGCTCGTGCCGGCGACCTCCAGGGCGCGACGCCCGGCCCCGCCGGCGGTCACCAGCGTGCCGTCGATGTCGAACAGCACCAGTACGGTCGTGGCGGCGCCCACCCGCGATCAGCGCCCCGGCCGCCGCGGCTCGCGCTCGTCCGGGAAGGCCCGCCCGTCGGCCAGGGCCGCCTGCCAGCGTTCGCGCAGACCGGCGAAGCCGCGCTCCAACGTGGCGCGCGACAACACCACCTGGGTCGTCGAGCCCTCGCCGACGGTGTCGCCGAGCTCGTTGACGGCGCGTACCTCGGCATGGACGCGGTTCCCTTCGCGGTGTGTGAAGCGCGCCGAGAGCCGCACCTTCATGCCGGGGAGCGCCGGCGCCAGGTGGCGCAGGCTCACCGCGTGGCCGATGCCCTCCTCGCCCGCCTCCAGGAAGGGGAGGAGGATCATGCGGCTCACCAGCTCGGCGTGCTTCGTCAGCCAGTAGGTGGCGTAGACGGGGTGGAGCCGGCCGAGGCGCGGATCGTCCTGCTCGAAGTCGACGGTCATGGCCTCGGTCACGGTGACCTCGAAGGTGGACCGGTAGTCGTCTGGGATGGGTCTCATCGTATCAAGGGCTCCGCTCGTCGACGACCTGGAGGTAGCGGCCGACGCGGCGCGCTCGCCGGGCGCCGCCGCGCCCCATCGCTGCCCGGCGCCGACACCACCGCGCGGGCCGGGGCGTCATGCCGCCCCCCGCTCCGGACCGCGTTGGTAGCGCGTCGCTCACGGGTGCCTCCACGGGAATGCGGATCGATGTTCGGGCACACTATAGCCTAGCCTCGTCCGCGTGCGCCGTGGGCGCGCGGCGCCGGGCGCCGGGGCGTGTGCCTCCCGACACTTGACCCCCCGTAGGGCGCTGCCTACACTCGGGAAACATGCGACCTGCATCGTCCCGGCTCGCCCGTTCCGGATGCTCGTCTGTGGGTGAGGAGAGGACGCCATGATCGACCCCCGAGAGTTCCGACGCACGTTGGGCCGTTTCGCCACCGGCATCACGGTGGTCAGCATGCGCTCAGGCGGGCGGACGTACGGGATCACCGTCAACGCCTTCATGTCGGTGTCGCTGACGCCACCGTTGATCGCCGTGTGCATCGACAAGCAGGCACGAGCCCATGCCACGCTCGAGGCGAGCGAACGCTTCGGGGTCAGCATCCTGCGTGCGGAGCAGGAGGGGTTGTCGGACCACTTCGCGGGCCGTCCCGGCCCCGCCGTGGCCGATCCGTTCGAGCCGCTCGATGGCTTCCCGGTCGTGCGCAACGCGCTCGGCCAGCTGGTGTGCCGTACCCACGAGATCGCCGACGGTGGCGACCACAGCTTCTTCCTGGGTGAGGTCGAGGCTCTGAAGGCGTCCTCGGGACGGCCGCTGCTGTACTTCGAGAGCCATTACGCGCGCATGCACGACATGGAGCTGAGCGAGTAGCGAGGGCGCCGCGTCCGCCGCGCGGCGGACGTTACGGAAGCCGCCTGGTGCGGGGCCGTAGACTGGGGTCGAGCCCTTCGTGGCCGGGGCGGCGCCGCGGCCACGGTACGGGCGACCTTGGGAGGTGCCGTGGTCCAAGCCTCGGCGCCGCGTCGGCGCGCTCGTCGGCGACGGTGGTTCTGGATATCGATCGCCCTGCTGGCGTTGGCGGCGGTGGCGGCTTTGGTGCTGGTTCGTCCCGGTGGCCCGACGCCTCAGCGCGTGTATCTGGAGGACGTCAAGCGCGAGGCGTTCGTGCGCGAGGTCAGCGGCACCGGCGTCATCGACCCGGCGCGCAGCAGGGTGCTGGTGTTCCCGGGCAGCGGCACCGTCGCTGCGGTGATGGTGGTCGAGGGCCAGCGGGTGGAGGCCGGCGCCGCGCTGGCGCGCCTCGACACGCGCGCGCTCGAGCGGGACCTCGCCAGCAGCCGGGCCAACCTCGCTTCGGCTCGCGCGGACCTGGAGCGCGTCCGGGCGCAGCAGACCATCGATCGGCTGGACGCCCAGGCGGCCGTCACGGTCGCCGAGAACCAGCTGGCCACGGCGCGCCAGACGCTGCTCGATGCACGCACCCGCCTCGCCTCCAGCGAGCGCTTGTTCGCCGCGGGCGGAGCCTCGCTGACCGAGCGCGACGCCGCTCGCAGCGCGCTCGATCAGGCCGTGCGGCAGGAGAACCAGGCGGCGCAGGCGCTCGAGACCGCGCAGGTGCGCCTGAAGGGATATGACGCACTGGCGCAGGCGCAGCGCACGAGTGGCGAGGCCACCGTCCAGCGCCTCGAGACGGCCCTCGCCAACGGCGAGCAGCAGCTCGCCGACGCCACCCTGCGGGCTCCCTTCGCGGGGGTGGTGTCCTCGCTCCCGTTCAAGGTCGGCGACCCCGTCGGCGTCGCCGCGCAGCAGGGCATCTCGCTCGTCGATGACAGCAGCGTCACCGTTCTCGCCGACTTCGACGAGAACCGGGCGGTCGACCTGGCGGTGGGGCAATCGGTCTCCGTCACCCCGGACGCAGCCCCCGACATCGAGCTGCCGGCCGTGGTCACGCGCGTCGATCCGGTGGCGGCGCGCGGCGGTGCAGGCGCGCAGCTGCGTGCCGAGATCGCTTTCGCGCCCGGCGACGGCGTGCCGATCCCGCGGGCGGCCGTGCGCCCCGGCTACACCGTGACCGCGCGCGTGGTGGTCCACCGCATCCCCGACGCGCTGGTGATCCCGCTCGAAGCCATCGAGAGCGCCGACGGCGCCAGCTTCGTGTTCCGGATCCGCGCCACCGGCGAGCAGCGGGGACAGGCGCGCGGCGTGGCGCAGCGCGTGCCGGTCGAGGTGCTGGATCGAAACGCCACCCTGGCGGCGGTGGCCTCCGGCGAACTGAGCGCCGGCGACCGCGTCGCGGCCACCAACATCGACAAGCTCGCCGACGGCGACCCGGTCAGCTTCGATGCCGGGAGGGGCGGGGGATGACGCAGCCTCCCGCCGGCGCCCCTGCGCAGGCGCGCGGGCCGGTCATCGAGGCGCGGGACCTGCACAAGGTCTACACCATGGAGGGCGGGCTGGAGGTCCGCGCGCTGCGCGGTCTCGACCTGGCGGTCGAGCGGGGCGAGTTCATCGCCATCATGGGCCCCTCGGGCAGCGGCAAGTCGACGCTGCTGCAGATCCTGGGTTGCCTCGATGCGCCCACCTCCGGCAGCTACAGACTGGCGGGCGTGGAGGTGGCCCGCATGAGCGAGGACGAGCTGGCGGCGGTCCGCAACCGCCGCATCGGGTTCATCTTCCAGGCGTTCAACCTGCTGCCGCGGGCGACGGCGCTGCGCAACGTGGCGCTGCCGTTGATGTATCGGGGTGTGCGGCCCCACGAGCGCATCGAGCGCGCCGCGGCGGCGTTGGAGCGCATCGGCCTCGGCGACCGGCTCGAGCATCGCTCCAACGAGCTCTCCGGCGGACAACGGCAGCGCGTGGCCATCGCCCGGGCGCTGGTCACCGAGCCCGACATCCTGCTGGCCGACGAGCCTACCGGCAACCTCGACAGCCGCACCGGCGAGGAGATCCTGGCGCTGTTCGACGCCATCCACGATGAGGGGCGCACCGTGCTCATGGTCACCCACGAGGCCGAGGTGGCGCAGCACACGGAGCGGATCGTCCACATCCGCGACGGGGTGGTCGAGTCCAACGAGCGGGTGGCGCCGCGGACGGTGCCCTCCGACCCGGCCGCGGCGACCTAGGGGGCGGCGATGCTGTTCGAGAACGTGCGTTCGGCTCTGGAGGCGCTGGCGGGCAACCGGCTGCGCTCGGTGCTGACGTTGATGGGCGTGATGATCGGCGTCTTCGCGGTGACGACCACCATCAGCCTGGGGGCCATCGCCACGGCGGGCATCACCTCGCAGCTCCAGGACTTCGGCAACCAGGCGCTGTTCATCACGCCCAACGACGACAACCCGCGCTCGACGCGGTTCACCGACGCCGACATCGACGCCCTGGCACGGTTGCCCGTGAGCATCCTGCGGCAGCGCAACATCCGTGGGCTGGCGCGGGCCGGCTCGGAGGAGACTCAGCTCACCGTCAACGGCGTGACCGCCAACGCGCCCGAGGTCGACCGCACCATCAAGCTGGCCCGTGGCCGGTACTTCAGCGAGGAGGAGGACCGCCGGGCGGCGCCGGTCATGGTGCTATCGGCCGATGCCGGAGAAGCGCTCTTCCCCGACGACCCCAACCCGGTCGGCCGGGAGGTCTCGGTGACGGTGGGCTCGTCGCGCAGCTTCTACACCGTGATCGGGATCAAGGAGCCGCTCACCGGCGCCTTCACCTTCGCGTCCAACATCGCCGTTGACGTGCCGCTGCAGACGCTCTACCTCAACCACCCGTCGTTGGCGCGCGGGGAGTACCCGTTCCTGCCGGTGACGGTCGGCCTGGACCGGAACATCGGCGACATCGAGGCGCAGGTCGACGCCATCCTCACCCGCCGGCGGGGTGCCGACACCTTCCGGATCCAGACCATCCAGGGCGCCTTGACGCTGTTCGACACCATCACCACCATCCTTCAAGCCGTGCTGGGCGGCATCGGCGCGATCAGCCTGCTGGTGGGCGGCATCGGCATCCTCAACATCATGCTGGTGTCGGTCACCGAGCGCACGCGCGAGATCGGGTTGCGCAAGGCGCTGGGAGCGAAGAAGGGCGTCATCTTGCAGCAGTTCATGATCGAGGCGGTGGTGTTGACGCTGGTGGGCGGCCTGGTGGGTCTGGGGGCCGCCATCGGCGTGCTCTACCTGGCCGTGGCGCTCGTCCCCTTCCTCGACAAGGTCGTGCTGTCGCCGTTCACCGTGCTGCTGGGATTGTTCGTGAGCGTGGCGACCGGCGTGGTGTTCGGGGTGTGGCCGGCCAGTCGCGCCGCCAACCTCAGCCCGATCGAGGCGCTGCGCTACGAGTAGCGGCGGAGCCGTTCGGGTTGGGTGTGCGGCGTCCGCTACAGGCTTCGCAGCGTCTCGAGATCGCGCTGGTGGCCCAGCCCGTCATCGCCCAGCGGGGTCTCCAGGATCATCGGCAGGGCGGCCAGGCGCGGGTCGCCGACGATGCGGGCGAAGAAGTCGCCGCCGATCTCGCCCTCGAGGATGGAGGCGTGTCGGTCCTTGCGGCTGCCCAGCGGGTGCTTGGCGTCGTTCAGGTGCACCGCCATCAGGCGCGGCAGGCCCACCGCGGCGTCGAACGCGGCCCAGGTGGCCTCGTAGCCGGCCTCGTCGCGGAGGTCGTAGCCGGCCACGAAGGCATGGCACGAGTCGAAGCACACGCCCAGGCGCTCGGGATCGTCGACGCGCGCCAGGATGGCCCCCAGCTCCTGGAAGTCCCGGCCCAGCGTGCTTCCCTGGCCGGCCGTGTTCTCCAGCAGCACGCGCGCCTGCAAACCCGGCCGCAGGCCGGACACCCGGTCCAGCGCCTGCGCCACGCGGTCGAGACCCGGCTCCACGCCTTCGCGCATGTGCGCCCCCGGGTGCAGCACCACCCCCGGCACCCCCAGGCGGTCGCAACGCTCGAGCTCGTCGATGAGCGCTGCAATCGACTTCTCTTGCGCCGCCGGGTCGGGGCTCGCCAGGTTGATCAGGTAGCTGGCGTGCGCGACCACCGGCCAGCCGGACGCCGCGTGCTGCTCCCGGAACGACGCCACCTCGTCGTCGGCGAGCGGTCGCCCGCTCCAGCGATTGGCGTTCTTCACGAAGATCTGCAGGGCCTCGCAGCCGATGTCGCGCCCCCGCGCGAAGGCCTTGTGCGTTCCGCCGGCGACCGACACGTGTGCTCCCAGACGGGCCATGGGCGGCAGTCTACCGCGGGCGCGCCGGCCCTGCCGGGGCTCCGGGTAACGGGGGCGGGGCCGCGTCGGACCGGTGGTAGACTCGCTGCCGTGATCCTCGCACAACGAGCTCAACCCGCCCCCGACGAGCTGGCCGCGTTCCTGGACGAGTACCTCCGCAGGGGCGACTGCCTGGTCCAGGTGGTGAGTGAGTGCGAGGTCCTCTACAGCGGCCGGGCGGCGAGCGTGGCGGAGGCCGGTGACTACCTGGTCATCGTCAAGCAGGACGGGAGCGTGCAGGTGCACGGACACCGGAGCGTCAAGCCCGTGAACTGGCAGCCGCACACCGACGACCTCTTCGTCGGCGTCGAGGACGGGGTGGCGGTGATGCGGGCCGAGCGCTTCAACCCCGAGGAGATGGTGCGCGTGGCCTTCCTGGCGCCCGCCATGGTGCAGGCGTTCGAGCTGCGGGAGTCGGGCGGCTTCGCGCTGATGGGCAGCGAGGCCGAGATGCAGCGGGCGCTGGCCCGCCACCCCGAGCTCATCGAGCCGGGCCTGGAGGTGCTCCACCGCGAGCTCCCCACCGACGTCGGCGGGATCGATCTGTTCGCGCGCGACACCGACGGCGCGCTGGTGGTGGTGGAGCTCAAGCGCTCCAAGGCGAACCAGGAGGCGGTGCATCAGCTCGGCCGCTACGTCGAGAGCGTGCGACGGCTCGGTTCGGAGCGGGTGCGCGGCATCCTGGCGGCGCCCGCCGTGACCGCGCCCGCGCTCAACCAGCTCGGCACCCTGGGCCTGGAGTTCCGGGAGGTCTCCGCGCTGCCGCTGGACGACGCCGGGGACGCCCAGCCCTCGCTGTTCGCGCCGGCCTAGCGATGTGCGTGCTGCCGTGGCGACCGCGGTCAGGGACCCGGTAGACTTTCCATATGAAAGGGGCGCCTAGATGAGTGGGGCGCCCAGGTCGGCCGGCTACGTCGACCTGGCGAGGGCGGTGTTGCGCCTGTCGCGCCACCTCTACCGCACCTTCGACGATGTGCTGGGACCGACCTTCGGCCTTGCGACCAAGGACTACCTGGTGCTGCGCGTCGTCCTCGGCGGTGAGGTGCACCCGGGGGGCGTGGCCGCTTTCCTGAACATGCCTCCGGCGAGTGTCAGCCGTGTCCTGGAGCGCCTGGAGATCAAGGGTTATCTTGAGCGCTCGGTGGACGCGGCGGATCACCGCCGCTTCCTCCTCGCCGTCACCCCCGAGGGGGCGAAGGCGGCGGACGCCATCCGAGACGTCATCAGCGCGACGCTCGGCGACACCTACGCCCACGTGCCTGCGGACGCCCTGCGCGCCGCGGTCGATCACCTGGCCACTCTCAACGAGGTCATCGAGCAGCGTTCCTAGGCTCGCTCGGCCGGCCTCGGCAGCGGATGCACGGCCGGGCAGCCCCGGCACACGGTGGCGGCGTGGCGCTGCCCCGGAGGAGAACCCCTTGGAGACCGAATCGACGCCGCAGGAGCGTCCCGTGCGCGCCCGCGGCGAGACGCAGGCGAGCAACCGCATCACCGGCCGCAAGCGTTGGTGGGCGCTGGGGGCCGTGCTGCTCACCATGTTCTTCTCGTCGCTCGACCAGACCGTGGTGTCCACGGCGATCCCGACCATCGTCAGCGAGCTGCACGGCTTCAACATCTACGCCTGGTTGGTCACCGCCTACATGATGGCGTCGGCGGTGACGGTGCCGCTCTACGGCAAGCTCTCGGACATGTACGGGCGCAAGCCGTTCTTCATCTTCGGCCTGACCGTGTTCGCGGTCGGTTCGATCCTGTCCGGGCAAGCGCAGACCATGCTCGAGCTCATCCTCTTCCGCGGTGTGCAGGGGATCGGCGCAGGCGCCATGCTCACCATGCCGCGCGCCACCATCGGCGACATCTTCAACCCGCGCG
>CAZTTB010000057.1:0-12226 GCA_964616005.1 uncultured bacterium | reverse complement strand
GAGCTTCTCAGCTAGAAGGGAGCGCTGGGAGTGATTGCCGCAGCCGTGACCGGACGGGTGGCGCTGTTCACGCCGCAATCGAAGCTGTTCAAGGTCGTGGCCACGAGCGCGCTGCCGGTGGTAGCCTTCCCGGACGAGTGCTGGTACTGCGGACACTGCGAGTCCGTATGTCCCACCAACGCCATCACCATCGTGTTCCCCGACGAGATCTTGCACAACTCCAGCGACGTGCTGGCGTTGCTCGGCAGGGTGGATCCTGCCGGCGACGCCGCAACGGAAGGTTGAGGACGAACGTGGCGCCCCACCCCAACGACCTGATGGACATCACGCAGCCCGAGGCCGAAGCGCTTCTGCGGGGCAGTAGGACGGTGATCATCCCCACCGGCTCGGTGGAGCAGCACGGCCCGCACCTGCCGTGCGGCACCGATTGGATCGCCGCTCTGGTGTTCGCGCGGGCGGTCGCCGAGCGGCTGGGCGCGCTGGTGGTGCCCTTCGCGCCGATGGGCATCACCCCCTTCCACATGGGGTTCGCCGGCACCGTGACGCTCCGCCCCGACACCTTCGTGGCGCTCATGCTGGACATCGCCGACAGCATGGCGAGGCACGGCGCCGAACGCGTCGTCATCCTCAACTGGCACGAGGGCAACAGCGACGCCATCGGCGTCGCGGCCAGCCGCATCCACCACGAGCTGGGACTGGAGGTCCTCAAGGTCGAGGCCTGCTACGTGGCGCGCGACCTCTACGGCGAGGAGACCGGTGGGCTCACCCACGGCGGCGAGCTGGAGGTGCTGCCGGTGCTGGCCTTCGAGCCGAGTCTGGTGCACGTGGAGCGCGCCACCAACCCGTCGCCGCCCGGCCGGGGCCGGCGCATCGACGCGGTGCGCCGCAACCCCAACGTGCGGCCCGTGCTCCACGATGTCCGTCAGATCGCGGCGACCGGCTGGTACGGCGCCCCCGAGCACGCCACCGCCGAGAAGGCGGCGCGGGTCGTGGCGGGCGTGGCCGATCGCATCGCCGCCGACGTGCGCGAGGCGAGCGCCGCCATGGCGGCGCTCCCGGACGCTCCCGCATGAGCCGCCGGCAGGGGGCGGCAGGGCCGCTGCGGCGGACGCCGGCGGGGGACGCATGAAGGCGACGGTGCGCGCCATCGACGCGGTGGAGGCCTACCGGCTCCCCAACCGCTCGGTGCGCGAGGTGTTCTCGGCCCGCACCGGTTCTGCCTCGGCCTGCTCGTTCCGCACCGTCGACATCGAGCCGCAGGACGAGGCCAGCCCCCGCGTGCCGCACGTCCACGAAGGCATGGAGGAGATCATCGTGGTGGCGCAGGGGGGCGGGGCGTTGTGGGTGGAGGGGGCGTGGGCCCGCGTCGGCGAAGGGGACGCCTGGATCATGCCTGCCGGCGCCCGGCACGCCACCGTCAACCCCGGCCCCGGCGTGCTCAGGCTGTACTGCTTCTTCTCCTCGGCCACGCCCGAGAACGACTACCGCGAGATCCCCGAACAGCCGCTCGAGGGCTGGCGCGCCTTCCTGTCCGGCAGCGGTTGAGCTTTGCGCCGGCGGCGCCCGGCAGCCACTCGATCGTGCCCGCGAAGTCCTGACCGGGGCGTCGGCGGCGACGCCGGCGGGCTGCACGGTGACCTATGCTTGCCGGAACCGGTCGCCGTAGCGGACGCAAGCGGCCGAGCGAAGGGAGATGCCGCGTGGCGAACGTCGAGGACGAACACGCCCTGTCGCGCCGAGCCTTCCTCAGGGGAGCGGTCGGCGGAGCCGCCCTGCTCGCGTTGGCGCCGTGGCGCTTCGCGGCCGGGCAGGGCGGGACGCCGCGCGACCTGATCGTGGTCTCCAACAACGGCGGCGCCAGCGTCACCGTGATCGACCCGTCGTCGCTGGAGGTGCTCGCCACGGTGCCGCTGGCCGGCGCCTTCAGCTTCCCTGCCACCCGCTGGGACCCTGAGCGTGACCTCATCTGGAGCGGTTTCTCCGAGAGCGGCGCGGTGGATGCCTTCCGGCTGTCGAGCGGGCGGCGCGTGGCGCACGTGAGCACGGGCTCGCGCCAGAACTACACCGAGCTGACGCCCGACGGGGCCGCCCTGCTGGTGGCCGTGCGCGATCACGACCGGCTGCTGAGGGTGGACGCCGATCCCGGCAGCCCGGGCTTCGGTACGGTGCAGGCCAGCCTCGAGTTGCCGCCGGGCTCCCAGCCCTGCGACGTCACGGTCCGCTCGACGGGGGACTTCGCCTACCTGCCCGACCGCGGGCGCGACACCGTCACGACGGTCGATATCGGCGCCTTCCGGGTCGCCTCTCAGGTGGGCGTCGAGCGCACCTCGGGACGCGGACCGCTGGAGCCCTACATGGCGACCGTGAGCCCGACGGGGAACGTGCTCTTCGTCGAGAACGCGGTGGTACCCGGAGGGTCGGCGACAGGGAGCGAGTCGATCTTCGATGTCAGCGACCCGACCCGCCCCCGGGAGGTGGCACGGCTGTCGGTATCCGACGGTCTCGGGCACATGCCGCTCACCAGCGAGATCACGCCCGACGGCCGCTATGGCATGGTGATCTGCCGCGCTTCCGACGAGGTCTCGGTGGTGGATACCCAGGCACTCGAGGTGGTGGCGAAGGTGCCGTTCCCCTCCGGCAGCCAACCGGTGGCGGGGACGTTCCTGTACGGGGGCGACGCCGGCTCGACGATGTTCGTGCCGTTGCCCGGCCGCGATGCGGTGGCGGCCATCGAGGTGCCCGGGTTCCGGGTCCGCCGGCTCATCCCCGTCGGTCCGCGTCCGGTGGGGGTGGTGTTCCTGAGAGCCCCGCTGCCCGATCGGCCGCGTGTCCGGGCCGAGCTCGGCGCGGCGCTGGCCGACGGCCGGACCTTCCCCGTGGATTGCCCCGACCCATGCTGCGGACCGGTGTGACGCGGCCGAGCCGGATGCGGACGCGGCGTCCCGCGCCGACGGGAGGGCCGGGGTGAAGGCGTCCGCCCGCACGGGCTGGGGCCGCCTCGCGATCCTGCTCGCCTACGCCGCGGCGATGGGCCTGCTCGAGGCCGTGGTGGTGATCTACCTGCGCCGACTGCTGGGCGTCGGGGTAGGGAACGTGGTGACGCCTCCGCACGGTTCGGTGTGGGCCTCGGTGCGCGGCATGGAGCTGGCCCGCGAGCTGGCCACGCTGGTCATGATCCTGACGGTGGCGGCGTTGGCCGCACGCGGTTGGCGCCAGCGGCTCGGGGCCTTCGCCTTGGTCTTCGGCATCTGGGACCTGGTGTACTACCTGGCGCTGGCCGTGCTGGTGGGTTGGCCGTCGGGCCCGCTCGACTGGGACCTGCTGTTCTTGATCCCCGCCCCGTGGTGGGGACCGGTGCTGGCGCCGGCCTCGATCGCTGCGCTGCTGGTCGTCGGCGGCGCGCGTCTGCTGCGGTCCGACGGCGGCGGGTTTCGCCGCTGGGCGGGAGCCCTGGCCGTGACCGGCGGCGTAGTGCTGGTCGGCGCGTTCCTGCTGAGCGCGCCTCCGCACTTCGCGTGGGCCGTGTACGTGCCCTCGCTGGCGCTGTTCGCGGTCGGGTTGCTGGGCCTCTAGGCGAAGTTCACGCCACGGCGTTGCGCAGCACGCCGACGCCGTCGATGAGGCACGCGACGTCGTCCCCGGCCGCGATGCGAACGGCACCCGGGGTGCCGGTGGAGAGGATGTCGCCGGGCTCCCAGGTCATGCCGTGGGAGTGGAAGGCGATGAGCTCGGCCGGGCCGTAGGTCATGTTGCGGATCTGATTTGCCGGGCCCGGAACGCCGTTCACCTCGATGCGCACGGTCAGCGCCGACAGGTCGGTGATCTCGTCGGGCGTCACGATCACCGGACCGAAGCTGAAGAAGCCGTCGAAGCTCTTGGCACGCGTCAGGAAGCGGGGATTGACGCGGAGGATGTCCTCGGCCGTCATGTCGAGCACCGTCGTGTAGCCGAACACCGCGTCGAGCGCGGCGCCGGCCTCGACGTTGCGGGTGCGGCGGCCGAAGATCACGGCCAGCTCCGCCTCGGCGGTCACCCGTTGCGACACGGCGGGGAGGCCGATGGTGTCGCCCTCGCCGATCGCGCTCGAGGGCGGCCGCATGAAGCTGGCGGGTGCCGGCGGGACCTCCTCGTCGAGGTCGCGCGCATGATCGCGGTAGTTCAGCCCGATCCCCCAGATCTTGCCGGGGGGCCGGAAGGGCAGGGCGAAGCGCGCGGTCGCGGCGGCGGGGAGGGCATCGGCGTCGAAGCGCGCGAGCCAGTCACCGTAGGCGCGCCGCACGGCGGCGTCGCCCTCGACCACGGTCGCCAGCAGGCTGGCGGGGAGCTCCAGGCCGGTATCCCGCGCCAGGCGGTCGAAGGTGAGCAGCCGGTCCCCGGCCAAGGTGGCGGGCTCGAGGCCGTGATCGCTGACGACGGTGGCGTAACGCATGGCGGTCCCTTCCGTGCCCCCGGCGGGGCGTGCGGCGATCCGGCCCCATCCAACCACGCTCGACGTAGGGGCGGGAAGCGGCGCGCGGCCACGGCGGGTACACGATGCGTTCATCACGGACCGACGGCGGCGCGGTAGCCTTTCGAGGACCGGGGGGCCGAGAGGGATGCGATGAGCCAGCGGACGCGTGTGTGGATGACGACGATGATGATCGGCGTGCTCGGGATGGCCCTGGCGCAAGGCGGCGGCGGCGCCCCCGCGCCGGCCCCCCTGCCGCCCTTCGATCATTTGTTCCTGATCGTGCTGGAGAACAGGGGCTTCGACCAGGTGATCGGCAACCCCGACATGCCGAGCCTCAACGCGCTCGCCGAGCGCTACGGGCTGGCGGCGAACCACCACGGCGTGGCGCACCCGAGCCTCCCCAACTACGTGGCGCTGATCTCGGGCGGGACCTGGGGGAGCCGGTCCGATGACCCGACACAGACGTTCGAGCAACCCACGCTGGCGGGCCAACTCGAGGCCAAGGGACTCGACTGGAAGGCCTACATGCAGGGGCTTCCGTCCGCGGGATTCCAGGGCTCGTTCGCCGGTGCCGGCGGCCTGTACGCCAAGAAGCACGATCCCTTCCTGCTGTTCCCACGTATCGCCGGCGTGCCGTCGAGGGCGGGCCGGGTGGTGCCCTTGCAACAGCTCGGGGCCGATCTGGAGACGGGCCACGCTCCCGCCTTCGCCTTCATCGTTCCCGACCAGTGCCACGACATGCACGGCACCTCGCAGTGCCAGGACGCGCACGCCCTCGATCGCGCGGGCGACGCGTTCGTACAGCACTGGGTGCAGACGATCCAGGCGTCCCGCGCCTGGACCGGGAACAGCGCCATCGTGGTGACGTTCGACGAAGCTCCACAAGGGGTGGCGTCGGTGCTGGGACTGGGCGAGAACCACATCGCCACCCTCGTCATCAGTCGCGAGGGGCCCCGAGGCTTCACGCTCCATACCCCGACCGATCACTACTCGTTGCTGCGGACGCTCGAGGACGCCTGGGGACTGCCCCGACTGGGGAAGGCGGCCGACGCCACCTCGATGGCCGCGCTGTTCCGCTGAGGCGTGCGCCCGGCCGCCGGACGGGCCCTCAGGCGGGGCGACGGCCGGCGCCGAAGCTCGAGCCGATACCGACCAGCCGGTCGAGTGCAACCACCAGCCCGAGCGACGCCAGCACCAGGAAGGTGGAGAGGGCGTTGATGTCGGGCCGCACGCCGCTGCGCACGAGACCGTAGATCTCCATCGGCAGGGTGCTGAAGCCGAACGGCGCGAGATAGTACTGGATCAGGAAGTTGTTGAACGACACCATGAACGCCATGATCGAGCCCGCCAGGATCGACGGCGCCAGCTTGGGCAGCGTGATGGCCAGGAAGATGCGCGCCCCGGAGGCACCGAGCTGGGCGCCCGCCTCCTCCTGCTCGAAGCGCTCGCCGCGCAATCGCGCGTGGACCAGCAGGGTGACGTAGGGGAGCACCACAACGGTGTTGCCGAGGTAGAGGTTGAGCACGCTCCGGCCCGAGCCCACCAGCAGCAGGAACAGCAGCATGGTGACGCCCAGCACCAACCACGGCACCGTCACCGGGATCAGGTTCACCACCTGGAGCGCGCTCGCCAGCGCCCGCGGCGGCCGTCCCCGGACCAGGCCGAGCGCCGCCATGGTGCCCGCCACGGCGCACGCCAGCGCCACCACGCCGCTCATCAGGAGCGTCTGCAGGGTGGTGTGGGCCAGCGTCGGTTGGTGGAACAGGCGCACGTACCATGCCGTGGTGAAGTGCCAGGGCAACGTCCCGTAGGGAGAGGTGTTGAACGACATCAGCACCAGGTAGCCGATCGGTGCGAACATGGCGGTGAACACCAGCGTGGTGTACACCGTCCATAGCGTCTTGCGCACGCCGCGGGCCATGTCGGTCAGCGCCTCAGCGCCCGGCGGCTGGCCTGCGCCAACGCGGCGAGCACGGCGAACCCCAGCACCGCCGCCGCCGTCAGCACCAGCGACACCGTGGCCGCACGGGTGAGGTCGAAGGTCTGGTTGATCTGCGCGTTGATGACCTCGCCGAGCATGCTGACGCGCGTCCCACCGAGGACCTGCGGCTCGACGAAGGCACCGGTCGCCGGGATGAACACCAGGGCGCAGCCCGCGATGACGCCGGGCACGCTACGGGGCCAGAGGATCTCGGTGAACGTCCGCCAGGCTCCCGCTCCCAGACCGGACGCCGCCTCCAGCACGCTGTCCTCGATGCGCTCCAGGGAGCCGTAGATCGACAGCACCATGAACGGCAGGTACTCGTAGACCAGCGCCATCGTCACGGCGGCGCGCGAGTACAGCAGCGAGGTGGTGGCGGACACCAGGCCCAACGCGTGCAGCGCCGCTTGCAGCGGTCCGCCGACCTGGAGCAGCCCCATGAAGGCGTAGATGATCAGCAGATAGGAGACGAAGAAGGGCGCCATCAGTACCGCCAGCAGGGCGTTGCCCCGGCGCCGGTGCACCTTCGCCAGGGCGTAGGCCAGGGGCCAGCCGAGCCCCAGGCTCAGTAGCGTCGCCAGTGCCGGGATCGTCAGCGAGTTGGCGAGCACCAGGCGCGACGGTAGGTCGCGGAAGAAGCGTAGGTAGGACTCGAACAGCAGGCCCAGCGTCGGCAGGCCCGTCACCCGCGCGGGCGTGAGGCTGGCGACGACCAGCGCCGCCAGCGGCACCAGCACCAGCACCAGGATGAGACCGTAGGCGGGGGCCAGGAGCCCCGCGCCCGCCCAGCGGCTGGGCCGCCGTCTCATCGCCGGCCGTCGACCGAGCGAGGGCCGGCGGGCGCGGGGTCCGCCCGGGTCATGGCAGCGGCTTCACCGGGGTGGTCTTCACGTCCGTCCAAAGCTGTGACCAGGCGTTGTAGGTGTCCTGCGGGATGTTGGTCTCGAGCACGGCGCCGGGCTGGAAGGTCTGGCGTTGATCCGCCGGCAGGCTCTCGGCCACGATCTGGTTGGCCGGCGACGGTGGCTGCTGCTGGAGGTCGCGCGCGTAGCGGTCCTGGAACTGTTGCGAGATCATGAAGTCGATCCACTGGTAGGCCAGATCGGGGTGCGGCGCGTTCTTGACCATCACCCAGGTATCGACCCAGGTGATGACGTCCTTGGGCGTGACGTAGCGGATGGGGTAGCCGTTCGCCTGGATCTGGGTGGCCAGGCCGGACCACACGTTGCCGATGACCACCTGCTTGGCGGCGTAGAGCTTGGTGAAGTCGTCGGTGGTGGCCCAGTAGGTCACGTCGAGACGCTTCTGCTCCAGCAGCGCCTGCTTCACCTTGGCGAGGTCGGGGTGGTAGGGGTCCTCGCCGAGGTACACGGCGGCCGTCATGACGGCGATGACCGGGTCGTCGTTGAAGGTGGTCTTGCCGGCGTACTCCTTGTCCCACAACGCGGCGTACCCCTCGACCGGGGCGCTCACCAGGGCCGGGTTGTAGCCGACGCCGACGGTCCCCCACAGCCACGGAACGCCGTACACCTGGCCGCCCTTCTTGAGCGCGGCAAGCTGCGTCAGCGCGGGGATGAGCTCGTGGTAGTTCGTCAACCGCGAGACGTCGATGGGTTGGACCAGGCCGTCGTCGATGGCGTAACGGATGTAGGTCGAGTTCGGGAGCGCGACGTCGATCTTGCCCACGCCCCCCTGCTTCAACATGTTGAGCAGTTGCTGCTCGGAGCCGAAGTCGACCTGCTTGACGGTGCAGCCGCACTGTTTCTCGAAGGCCTGGACCACCCACGGCAGGTCGCTGCCGTAGCCCTGCCAGTTGGCGACCAGGAGCGTCGGCTTCTGGGCCGACGCCGTGGCCAGCAAGGCGGCCCCAACGAGCATCGACAGGAGTAGCCGGACGTGCTTGCCTCGGTTCCTCATAACCCTTCCCTTCATGCCCCGCTGCGGTCGGTGCCCGCCTGGGGGGCGATCGGACTCCATGCCCACGATACCTAGGTGCGGTCGTCCCCTTCGTTCTCGGCGCGCGACAACGCCATGCGCACGGCGCTGCGGCCGGGGGGCAGCGCCAGGCGCGCGCCGTCCTCGGCGAACGTCAGCCGGGCTCCCTGCGGGAGCTCGGCATGGAGCACCCGCTCGGGCGCCAGCCGCGGCACCGTCAGGTGGACACCGGCTTCGCTGTCGGCGATGAGCTCGAGCCCGGCGTCGTCGACCTGCAGACCGCTCAGCCGGCACGCGACATCGCCCGCCAGCACCGGTCGGCCGTCGAGCGTGAGCTGCCAGGCGCCGTCGCCACCCGTGCCGCCGCCCTCCAGCCGTAGGGTGCGCCCGGTCCACAGGGTGCCCCGTTCGCAGGGCCCGCGCCCGGTCGCGATGCTCAGCCCTTCCCACGGGGAGGGGAAGATGGCCTCCTCGACGCGCATCAGCGGCAACAGCGCCCCCCAGCCGTAGAAGCCGTCGGAGTCCTTCGAATCATGACCCTCGCCGGTGACGGCATGGTAGTTCTCGTGACAGTGACCGTGCTCGCGCCACTCGGCGGCGAACATGGCGTAGGAGCGGTCCGCCACGCCCGTGGCCGCCTCGGTCAGGCCGTAGCGCCGCAGCCCCAGATACACCAGGTAGTTGGTGGGCGGCCAGATGCGTCCGCGCCAGTACACGTTGTCACCGAAGGCCGGGTCGTCGCGCCGGATGGTGGGCAGCACGTGCGGTCCCCAGAAGGCGCGTTCGTCCAGGAGTTGCCCGCGGACCATGCGTTCGGCACGTTCACGCGACGGCACCCCGGCCAGCAGCGGGTAGAAGCTGGTCGGGCCGATGCGCTTCGACGGGGTCCCGTCGAGGGCCGTGTTGACGTAGATGCCCGCCTCCTCGTCCCACAGGACGCGATCGATGTCCCGCTTGAGGGTCGTCGCGATGCCGGCCAGGCGTGCGTGAAGGTCGCGTTCGCCCAGGCGCCGCGCGATGCGAGCCAGCATCTCCCCCTCGAGCGCCAGCAGGCTGGACAGGCCCACGTCGAGCTGGCGCAGACGGCGACTCGCGGGGTCGAGTTCGACGCCGTCGTGCAGGGGGCTGTTGTCCATGAACGACTCGTCGCGGGCGGCCAGCGCTGTGCCCTTGAAGGCGCCGTGGCCGTACGCCGAGGTCCCGAACGAGAGCAGTCCGCTCGCCTCGTCACGCCGTTCGCGCAGCCACCAATCGAACGCCGCGACGAGTGTGGGCAGGGCCCGGTCCAGCACTCCGACATCGCCCGTGCGCAGGTACGCCGACCACGCCACCAGGCCGCCGATCGGGCTCTGCGAGCGGTCCAGCCACCGGGTGCGGGGGCTGAGCAGGCAGGCGAGGTTGCCCTCGGGCGTGGCGCTCGAGAGGGCCACCTCGAGATTGCGGCGCGCCGCCTCGGCATCGAGCGCGGCCGCGAGGTGGGCGTGGAAGAAGGTGTCGTCGAGCCAGGTGAACCAGCCGCCGAACTTCCGGCCGATCCAGGCGCGCGTGGGGGCCGTGTACCAGCGGCCGTTCGCCGGATCGAGCACCGAGTTCCATCCCAGCACCGAGTCCACGGCGGCCAGGGCCTCGTCCACGTCGCCGCTCGGGTGGGCGTCGCGCGTCGCGTGGGGGCCGTCGGCGGCGCGTGAGCGCGCCAGCGCGCGCTCGACGTCCGCGCCGACGGCCAGGCTGAAGCGCACCACCGGGGTCGCCTCCAGATTGAAGCGCAGCGCGACGACCTTCGCCAACGCCGGCTCCGCCCCCGCCCGCAAGGCGTCGTCGTCGGCGTAGTAGCCGTGTTCCTCGAGGTCGGCCTGGAAGCCCTCCACCGTGTCGTGGAGGGTCACGAAGACCGGGGCGTCGGCGACGGTGAGTGCCAGGCCCCGGCCCGGCGCCGCGGCCGTGATCGTGCCGTCCGCGCAGGCCCGCGGCCGAGCGTCCGCTTCGGCACCCTCGCTGCCGGACCGGAAGCCGACGAGCAGGTTGAGCCAGGTGCGCAACCCCCACTCGCCCAGCTCGACGGCCCGCAGCTCGCCGGTGAGGCGGTAGGGACCGGACTTGGCGTAGCTCAGGCGGAACCGTGAGCCGGCGTGCTCGACTTCGAGCTCGAGCCGCGACCCGTCGAGGCGCCGCGCGCCGAAGCGCACGTGCTCCGGCTCGTCGAACCGCGAGCTGGCGTTCGCCGCCGAGCTGTAGGCCACGGGCATCACGAACAGGCCGGAGACGGCATCGAGCACCGCCGCGGGGGTATCGGACAGCCAGGTGTTGAGCTGGTAGCGGGGGGCGATCTCGCGCAGGCTCATAGGCGCTCCTCAGGGATCAGGCTCACGCGCTCTCGCGGAAAGGATAGCCACACCGGGGCGCCGCGCGCATGAGCCTCGGCCTCGGTGCCGGACGCCAGCACACGCACGAGCACGTCCCCGGGGTGGGTCCTCACGGTGTACTCGGTGCTGGCGCCGGTGAAGGCCGCGTCCTCGATCGTGCCTTCCAGGACGGTGGCGTCCGGCGCCGTGTCGGCCGGGACGCCGCGGCCGTGCGGACGAATGGCGACGTCCTCGGGACGGACCATGGCGGTGGCGCCGGCACCGTCGGGAACGGGCTTGTCCACCACAGCAGCGTCGGCGAGGCGCAGCGTTACGGCGCCCTCGAGCCGTGGCGGAGACGCCCGGACCCGTCCTTCGAAGAGGTTGGCGTCCCCCAGGAAGCGGGCGGCGAAGACGGTACCGGGTCGCCTGTACAGCTCGCGCGGGGGGCCGCTCTGCTCGAGGCTGCCGTCGCGCATGATCACCAGCACGTCGGCCAGCCGCATGGCTTCCTGCTGATCGTGCGTCACCAGGATGGTGGTGATGCCGAGCTCCTGCTGGAGCCGTCTCACCTCCTGCTGCATCCGGGCGCGGACGTTCTTGTCGAGCGCGGCGAACGGTTCGTCGAGCAGGAGGATGTCGGGTTCGAAGACCAGGGCGCGCGCCAGCGCCACACGTTGCCGTTGCCCGCCGGAGAGCGTGGCGGGACGCCGGCCGGCGAACCCGGCGAGTCCGACCCGGCCGAGCATGTCGAGCACACGCCGGTCCAGCTCCGCGCCCCGCAGGCCGCGCGCGCGCAACCCGAAGCCGACGTTGCCGCGCACCGACATGTGATCGAACAGCGCCAGGTCCTGGTAGACGAAGCCGATGCCGCGTCGAGCGGGCGCCAGCTCGGTGACGTCGCGGCCGCCGACGTGCACGCGCCCGCCGTCGGGCCGGAGGAACCCTGCCAGGACCCGCAGCAGCGTGGTCTTGCCGCACCCGGTAGGCCCGATCAGGCAGGTCAGCGAGCCGCGCGGCAGTGCCAGGTCGACGCCGCTGAGGACCGGCGAGCCGTCGTAGGCGTGGCGAATCGCGGACGCGACCAGGAAGCGGGCGTCGCCCTCCGCCGCTCGGGTCCCGTAGGCGGCGCCGGAGCCGGGCTCGGTCACGGCGCCTCCGGTGCGAGCGCTGCGACGACCTCGCGGGCGGTCACGAGCCGCACCTGCTCGGGCATGCGCGACAACATCGCCAGCACCCCCTGCTGGGCGCGCGCATCGGGACCGGCCACGGCGTCGGTCACCAGCCACACCGGCAGGTTGCGGTCGATGGCTCCGAAGACGGTGGCCAGGACGCAGATATCCGTCTCCACGCCGGTGACGATCAGCGGCGAGGGGGCGAAGGCCCGGATGGCGTCGGCGAACGTGGGACTCTCGAACGCGGAGTAGGTGTGCTTGTCGAACACCTCCCGGCACCGTCGCTGAAGCGCGGGCAGGGGGTCGAGGAGCGCGGGTTCGGCGGCGGCGCGCGCGCGCAGCG
>CAZTTB010000056.1:0-12287 GCA_964616005.1 uncultured bacterium | reverse complement strand
TCTTGCCGTTCGGCAACAAGCTGGTCGCGGTGAAGGCCAAGGGCAGTGCCCTGGCCGCCGCGCTCGAGAACGGCGTGTCGCAGATGCAGGACCTGGCCGGGCGCTTCCCCCAGGTATCGGGTGTGACGTTCACGGTCCACCCCAACCAGCCGGTCGGCCAGCGCGTCAGCGACATCATGGTGGGCGGCAAGCCGCTCGACCCCAACGCCACCTACGTCGTCGCCATCAACGACTACATGTTCGGCGGCGGTGACGGCTACACGATGTTCAAGGATCTGCCGACGACCGTGTCGCCGGCCGAAGGACCGTTGCTGGCGGAGGTCGTGGCCAACGCGGTCGCGGCCGACGGCACCATCGCTCCCAAGACCGACGGGCGCATCACCATCCGGTAGCGCATACCCGGCCCGCGTTCGGGAACGCCCCCGGCAGCTCCTGCCGGGGGCGTTCCTCGTGGCCTCGTCGGAGCGCCGCTCAGATGAGCCAGTAGCGTCCGTAGGGGGGGACGGACAGCGCGCCGCGAGAGACGTCGACGAACGACTGCCCGAGCTGGTCGAAGGGCTGGTAGAGGCTCCGATCGGACAGCACGGCGGCGTCGAGCCACTGGGACGACTCGCTGAAGTTGTAGATCTCGATCAGTTCCCCCAGCGGGTGGGGGCGCGACAACACCAGCAGGTGTGCGTGGTCGACGTCGAGCACTTCGGTGGCGTAGGCGGAGTTGAGCTGCGGCGTGTGGCTGCGCGCACGCACGATCCGGCGCAAGCCGTGGAAGATGCGGCCCTCGATGCTGGCCTCGTCGTGACGCCGCTCCGCCTTCTTCCAGTCCATGAAGGGGCGATGCATCCAGCGGTTGTCGGCGGCGTGCTCGGCGTGGCTGGTGTAGCGGTAGTCGTTGGTCATGCCGATCTCGTCCCCCATGTAGATCAGCGGGATGCCGCCGAAGCCGCAGATGAGCGCGTGGCCCAGCAGGATGCGCTCGATGCTGAGCGCCACCAGCCGCTCGTCGGACAGCTCGACGGCGAGCTCCAAACCCCCCAGGCTCGCCAGACTCCCGGAGATCCTACGATCGCCCGTCTTGCGGTTGTGCTGGAACACCGCGCCGCGCGCGTGCGAGCCCGGGAACTGACCGGAGTAGTAGTCCGACAGGAAGCTGCGGTGCCCCGCCCCCGACAGGCCCACCGCGGCCGCGTCCTCCTCCGTGACCGCCCAGCCGATGTCGTCGTGGCAACGGATGTACGTCCCCCACGCGATCGAGGCCGGCGTGCGCGGGAACTCCCGCAATGTGTGCACCATCAAACGCGTGTCGCGCGTCGCCAGCGACGACCAGAACTGCACCATGAGCGAGTTGTGGTAGGCGATGTTGCTCACCTTGCCGTGGTGCCGGCCGGTCCCGAAGTAGTGGATCAGGTCGTTGGGCGACACGATGGCCTCGGCTTTGTGAGCGACCGCGGGCGTGGCGATGCGCGAGCAGGCCCGCAACGCCTGCAACACGTCGTGCACCTCCGGCTGGTTCTGACAGTCCGTGCCCAGGCGCTTCCACAGGAAGGCGACCGCGTCCAGGCGGAACACCTCGACGCCCTTGTTGGCCAGGTAGAACATGATGTCGATGATCTCCAGGAAGACCTCCGGGTTGGTCCAGTTGAGGTCCCACTGGTAGTCATTGAACGTGGTCCAGATCCACTTGCCGATATCCGGGTCGAACGTGAAGTTGCCCGGCGCGAAGTCGGGGAACACCTCTGGCAGGGTCTTCTCGTACTCGTCGGGAACAGCCCGGTCGTCGAACATGAAGAAGTAGTCCTGGTAGCGTTCGTTCCCCTGCGCCGCCTGGCGTGCCCAGGCGTGGTCGTCGGCGCAGTGGTTGAGCACCAGGTCCACGCAGGCGCTGATCCTGCGCTCGCGCAACCGCCCGCACAGGTACTCGAGGTCGTCGATGGTGCCCAGACGCGGGTCGACGTCACGGTAGTCGCGGATGGCGTAGCCGCCGTCGTTCTCGCCGTCGCGCGGACGCAACGTGTACATCAGGTGGACGTAGTTGACGCCGAGCTCCTCGAGGTAATCGAGGTGGTCGAGCACTCCCCGCAGGTCCCCAGCGAAGCGTTCGACGTAGAACACATATCCGAGCATCGACTCGTGTTGGAACCAGTCGGGCGTGAGATCGCGCTCGATGTCGAGCACCTTGAGCGGCTCCGGCCGCTCCCGGTAGTGGCGGGCCATGGCCGCACCGAGTCGTTGCAGGAAGGCCTCGAAATCGGGATGCCGGCCGTAGACGGGCGTTAGCCCGTCGTGGAGGTTCTGGAAGAAGCGCTCGCAGCGGAGCTGGAAGAGCTGGCGGTCGCGTTCCGGGAGGGTTTCGAGTTCGGGGGCGGCAGCCGCCAGGGCGAGTTCCAAGCGGCGTCGAACCTCCGGGGCGAGGAGGGCGGCGTTGTGCACGCCCCCGTTATACCAGCGTCCCCGACAGCCACAGCGCGCGTGCGAACGTCCGCGGGCGGACGGCGGGGCCGCCCGGCCGGGACCTCATCCGGGTGGGCTCGCCGCTGGCCGCACGGCCAGCTCGCGAGCCCGCAGCACACGCGCCTGCGCTTCCTCCAGACTGTCGGCGGTAGCGGTGAGGTGGCCCATCTTGCGCCCGGCACGGGCGCCGTCCTTGCCGTAGAGGTGCAGGGCCACGCCCGGTACAGACAGTGCGGCCGTCCAGTCCGGCTCGCGACCCGACCACACCTCACCCAGCAGGTTGGCCATCGCCGCGGGTCGGCGCACGGCGACGGAGCCGAGCGGCAGACCGGTGACGGCACGGAGCTGCTGCTCGAACTGACTCGTCTCCGCGCCCTCGATGGTCAGGTGGCCGGAGTTGTGAGGTCGGGGGGCGATCTCGTTGACCGACAGACGGCCGCCCCGCTCCAGGAAGAACTCGACGCAAGCGACGCCGACGAGGTCGAGCCCCTCCAGAACAGCGACGGTGATCTCGCGTGCCAGCGCGGCTACCGCATCGGGAACCGGGGCGGGCGCGCTGCTCAAGTCGAGGATGTGCCGCTCGTGCAGGTTGAGCGCCGGCGCGTAGGCGGCCACGGTGCCGTCGAGCCCGCGCGCGGCCACCACCGAGATCTCCGCCTCGAGCTCGACGAAGCGCTCGACCACCACCGCCTGGTGTGCGGCCAGGGCCCGCGCCGACGCGCGCCCGCCGCCCGCCCCCACCCGTACCTGCCCTTTGCCGTCGTATCCGAATCCCGCCGTCTTCACCACGCACGGCGTCCCCACCGCCGCGATGGCGCCGTCCACGTCGCCGCCGGCGGCGACCTCGGCGAACGGCACGTGCGGCACCCCGAGCTCAGCCAGGAAGCGCTTCTCTCGCACGCGATCCTGGCTGACGTGGAGCGCGAAGACGCCGGGACGAACCGGCGCGCGCGACGCTGCGGCCTCCAACGAGGCGCTCGGGATGTTCTCGAACTCGAGCGTGACGACGTCCACCTCGGACGCGAAGCGCGCCACCGCGTCGACATCGTCGTAGGGCGCGACCACCTCGCGCTCGGCGAGCTGTCCGGTAGGCGAGCCGGCGCTGGGCGACAACACGTGCACGCGGTAGCCCATCCGGGCCGCCGCCATGGTGAACATCCTCCCGAGTTGCCCGCTTCCGAGCATGCCGATGGTGGCTCCCGGCAGCAGCGGCGAAGGACGCGTCACTCGGGGAGATAGCTGTCGGTCGGGAGGCGGCTCACCTCGGCCTGGGCCGTCTGCGCGTCTCGGTAGGCCTCGAGTCGGCGCGCCAGCTCCGGGCGCGCGAGCGCCAGGATGGACGCCGCCATCAAGGCTGCGTTGGCGGCGCCGGAGGCTCCGATGGCCAGCGTGCCCACCGGCACCCCGCGCGGCATCTGTACGATCGACAGCAAGGAGTCGAGGCCGTTCAGTGCACGGCTCTCCACCGGCACGCCCAGCACCGGCAGCCGGCTCTGCGCCGCCACCATGCCGGGGAGGTGCGCCGCGCCACCGGCGCCGGCGATGATCACCTCGAAACCGCGGTCCGCTGCATCACGCGCGAAGGTGCGCATGCGCTCAGGGGTGCGGTGGGCCGACACCACCAGGCAGGCATGGGGCACCTCGAGCTCGTCGAGCACGGCGTCGGCGTGGCGCATGGTGTCCCAATCGCTGGCGCTCCCCATGATGACCGCGACCAGCGCTGCGTCGGCCCGCTGGGCCTGGTGTCGATCGCTCATGCTCCGTCCTCCCGTTCACAGCTCCCGCCGGCCGCGTCGACGGCGCTCGTAGCACGCCGAAGCCGGTCGCGCACGGCCAGCCAGTCGTCCCCCTCGGGGACAGTCTCGATCAGGATGCGGCGCCAGCCGCCGGCATCGAGATGGCGGAGCGCGGCGTACAACCCGCGGCCGAAGGCCTCCGGTTCGTCGGGCAGCTCCAGCCACGTCCCGCTCGGGCCCCCCTGCCTGGGCCGGCGGGCCAGCACCCCTACGCCGCCTCCCAGCTCCGCCAGGCGTTCCTCCAGAGCGGCGCTCGACACGAGCTCGGCGGGCGTGGAGGGCGCGTAGTGTCGCGGCAGCCCGCCCGGAGCGCGGGGCTCCCCGCTGGCCGACGCCGGCGCCGCCCCCCCGACCGGCCGCGCCTCGCGCTCGAGCAGGTGCACAGCCAGCGCCACCCGCTCGCCCAGGGCCTCCTCCAACGCGCGGCGGTGCACCCCACCGGGCCGCAGGATGCGGGGGGCGCCCCCACTGAGGTCCACGATGGTCGACTCCAGCCCCACCCGGCACGCGCCTCCGTCCAGGACGAGCACGTCCAGGTCGGCGAATTCGTCGACGACGTGCCCCGCGGTGGTGGGGCTGATACGCCCGAATCGGTTCGCCGACGGCGCTGCCACCCCGCCGGCGAAGGCCTGCAACAGGCGCAACGCGAGCGGATGGTCGGGCACCCGCAGCCCCACCGTGTCCTGCCCCCCCGTCACCTCGTCGGGCACGTCGGCGGCCCGCGACAGCACCAGCGTCAGTGGGCCCGGCCAGAAGGCCTCGGCCAGGCGCCAGGCGGCATCGGGGACCTCGCGCGCCCACGTCGTCAGGGCGAGCGCGGAGGGTAGATGGACGATGACAGGGTGCTCGGACGGCCTCCCCTTGGCGGCGTAGAGGCGGACCAGCGCCCTGGGATCGCGGGCGGACGCTCCCAGACCGTAGACCGTCTCGGTGGGGAACGCCACCAGACCTCCGAGCCGCAGCGCCTCCGCTGCTTGCGTCACGTCCTGGTCCGAAGTGGAGAGCAACCGGCTCATGCCGGCCAAAGCATACCCGAGGGCGGATCGCTCATCCGATCAGGACCACCCTCAGGTCGTTGACGTTGGTGCGGGTGGGACCGGTGACGAAGAGGGCGCCGAGGTCCCGCAACGCTGCATAGCTGTCGTTTCGCCGCAGGGCGTCGCGGGCATCCGGCCGCTGCAGACGCCCCCGCTGCTCCGGCCCGAGCAGGGCGCCGGCGTTGTCCTCGCTACCGTCGATACCGTCGCTGTCGGCGGCGAGCCACCACACCGGGGCGGCGTCGGGGAGCTCCAGCGCCAGCGCCAGAGCGAACTCGCCGTTGCGTCCGCCACGGCCCTCGCCGACCACCGTGACCGTCGTCTCGCCGCCCGAGATCAGCGCACACGGCCGTTCGAAGGGTTGCCCGTACGCCAGGATCTGCCGTACCAACGCGGCGTGCACGGCCGCCACCACGCGGGCCTCACCCGTCACCGAGCCGGAGAGCACGTGTGCGTCCCAACCGCGGCGCTGGAGCGTTCGTGCCGCGGCGTCCAGCGCGGTCTGAGCCGAGGCGACCACCACGTTCTCCACCCCGTCCAGACGCGGGTCGCCCGCGTCCGGGGTCTCCTCGCGCTCACCGCGAACGCCTGCCTCCAGGAGCGATCGGGCCGCGGCATGGTCGATGTGGTAGCGCTCCAGCACCTCCAACGCGTCCGCGAAACGGCTCCCGTCCGCCGCCGTGGGCCCGCTGGCGATGACGGACGGATCGTCGCCCACCACGTCGGACACGAGCAACGCCAGGACCGGGGCGGGTGCGGCAGCCACCGCCAGCCGGCCCCCCTTGACGCGCGACAGGTGTTTGCGAACGGCGTTCATCTCTCCGATGTCGGCACCCGAGCGGAGCAACGCTTGCGTGAGCTGCGCCAGCTCGGGCAGGCTGAGGCCGTCCGGCGCGCTCAGCAACGCCGAGCCGCCGCCCGAGATCAGACACAGCACGCGGTCGTCCTCGCCGGCGCTCTCGACCAGCCGCAGGATGCGCTCGGTCGCTTCAACGCCCGCCTCGTCGGGCACGGGGTGCGCCGCTTCGACGACCTCGATCCGGCGCGTGGGCAGGGCATGACCGTAGCGCGTGATGACGATCCCCTCGAGGGCGACGTCGGGCGGGTAGTGGTCCTCGACGGCCCGCGCCATGGCCGCCGCCGCCTTGCCCGCGCCGACCACCAGCAGGCGCCCGCGGGGTGGCTCGACGAGATGGTCCACCACGGCGACCGCCGGGTCGGCCGCGCGGACGCCTGCCTCGAAGGCGGCCTTCAGGTCGTCGGCGGGCGATCTCACGTCATCACCGCTCGCGCCGCCATCACGACCGAGCCCGTAGGTTCCTGGCCAGGTGCCGTCTGGTTCTCCCGAAGAAGCTCCATGGTGAGGCTAGAATACAGACATGTTCGGACTGTTCCGCCGACAGGACCCGCGCTTTCGGGACGACGGCAACTTCCTCCTGACCCGGGTGCGCACCGCCAGGCACGGCGAGGTGATCCGTGTGCGGCTCTCCAAGACCAGTGAGATGAGCTTGCAGGGCAACGGTTACTTCGTGCGCAAGGTGCTGGTGGGACCCGAGTCCCTCGACCAGGCGGTGCTCGAGGTCACCACCAACCGTGCCCACAAGGTGACCCTGGCCGTCGTCGACGGCGGGGATCTGGTGCCCGCTCGCCAGTGGGAGGCTTGAGCACCACGGCCGGCTACTGAGCGCTGAGCAGATCCGGGCGCAACCGTCGCGCCTCGCGCAGGTAGATGTGCCGCATCTCGCCCTGGGCCTTACGGGTATTGAGCTGCAGCATGACGCGGACACAGCGAGGCAGGCGGTCGGGCACCGGGATCTCCTGGTTACACAGCAGCGGCACCATGGTCATGCCGAGCTCGCGCGCGGCTTCGGCCGGGAAGGTCGAGCGCAGGTCCTGCGTCGTCGTGAAGAAGATCGCGGCGATGGCGTCGAAGTCGTCGATGCCGTTCTCCTCCAGCATCACCTGGAGGAGCTCGCGGGTGGCCTCGAGGATGCGCTCGGGATCGTCGGCGGTCACGGTCGTGGCGCCTCGGATCCCTCTCACCCAGTACGGTCGCTCCATGGAGCGGAGTCTACCAGACGGGACCGCCGCCCCCCACGTCCGTACAACGCGCGCGGCCGTCACCCAGGCTGCTAGGTTGACGCCATGAGCGCCGATGCGCATGCCGCCGAACCGCTGTGGTTCGAGTTGACCTCCGACCAACGTGCCTTGCTTGGCCCCTTGCGTGACTACCTCCGCTCCGAGGTGGCACCCGGAGCCATCGAGCGCGACCGCAGCGGGGCCTTCCCGCACGACATCGTTCGCGCCCTCGGAGGCATGGGCGTGTTCGGCCTCCAGGTACCCGAGCGCTACGGCGGTGCGGGGCTCGACACCGCCACCGCAGCCCTCATCATCGAGGAGATCGGCGCCGTCGACGGCTCGCTGTGCCTCACCGTCGCCTCGCACAACTCGTTGTGCACGGGTCACCTGCTACAGGCGGCCGACGACGCCCAGAAGGAGCGCCACCTGCCGGCTCTGGCGCGCGCCGAGCGTCTCGGCGCCTGGTGCCTGACGGAGCCCGCCTCGGGATCGGACGCCGCCGCTCTGAGAACGCGCGCCGTGCACGACGGGGACAGTTACCTCATCGACGGATCCAAGGTGTTCATCACGCAGGGCACGGTGGCGGGTACCTACGTGGTGATCGCCCGCACCGATCCGCCCCGCGACGGTCGCTCCAAGGCCGACGGCATCAGCGCCTTCGTCGTCGACGGCGACACGCCCGGACTGATCCGGGGCGTTCCCGAGGAGAAGCTCGGCTTGCACAGCTCCGACACCACGCCCCTCACCTTCGAGGGGATGCGCGTGCCGGCCGAGAACCTGCTCGGCGCACGCGGTCGTGGCTTCGACGACGTGAAGACGGTGCTCGACGGCGGGCGCATCGGCATCGGCGCGATGGGGATCGGGCTGGGCCGCGCCGCCCTGGAGATCGCCGCCCGCTACGCCCAGGAGCGCGAGCAGTTCGGCCGGCCCATCGCCCGCAACCAGGCGATCGCTTTCAAGCTGGCCGAGATGGCGACCGAGCTGGAGGCGGCTCGGCTGTTGGTGATGAAGGCGGCCGCCCTGCGTGATGCCGGGCGCGACCATACCCTGGCCGCGTCGATGGCCAAGCTGAAGGGCAGCGTGGCCGGGGTGGCCGCCTGCGACGCCGCCATCCAGATCCTGGGCGGCTATGGCTACGTGCGCGACTACCAGGTGGAACGGTTGTGGCGCGACGCCCGACTCACGCGCATCGGGGAGGGCACCGACGAGATCCAGCACCTGGTCATCGCGCGCCAGGTACTGAAGGCCTTCGAGGCCTGAGTCGACGTCCGTTCCGCCTCAGGCCGGCGCGCCGACCGGTCGCCGGCGGCCGTCGAGTACATCCGCCGGCAGCCAGGCCAACGCCTCCAGCACCAGCTCGGGCCCGACCCCGGGCCGGAGCGCACCCTCGGTGAGGTGCCGACGCCAGCGGCGGCCCCCCGGCATCCCGCGGAACAGTGACAGCAGGTGCCGAGTGAGCGCGTGGAGCGGCGCACCCTCTGCGAGGCGCTCCTCGACGTAGGGCAGCATGCGCAGGACGATCTGGCGGCGCGTGGGGGCGATGATGCCGCCGGGTCGCGACGCATAGAACGACCTGTCCGCCTCGGCCAGCACCAGCGGGTCGTCGTACACCGCCCGTCCCAGCATCACGCCGTCCACCTGCTTCAGGTGGACGGCCGCTGCTCCCAGATCGGCCACGCCGCCGTTGAGCTCGACCAGCGCCCGCGGAACCGCGCGCTTGAGGCGGTAGACATCGTGGTAGCGCAGCGGAGGGACCTCCCGGTTCTCCTTGGGGCTCAGGCCCGCCAGCCAGGCCTTGCGCGCGTGCACCGTGAAGGCATCGGCGCCGGCGGGAAGGACGGTCCGGACGAACGCCTCGAGGTCCTCGTAACGGTCCATCGCATCGACGCCGATGCGATGTTTGACCGTCACCGGCAGCTCGATCGCCGCGCGCATCGCCGCGACCGCCCGCGCCACCACGTCGGGCGTCGCCATCAAGCAGGCGCCGAAGTTCGCAGACGCCACCCGAGGGCTGGGACAGCCGACGTTGAGGTTCACCTCGTCGTAGCCCAGGTCCTGTGCGATGCGCGCCGCCTCGGCCAGCTCGGTGGCGTCGTCGCCGCCGAGCTGGAGCGCCAACGGACGCTCGTCGCGGTGGTAGCCCAACAGGCGCACCCGGTCGCCGTGGAGCACCGCCTTGGCCGTGACCATCTCGCTGTACAGCAAGGTGTGCCGGGTGATCCCGCGCAGCAGGTAGCGGAAGTGACGGTCGGTCCTGTCCATCATGGGCGCGACCGACAGGGGTTGGGCGGACGTCCGGCGGCTCAACGCGGTCCCGCCCCGGGCGAACGCCTGCGGGGAGCGCGGAACGCCACCGTCTCCCACTCCCCCTCCTCCACCACCGCGAGAGCGGGGTTGGCGCGTCGGAACACCTCCACGACCTCCTGCACCAGGTCCTCCGGGGTGGACGCCGCCGATGTGACGCCGACCCGGCGCACGCCCTCGAGCCAGGCGGGATCGATGTCGTCCGCAACCTCGATGCGCCTCGCCCGGCCGCACAGGTCTTGCGCCAGCTCGTACAGCCGCATGCCGTTGGAGCTGGTGGCGCTGCTGACCACCAGGAACAGATCGACGGCCGATGCGATGCGCCGAACCGCATCCTGTCGGTTCTTGGTGGCGTAGCACAGGTCGTCGGCAGGGGGCACGACGAGTTCCGGGAAGCGCTGCTTGAGCCGCGCGATGGTGCGCTGCGTGTCGTCGACCGACAGGGTCGTCTGGGTGAGGACGACCACCTTGCGGGGGTCGGGAACCTCGACGGTCTCCGGGTCGGCCAGCTCGGGATCGGGCCGGCGCTCGCCCAGCACGCCCACGACGATGGTCCGCTCGGGCGCCTCGCCGCGCGTCCCGATGACCTCCTGGTGCTGCGCGGAGTCGCCGATGAGCAGGATGTGGTAGCCGCGACCGGCGTACTTCCTGGCTTCGCTGTGGACCTTGGTGACCAGCGGGCAGGTGGCGTCGATGGTGGTGAGGCCGGCCTCCTCCGCCTGGCGACGCACCTCCGGCGAAACGCCGTGGGCACTGAACACGACGGTATCGCTCCCCGCCGAGCCGCGCCCAGCCGCCATGGCACCGAGATCCTCGACGAAGCCGACCCCCTCCTCGCGCTCCAGGCGCTCGACCACCGTTCGGTTGTGGACGATGGAGTGGTAGACGGTCACGGGCGGCTCGCCGCGCTCGGCGTTCTCACGAGCCGCATTCCTGACAGCCTCGATGGCCATCACGACACCGGCGCAGAAGCCGCGCGGCTTGGCGAGGTAGAGGGTCTCGACCATGACTCGGCGATTGTACCGGGCGGCCGTCGTGCGGACCGTAGGCCGGACGCGGTTGTCGCGTTTCCCACGGTAGAAATGCCCTCTGGCGCCCGCTTGACCCTCCGTCGGGGAGCGTGATAGCATCGGCTTCGCTCGCCACACGGCGACGAGGATCCTGCGGGCGATTAGCTCAGTCGGTTAGAGCGCGTCGCTGATAACGACGAGGTCGGTGGTTCGAGTCCACCATCGCCCACCAGTACAGGCGCACCCCATCGGGGTGCGCCTGACTCGTGGTGGGACGCCGAACGCCGCCGGGCCGGCGACCCGGGACGGAGCGTCTGCGCCGCGCCGGGGGCTCACGGTTGACGGAACACCGAGCGCTCCGCGCCCAGGCGGAGTGGTACCCGCAGCGTAGCGTTGCCGCGCTCGACCGTGAGCGTCACGGTCTCGCCGATGCTCTTCTTCCGCACCAGCGCCTGGAGATCGTAGAACGTGGGTGTCGGGGTGCCGTCGAGCGCCGTGATGACGTCGGCGCGCGGGATCGTGGCGACCTGTCCGTCCCGCCCCACGGTGCGGTCCTCGGTGTAGCCACGCAGGCCCGCCTCGGCCGCCGGGCCGCCCGGCTCCACCTGCCACACGATCACGCCGGGGCGCGGGCCCAGGTAGGCCGCGCTCGAGCGCGGATCGTAGTCGAACCCGGGCCGCCAGGTGAACCCTACGACCGGAACATCACGCCGTTCCCCCGCCTCGAGCCTCGCCACCAGGTCGCTCCCCCCCACCGGTACCGCGTAGGAAGCGTAGCCGTGCGGTAGCGGCACGCCCCGCAGGAAGGGCGGCACGTACTGGCTCGAGGCCATGGCGCTCGGATCGAAGCTGATGTAGCTCACCACCCCGACCGCTCGTCCGGCCGCGTCCACCACCGGACCGCCCGAATCTCCGGGAGCCAGTGAGGTGGTGAGCTCGATGGTGTTGTCGGCGAAGTCCGGCCGTCCGGCGTGGACGCCCAGACGCGTCACCTCACCGGCGCGTGCCTGCAGGAACTGGTCGCGGCTGTTACCGATCGCGACGACCCGGGTCCCGGGGCGGGGCAGCTGAGGCGCCAGCGCGATCGTGGGAACGGCGCGCCGCACCTTCGCCTGCAGGACCGCGAGGTCGTGGTAGGCGTCGAAACCCACCATCGTCAGGGGCACTTCGAGACGTTCGGGCGTCACCCCGACGTAGTGGACCGGGCAGGGGGCGCCTTGCTGGCTGGCGTCGACCACGTGGTAGGCGGTGAGCACCAGACCGTCCTCGCGGATGAAGAACCCGGTCCCGATGCCGATCGGCTCGTTGCCGTAGCGTGGACCGCAGCGGGCCTCGATACGAAGGCTGGCCTCGCGCGCGCTCCGGAAGGCGCTCTCGAGTTGCCCGGTCGGCTGCACCACCGGTGGCAGGGTCTGCGCCACGCGCCGGACCTGAGGCGCGCGCCCCAGCGTTCCGCCGAACGCCGCGACCACCACCAGCACCGCCGCGAGGAGCAGCGTGAGGACGCGCACGGACGGTCGACGGACCGGGCCTGCCGCATCCGGGCCCACCGCATCCGGGCCCACCGCCTTGGCATCACCGGCGGGCACGGTGGGCGCATCGACGGCGGCCGT
>CAZTTB010000055.1:8607-12323 GCA_964616005.1 uncultured bacterium | reverse complement strand
CGAGCCTGCAGGCGTTGTTCCCGCGCATGCACCGGCTCGAGGCCGAGCACGGCGGGCTGGTGCGCGGCATGCTGGCGCAGCAGCGTGCGCGGCGTGCGGCGACGGCGCGCGGCGAGAGCGGCGGACGCGTCGCGGGCGGCCCGTCCGGGCCGGGCGGGCGCCTGACCAGCTTCCGTCGCGGCGGCGCCGGCAGGCTCACGCAGGCGCTGGCCGAGGCGCTGCAGGGCTCGGTGTACATGGGCGTGAGCGTCGACGGCATCGATCGCGGCGGCGCCCGCGGGTTGCGGGTGAGGACGTCGACGGAACCGGCGGCGGACCCCGCGTCACCGGCCGGCCCGGTGCCCGGCGAGGTCGAGGCGGACGCCGTCATCGTGGCGGCCCCCGCCTACGTGGCGGCCGAGCTGCTGCGGGCCGTGGCGCCGGACGCGGTGGCGCCGCTGCAGGCCGTTCCCTACGCCGGCATCCGCGTGGTGGCGCTGGGCTTCCCGCGGAGCGCGGTATCCCACCCGCTCGACGGGTTCGGCTTCCTGGTGCCTCCCGAGCAGGGTTTGCGCGTGCTGGGCACGCTGTGGACGTCGACGCTGTTCCCGCCGCAGGCGCCCGATGGCATGGTGCTGCTGCGCTCGCTGGCGGGCGGCATGCGCGACCCCGCCTTCCTCGATCTCGACGAGGACGCGGCGATCGACGTGGTGCGGGCCGACCTCCGGACCAGCCTCGGCATCGTCGCCGAGCCCGCGATGGCGCACGTGGTGGGGTGGCGGCGCGGCATACCGCAGTACACGCTGGGTCACCGCGAGCGCGTCGAGGAGGCCGTCGAGGCCGCCCACGCGGTGCCTGGCCTGGCGCTCACCGGCAACGCCTACCGCGGCATCGGGCTCAACGACTGCGTGCGGGATGCGCGCGCGGTCGGCCGCGAGGTGGCCGGTCGGTTGCGCGTCGCGTGACGCGCGCCTGACAACCGCGGTAGCTTGGGTCGGCCGGCGGCCCGGTTGGCGGCGCCGGCGCGAGGAGGAGCGATGCCGAAGCTCACCGTTCACGACACCACCATCGACGTCGACGAAGGCGAGCGCCTGGTGCTGGCCATCGAGCGGGCCGGCGTGCACATCGGTCACCGCTGCGGTGGCAACGCGCGCTGCACCACCTGCCGGGTGGAGTTCGCCGCCGGCGAGCCCGGCGTCATGACCCGCGCCGAACACGACAAGCTGTTGGAGAAGGGACTGCTCGGCCAGGTCCGGCTGTCCTGCCAGATCCGCTGCACCCACGACATGACGGTGCACCCACTGAAGACGCTGGAGTCCGAGGGCTGGTCCGACACCGGCCCCGCGCCCGATCCCCAGGTGCAGCCCGCCGGGGAAGTCTTCCCCAAGGAGGCGTTCGAGCAGCTGCAGGACTGAGCGCTCGGGCGCTGCGGTACGGCCGGCGCGGGGGTCATGGGGGGGTTCCGCCAACCCCTCTTTCGAACGTCAAGCCCGGTTGAACGGCACCTGCCGCGGTCGGCCCGGCAGTCGGTTCGTGCCCGGCGCTGCACGGGTGTAGGGGGCAGCCTGACTGTCGCCAGCACCGCCGGGGCGCGCCGTTGGTTACGTCGAAGCCCGTCCAGCACGCGACGGGGCCGAGATCCTCCGCCCCGCGATGCGAAGCACGTATCGCCAGGCTGTACCTTCGGCCCAAGGGCTCGGCGCACACCCCCCTGCTCCCCCTCCCCCGCGACGGAAGCCAGGCGATACGTCCGCCCGTGCGACAATGTCCGACGTGGGCGAACGCGCTCCTGACGACGATGATCGCGACGGCAACGATCGCGACGAGACCGGCCGCGACGAGACCGGCCGCGACGAGACCGGCCGCATCGTCCGCGAGCGGCGCTCGTCGGCCTCCGGTGCGCTGACCATGATGGGGGGCACGCTCGCCAGCCGCGTCACCGGGCTGGTGCGCAACTCGCTGCTCAACGCGCTGTTCAGCAAGGAGATCAGCGACGCCTTCATCACCGCCTTCAAGGTGCCCAACCTGTTCCGGGAGCTCCTCGCCGAAGGCGCCCTGACCAACTCCTTCATCCCTGTCTACGCCACCCTCGAGCCCGCCGAGCAGCGGCGCCTGTCGGGTGCGTTGCTGGGCATGCTCACGCTGGTCAACGGCGCGCTGATGCTGCTGGCCTACGTCACGGCGCCACTGCTGGCGCGCCTGCTCATCGCCGACCCCGCCAACGTCAACGTCGCTCTCACGACCCAGCTGGTGCGCATCGTCTTCCCGTTCCTGCCGGCCATCAGCTTCTCGGCGCTGGCCATGGGCATCCTGCAGGCCGAGGAGCGCTTCCTGGCGCCGGCCTGGGCGCCGGTCGCGCTCAACGTGGTCACGGTCGGGCTGATGGCGCTGTTCCCGGGACAGGCGGTGATGCTCACGGTCGCGCACGTGCTGGGCGGCGTGGCGCAGCTCGTGGTGCAGATCCCTGCGCTGGTGCGCCTCAAGCTGCTGCCGCGCCTCGCCGGGCTGTGGCACCCGGCCATGGGCGGCGTGGTGCTGCTGATGCTGCCCTTCGCCTTCACCACCGGCGGCCGCCAGGTGCTCAACGTGGTGGCGTCCAACGTGGTGACCGACATCGCGGCCGGCGCGCAGACCGCGTTCTACAACGCCGATCTGTTCTTGAGCCTGGCGCTCGGGCTGTTCAGCATCTCGCCGGCGCTGGCGTACTACTCACGCCTGGCCGACAACGCGGTGCGCGACCCGCACGACTTCAACGTCACGCTCGAGGAGGGGCTGCGCTTCATCACCTTCCTGTCGGTGCCCGCCGGCCTGGCCCTGACGATCATGGCGCGGCCCGCGGTCGAGGTGATCTTCAACTGGAAGAGCCTCTACGGCCCCGGTCTGGACGCCGCCCGCCTGACGCTGTCGATGGCGGCGACGGCGCCGCTGGGGCTGGCCGTGTTCCCGTTGGGCGTCTTCAACCTGCTGGTGCGGGTGTTCTACGTGCGCCAGCGGGTCGTGACTCCGGTGGTGGTGGTGCTGGTCTTCCTGATCCTGCAGGGGGCGCTCTACGTGCTGCTGGCCCGGCCCTACGGCATCGCCGGGCTGTCCTGGGGGACCGTGATCGCGTCGTGGATCCAGCTCGCGGTCCTCACCGGACTGGTGCACGCACGGGAGCGTTTCGCGCTGGGTGCCTACCTGCGCTACCTGTCGCGGGTCTGGCTCGCCGGACTGGTCGCGGCGGTGGCGGCCGTGCTGGTGCTGCGCGGGGTCCCGGCGCCCGCAGGCTGGCTCGGGTCGCTGGCGCGGTTGACGGTGGGAAGCGGCGTGCTGGTGGTCCTGTACGTGGCGCTCGGCGCGCTGCTGGGTCTTCCGGAGATCGCGCGGGTGCGGCGCTTCCTGCGGCGCTAGCCCGGGACCCCCCTACCCCGGGACACCCTACCCCTTGCGCGCCACCAGCGTGTAGCTGAGCGGCGGCCTGAGCGGCAGGTCCGCGAGCGCGCGGTACACCATCGAGACGTCGTGCGGGTACTCCTCGAAGTGCTCGAGCGTGAGCCCCGCCTTCAGGCAGCCCCCGATGACGTCCCCCATGGTGTGGTGGAACCAGTACGACGGGGCGTCGATCACCTTGTCGGGCTCGTAGTAGTCGGGCCCGCTCTCGTCGGCGATTGGCTCGCGCGCGAAGTAGTCGTGCCGGAACGTCGTGCCCGTGTCCGCCTCGAACACGTCGAGGATCGGGTGCATCTCGTACAGGAACA
>CAZTTB010000055.1:0-8507 GCA_964616005.1 uncultured bacterium | reverse complement strand
GTGCCCGTGTCCGCCTCGAACACGTCGAGGATCGGGTGCATCTCGTACAGGAACAGGTGCCCGCCGTCCGTCAGCAGCCTGGCCACGCCGTCGAACAGGGGTTGCAGCCGGGGCAGCCAGCCCAGCGCCCCGACGGTGAGGAAGGCCAGATCGAACCGGCCCAGCTCGTCGGGCAGCTCGAGGGCATCGCCCTGGACGAAGCGCACTCGCTGGTGCAACCCCGCCGCCTGCGCCAGACGCCGTCCCTGTGCGAGGTTGCCTTCGGCCAGGTCGACCCCCACGCCGTCGGCGGCGCCGAGACGCAGCACCGAGAGTAGCTCGCGGCCGTTGTTGCAGCACACCTGCAGCACCCGCTTGCCCGCCACGCCGATCGAGCCGTAGATGCCCCGCTCGACGTCGTCGAGCGTGGAGAAGTCCGGGTCACGGAAGCCCTCGAGGAGCCGAGGCATCTGGCTGGTCTCGTGGAGTCTCGACGTCTCCTCCCAGGACGCCCGGTTGGCCTCGATCATGCGGCGCTCGTCCGCGCTGCCGTCCGCGCCTCCGTTCACGCCCGCGTGCTCTTCGTCCATGAGCGGAAGTCTAGCAGCATCGTCGCGGGAGCGGCAGCCGCGACCACACGTGCCCCGCGCCGGTAGGGAGCTCCGGCGCGGGGCTGGCGTTCAGGTGGCGGGCGTGTTCGGGCGTGCCCTGTGGCCGTTCGGGCGCGACGGGCTAGTGCATCTCAAGGTCCGTTGCTGCACTGGACCGTGGTGTGCACGTAGCTCACCGCGACCGCCTGCGTGGCGCCCTTCGCCAGCGTGAACGACGAGGGGGTCACGGTCGGCGTGTACTTGTCGAAGCTGGTGCCGTTGTGGAGGACGCAGATGGTGCCGTAGGTGGAATAGAGCGGCGCCGTGACGGTGTAGGCGGCGGCGGACACGTACGGGACGAGCGTGTTCCCGTAGACCGTGTTGCTGTAGCTCCCGCCGTCGGCGATGGTGGCGTTGTAGCTGGCGCTCGACGGGATGGGCCCGGAGATCGACACCGAGATGGCGCCGTCGATGGGCTGGTAGTCCACCGTGACGAACGTCGCGTTCCCGGCGGTCACGTCGACGCTCCCGCCTGCAGGCGTCAGCACCGGGTCGTACGTGTAATGGCTGTCGGTCTGCTGCGTCGCCCCGACCAGGCAGCTCTCCGGTGTCAGCCCCTCGAGCGTCGTGAGGCCGAAGGTGGTGATGAACGTGCCGTAGTTGGGTGTCCCTCCGGAGGACGGGAAGCCGGTCACGGAAACGTCGGGTGTGATGGCGTTGGACGACGTGCTGGGCACCGCCACGTCGAGGACGCCGGTGAAGGGCTGGTAGCTCACGATGGGCGTGGCGATCTGACCGTCGTTCACGGTGACCGACGTGGTGGCGTCGTTCTCGTTGCCCATCAGGCCGTAGCTGTCGTACGGGCCCGTCACGGTGTGCACCCGCAGGGTGTACGTACCGTTTGGAGTTGGCGCTCGGTCTCAAGGGATCGTTGCAACGATGGCGGAGAGCGCCTGGGCTGGCGTAGCCCAGTCTAGGGTCTTGCGAGGTCGGGTGTTGAGCTCTGCGGCGATGGCGTCGAGCTGCTCCTGCGTGATGGGCTTGAAGTCGACGTTCTTGGGTAGGTACTGCCGTTGGAGCCCGTTGGTGTTCTCGTTGCTGCCGCGCTGCCGGGGGCTGCGGGGAACATGCAAGTACACCTGCACGCCGGTGGCGATGGTGAACGCCTTGTGCTCGGCCAGCTCCTTGCTCTGATCCCAGGTCAGGCTGCGCTTCACCTCGTCGGGGAGCCGCTGGATGGCGGCGATCAATGCCTCGTTGACGCGCTCAGCAGTCTTACCTTCCGGGAGGCGCATGAGCATCACAAAGCGGGTGGAGCGCTCCACCAGCGTGCCGACAGCCGAGCCACCGACCTTGCCGAGCAAAAGGTCCCCCTCCCAGTGGCCGGGCACGGCGCGATCCTCGGCTTCGGCGGGCCGCTCGCTGATGAGCACCATGTCCTTGATGCGCCCGGCCTTGGCGAAGCGCCCGCGTGCCTTTCGCATGACGCGCCCAGTGCGCAGCCAGCGCCTCACCTCGGTCTTGAGGCTGGCGCGCGCCTGCAGATACAGCGCCTGGTAGATGATCTCGGGACTTGCGTGCATGCTGATGTCCCCAGGATAGGTCCGGCGTAGGCTCACCGAGATCTGCTCCGGCGACCAGCGCTTCGCCAGCCGCTCGTTCACCGACCGCAACAACTCGGACGAGGAGAAGATCTTCCTGGGGTTGGGTCGCTTGGCTCGCTGCACTGCCGCCTTGGTGGCGCGCCACGCCCGGTAGCCCTTCCGGCCGCCGTTGGCGTTCACCTCACGGCTGACGGTCGACGCCGCCCAGTCTAAACGCCGGGCGATGGCACGGAACGACTCCCCCGTGTGCAACCCGCGCGAGATCTCCTCCCGATCGGCGTACGTCAGGCGCTTCTCCGAAACGTACACCGAGGCCGGTGGAGGATCCATGAAGCCGTTCATCAGGCGCTGCACGGACTTCCTGGAGCAGCGCAACCGATCCGCGACATCCTGGAACTTCAAGCCCATGGCCACCAATCGGCGGATCTCACTGCGCTCCGCCATCGACAGCCGCCGGCCCTTCGACCCGAATGCGCCACCACGCCCCATGCCTGACCTCCTGTGAGGAACTCAGCCTAGGACGCTACCCACCCCGTGGTGCATCGATCCCTAGAATCCGCCCGCCCAACTCGGCCTCTCGAACGGGACCGTCGTACGCCTAGTGCTCGAGCCACTGGAAGGCGGCAGGGTGTGGATCGTGCGCTTCGAGCGCCGTGCCCGAACGGAGCGAGCCTTTGCGTTCAGGCCAGTGTGGGTGGGCCGGATCGAGCGCTTCGAGGAGCTCCTCCCGGGCGGATCCTTCTTCGCCTTCCGATTGACGGACTCGGTGTGATGTGGACGGTATGGGCTGGTGGCCCCGCGGAGGGCGGAAGAAGGCGGAATAGGACGGATTGGGACGAAATGGGACGAGAAGGGACAGGATTGAGACGACGTGAGTCAGGGACGACATATCGCCATGTCTCATTCACTACTCGGCGGCTAGGAACCACCGCGATCCGCGCCCCCGACCTCGCTGGTTCACGAGCCCCATAGCACGGAGTTCCACCAGAGCTTCTCGTGTGCGGCGGAGCTCGAGTGTTGGCCCGCCATCTGTTCTCTCTCTCTCTCCCCCCCCGCGCGCGGGTAGGCGACCGTTGATGTCACCTGGCGACAGCTTCCCAACTCCAAGACGCGAACAGGAACCTGCTGAGTCGGGACTCGGGGTAGGTGGCTGGCGACATCGGTAACATCTACTTTCGGCGACGGAGCCACACACCCGGAGCTCGCCACGGGTTGCTCCGGAATGCTGCTGAGCCCGGTCTGGCCGGACGCCTCGTAGCGCGTCAGCCCGGACGCTCGGCAGCGCAATTCCGAGCTTGACGGTCACACGCATGGCGGGCTAGCGTGGCACATACCCGAGTGTAGCACTCGGGTATCGTCGATGCGCTGCGCGCGCACGGCTGCTCGCACACGCGAGTGGCGTGGGACACGGAGGACGTTCACTGATGCTCCAGGGCGGTTACACAGTCGGTCGCACGGACCGCAGCGGCCACCGGGCCGACGGCTCGGAAGCTGGCACTGCAGGATGAGACGTGCCGCCAACGGCTCGAAGGCAGGCACGTGGCGCCGGCCGGCGGCGCTGCGCGGGGTGATGCTGGCCCTGGCGGGCGGCGCGGTGATCGGCGTGCTGGTGTGGCAGATCGTCGCCGCGGGGGGGAATCCCGACCCGACCAGGCACGGGCTCACGCCAGCGGCCGGCATTCTCGATACCGCCGTGCTGGTCTACCGCGAGGGGTTGGAGTGCATCCTGGTGCTCTCGGCCATGCTGGCTGGGCTGATGCGCAAGCAAAGCGTGTATTGGAGGCCAATCGCCAGCGGTGCCAGCGTTGGCTTCATGGCGACGCTGGCCACCTGGTTCACGCTCGTGGGCGTGCTCTCCCTGGCCGCGGGCACGGCGCCGGAGTATGACATTCAGGCTGTCACGGGGTTGCTGGCAATCGTCGTGCTGATGGTCGTGATGAACTGGTTCTTCCACCGCATCTACTGGACGGGCTGGATTTCGCTGCAGAACCGCAGGAAGCAGCAGGTCATCGACTCTGCCGAGAACCGCGGGGCGAGCCGGTCGCTCGCCTACCGGGGCTTGATGGTGCTGGGCATCGCCTCGGTCTACCGGGAAGGCTTCGAGGTCGACCTGTTCCTGCAGAGCATCCGCTTGCAGGTCGGCTGGGCGAACGTGGCCCTCGGCGCGGGGCTGGCGCTGCTGCTGGTGCTCATGACGGCCTATCTCACCTTCGTCGTCAACCACAAGCTGCCCTACAAGCGCATGCTGGTCGCCACCGGCGTACTGCTCGGGGCCGTCTTCCTGGTGATGGTCGGCGAGCAGGTGAACGAGATGCAACTCGCCCACTGGCTGCCCGCGCACGCACTGCCGTTCCGCTTCCCCGCCTGGGCCGGTTTGTGGTTCTCGCTGTACGCCAACTGGGAGACCGTTGTCTCCCAGGCGCTGGCGCTGGTCGTGGTCGTCGGCTCCTACTACGCAGCACGCTTCAGGCGTACACGGCCGAAGACGAAGAGCCTGGGCACGACCGGCGCTGGCTCCTTCCGGCCCCGCTCCGTTGACTAGGTGTGATGTGCCTCCAGGTCATTCTTGCAGTAGATTGGTGGGCATGAGGCGTTCAGCGTGAAGTTGCATGGCATTCGGCGTTGACGGTGAGGCAGCGCGAGGAGTTCGCCAGGCGGGTGGTGGAGGGCGGCTCGACCATCAGAGCGGCGGCGGAGGCGTTCCGCGTGAGCGTGCGTACGGTCAGCAAGTGGGTGGCGCGCTACCGGGAGGCTGGTGCTGAGGGGATGCTCGATCGCAGCGGCCGGCCGCATGAGCGTCGGCCTGCCACGCCGCCGGCGGTGGTGGGGCGGGTGAAGGCCTTGAGGCTGGAGCGGCGCACCATGCGCGCGATCGCCGCGGAGACGGGCCTGGGCTTGACCACGGTGCGCAGGATCCTCTTGCGGCACGGCATGAACCGCTTGTAGTCCTTGGACCCAGCTCCCCCGGCGGGACGCTTGCGAGAAGCCCGGGCCGGGGATGGTGCTTCATCTCGACATCAAGAAGCTGGGCCGGAGCGAGAGGGCGGGGCACCGGAGGACGGGTGAGCGCGCCATCCGCTCGCGCGGGGCGGGCTGGGAGTACGTGTTCGTGGCGATCGACGATCACTCCCGGGTGGCGGTCAGCCAGATCCTGCCCGATGAGGGGCGGGACAGGGCGGTGGCGTACCTGCAGGCCGCGCACGCCCACTTCAAGGCCCTGGGCGTCAGCGTCCAGCGGGTGATGTGCAGTAGTTGAGACTTAGTCTGACAGTTCGCCCTAGGATGGCTTACTTCATTGGGAGGACTGTCGAGATGACGACGGAGCAGAAGGTCATCAAGAACAAGTTGGGCTTGTTGAACCTGGCGCAGATGCTCGGTAACGTCAGCGAGGCGTGCCGGGTGATGGGCTACTCCCGTGACAGCTTCTACCGCTTCAAGGAGCTCTACGACAACGGCGGCGAGATGGCCTTGCAGGAGATCAGTCGCCGCAAGCCGATCGTCGCCAACCGGGTGGGTGCCGAGATCGAGGCGGCGGTGTTGGAGTTCACGTTCCTGCAGCCGGCCTACGGCCAGACGCGGGTGGCGAACGAGTTGAAGAAGAAGGGCCTGTCGGTGTCCCCCTCGGGCGTGCGCGGGGTGTGGCTCAGGAACGTTCTGGAGACGTTCAAGAAGCGCCTGAAGGCCCTGGAGGCGCGGGTGGCGCAGGACGGATCATCCTCACCGAGGCGCAGGTCCAGGCGCTGGAGAGGGCCAAGCGGGAGCAGGAAGCGTACGGGGAGATCGAGACCGAGCACCCCGGCTACCTGGGCGCGCAGGACACCTACTACGTGGGTTCGATCAAGGGCGTGGGCAGGATCTACCAACAGACGTTCCTGGACACCTACAGCCGGGTGGCGTTCTGCAAGGTGTACGACCGCCGCAACGCGCTGGTGGCCGCCGATTTGTTGAACGACCGGGTGGTGCCGTGGTTCGAGGAGCAGGACGTGCGCCTGTTGAGGGTGCCGACCGATCGGGGCACGGAGTACTGCGGCAATCCGGAGTGGCACGAGTTCGAGCTGTACCTGGCGATTGAAGACATCGATCATCCAAGACGCGGGCGAAGCGCCCGCAGTCGAACGGCATGTGCGAGCGCTTCCACAAGACGGTGCAGGACGAGTTCTATGCCGTGGCGTTCCGGAAGAAGCTCTACACCAGCTTGGACGAGTTGCAGGCGGACTTGGATGCCTGGGTTCACTACTACAACCACGACCGGCCGCACTCGGGGAGGTACTGTTACGGCAAGACGCCCATGGAGACGTTCTCGGACAGTCGGCACCTGGCCAAGGAGAAGGAGCTGGAGCTCCAGCATCTGACACCCGGAGTGCCGACCCAACCCACCGCCCTGTCAGACCAACTCTGAACTACTACATGTTCGGGTACTTCAAGATGGGCGTCCACGGCCGTCTCTACGAGTACCTGTCGCGCGGCACGTTGCACGTGGCGCAAGGCTGGCACGCCGCCGGCGACGTCCTCGAGGTGGAGTACGACCTCCATGGCGGCACGCTCACGGTCGAACGCGAGCGCGTCAGCGGCGCGCTGTACGCCGTTTTCGAGTTCGAACCGGCTGCCGCCCTCGCGTCCGGCGCGCCGACGAACTGAGCCCCGGCTCTAACGGTCCGGCTCGGCGGCCGTCCAACGCATCCTCGGACCACCCCCGATGAAGGGCTCCAGACACGCGGTGGACGTCAATCGCGACCGAGCGGCGCGCGGACGAGCCGCTGGACGACCAGGGTACAGGACCCGCCGAGCGCCCACCCAGCGAGCACGTCCGACGGGAAGTGCAGCTGCAGGTAGCACACAGCCCCGCCGATGGCGAGCGCGAGGAGCAGGCCGAGCATGCCTGCCCAGCGCCATACGCCGGGCAGGCTCCGCCACGACAGCAGCTGCAGGGCGAGGAAGAACGCCGCCCCGGCCACGGCGTGGCCGCTGGGGAAGGCGTACCCCGAGCGCGGCAGCATCGGCGGGTAGAGGCTCGGCCAGGGGCGCGCGAAGAGAGCCTTCGCCGCCGCGTCCAGGATCCCTGCGCCTGCCACCTGGAGCGTGAAGCCGAGCGCCGCCCGCAAGCGCGACAGCGCCGCGAGGCCGGCCACGACGAGAACGGTCGCGACGGCAAGGGTGGCGGGATCGCCGATGCGTACCAGCGCGCGTGCAACGCGGGTTCGGCCGGGCGTCTGGTGGGCGTGCAGCCAGCCGAGGATCGGAGCATCGAACGAGACGCCGTGTCCCACGTGGACCAAGGCGCCCATGAGGGCGAACAGCGCGAGCAGGAACGTCACCGCGAACCAGGTGCCTCCCGTCGGCCGGAGGCGCCGACGGTTCCTCTCCAAGCTCATGCCGGCTACGCTACCGCGGGCCGCCGAGACGTCTTGCGCGCCGATCGTCCGGACGGGCTCCGCCACGGAGCCGGCTCGGATCTCCCGGGCCGCCGGCCCCATCCCTCACCCTGCGGTCCCCGCGTCCATCGCGGCTCCGGCCGCCCTACGGCGCCGGCCCGCGACCCGCAGGAAGCTCAGGACTCGGGGCCAGGCGGGGCCCGGGCGAGTACAACCTTCGGCCGTCCCCGCGGTCGCGTCACCGTAGAGCGATCCCGACAGAACGGCTGCCCGGCGCCGGCTGCGATCCCGGGCCGCGCCTCTCCCGAAGCGCCATGATCATGGCGTGCCAAGGGACGCCGTTGGTCACCGGTAGGCGCAAGACGGACCAAAGGCGCCAGGCAAGACCGGTCCCGCCCGCCTGGTGCTGGCCCTCGGCGGCGGTGGCGCCCGGGGCCTGGCGCATGTCGGAGTCCTCGACGTCCTGCTCGAAGCCGGCATCACCGTTCACGCGGTCGCGGGCACGTCGATGGGGGCGATCGTAGGCGGTGTCTTCGCGGCCGCCGGTGCGGCGCCGGAGAGCCCCAGGCAGCTCGCCAGCTTGCTCGCGGTCGCGCCGCACAGCCCGCTGCCGGTCGCGCGCCGCCGGCGACAGTTCCGCGATTGGTTCGATACCGCCGCCTACCCGCGCGACGACGTGTTCGGGCTCGGCCGCGACGACGGCGAGGCGCTGGAAGCGGGCATCGAAGCGTGGGTCGGCAAGCGACGCATCGAGGAGCTCCCGATTCCCTTCGTGGCCGTAGCCACCGACGTACGCACGGGAGACGTGGTCGCCATCGATCACGGGCCGCTCGCGCCGGCCGTGCACGTGAGCGCCGCACTCCCCGGCGTGTACCGACCCGTGTGCATCGACGGCCGCTTGCTGATCGACGGCGGGGAGGATGGCCAGCGCAGGCGCTGGACGGCGTGAACGTCGCATAGGC
>CAZTTB010000054.1:0-12405 GCA_964616005.1 uncultured bacterium | reverse complement strand
ACTAGCGGTCGGAGAGGCGCGGCCACCGCGGCCCCCGGCCGGCCAGTGTGCGACCGTGGGAGACCGCGGGAGACCGTGGTGGCCGCGAGTAGTGGGGACGCATGCCAGCACCGCCCTGATCGCGCGCCTGCGGCGGCGCGACATACGGATCCGGCCTCGGACCGTAGAAGATGAGTGTTATCAAATCCCTTTGAACCTCAACCACCTCCCCGCGCGGTCGGACGCTCCACGCCGAACCCACCAGCGCATGACTCGCGATGTCGTGTGGGACGCGCTGTCAGGCCTATACCGACCCGTCTGTATAAAGAATGATCAACGAAACAGACGGATCTCCATCCCGGCAGGTGCAGCCGAACAGGCCCCGCGCAACGAGTGCGTGCGTTGCAGAAGCGTATTGAAGCGACCCTGGTGGTGTGAGCCGACCGGCGCCGCATCGGGGGCGCCGAGCGCGTCTTCGAGATCGCGTCGGAGCGCCGACCCGCGGGTAGGCGCGGGCGCCTGCGCCGGAGCGGGGCCGGGGACTGCGCCGGCGTGGTCGTGCGCCGGCTTGGACCCGCCGCCGAGGGAACGAGGGGCCGAGTGGATTTCGGACGAGTGGACCCGCTACCGAGCGCACACCTTGGTCCGACGCTGCAGCGATCGGCGTTCCTGGACCGTCCGCTGTCTGGTGGGAGCGCGGCGGCAACCGGACGCTTCGGCGGAGTGCCGGAGTGTTAAAAACCTGATAACTCGTCTTATCAGGTGTTGATATCCTGCCTCCATGAAACGCTGCTGTGCACTATCACGACGCCCCGGGTCGGCCGGACGGGACGCGCTGTGAGCGACCTCCAACGCTACCAGGGCGACGCTCTCAACCGGGCCGAGGGTTGGGCCTCGCTGCCCGCGGACGAGCTCCGGCGCCGGGCCGCCCGTGCGGCCAACGCCCGCGACCTCGACGAGCTGTGGGCGCTGACCGAAGCCTATCTGTTCCTGCATGGTTCCAAGGGCTCACGGGCCAGTCGGCACACGCTCCGCACCTATCGGCGCGGCATCGCCGACCTGCTCGAGGGCTGGCAGGACGAGAACCTGCTGAGACCGACGCGCGACGCCGGGGTGCTCTACATCCGCCGGCTGGAGTCCACGCCCGGCGCGGCGTCGGGCGAGCGGCCGCAACCGTCGACGCTTCAAGTGAAACTCGCCGCGGCGCGCACGCTCTTCCGAGCGTTGCGCTGGGCCGGCGCCACCGAGGCGCGCCCGTTCGAGAACGTGCGCGTCGCCAAGGACCCCACGCCTCCGTGGGAGAAACGCCGCCCCTACGGCGACCGTGAGGTCGAACGGCTGATCGACCTGGCCGACGCGGCCGAGCGCGTGGTCGTCCTACTGGGTGCGCACGCCGGGCTGCGCATCAGTGAGATGACGGCGCTACGCTGGCGCGATCTCGACTTGGAGCGCGGCGAGCTGCTCGTCACGGCCGGCAAGGGCGGTAAGAGCGCGCGCGTCCACCTCACGCGCCGGCTGCGCGAGGCGCTGGTGGCTCTCCGCCGGGGCGGTCCGGCGGCCCGGCGTCAGCGCGACGCTGGCTACGTGCTGCCCTGGGGCACCGACCATACCCGCAAACACTTCCGCACCCTGTGCCAGCGGGCGGGCGTCGACTATGCCTCGGCGGGCGTGCACGGCCTGCGTCACGGGGCCGGTACGCGCTACTACCGGCAGACCCATGACCTGGGGCGGGTGGCGGCGCACCTGCGGCATGCCGACATCCAGACCACCAGGATCTACGCCAAGATCGACCAGGACGCCATCGGCGAGGACATCGACGACTGGTGAGCGGGAGCGGGGTCGTGCCCTAAGCGCACGACCCCGGGCTTCGCCCGCCCAGCGCTCACCCGCCCAGCGCGTACGGTCTCAGTTGGGCACGCATCTCACCGGGCTTGTGCTTCTCGGAGTGGATCTGTACGTAGAGGTCGCCGGCCTTGAGCAACTTCACCTGGTCCGCGGTGAGCTGGAAGGTGCCGCGGATGCTGCCTGCGACGGTCCCGTCGACGTTGAGGCTGAAAAGGATCGGGCCGTTGTCGCTCGGGCCGCCCTGGTGGATGTGCGCTCCGCCGCGTAGCTCGCGGGCAACGGGGCTGGAGAGGGCCTGGAACGACCCCAGCACGTCGAGGCGGTTGCCGTCCAACACGGCCACCGCGAAGCCGCTGGCCCCTGTTTTCACCGGCGGAACGACGTTCTTGGGGCTCAGGTTGGCGCTGAAGACCTCGAGAGGGGCCGACTGGGCCGCGGCGGTCGCCACGATGCCCGGTATCGCCACTAGCGCAAGCGCGCAGATGGCGTTGCGGACCGTGCGTGGAAGCGGACGAGGACGGGTCATATGCCTCACCTCCACGCCCACGGTGGCATGACCGGGCGAGGGTAGGCGTAGCACGCGAATGAGGTTCGCCTGAGGCCGTCCTGAGCCTCCCTGCCCGGCCGATGCCCGCGTTGGCCCGCTCACCAACGTGGACCGGCGTCGGCCTTCCCGAGGACCGGGCCAACGCGCGGCCTACTCTCGGCGTGCGGCTCGCGTATCGGTTGCAGGTCCCTGTTCGATCGGCCCGACCACGGGTCTTCCCCGACCTGTCGCGCTCTCCCCTTCGTGATTCGGGCTCCGACTCCACGGTGTGCCCAGGGCCGGAAGCAGCCAGCGATCGAACCCCCACCAACCGGCCGTCTTCCATGCCAGCACCAGTAGCGTGGCGATCGCCAACAGGATGGGATTCGTGCTCACCGCTCCCGCGAGCAGATAGCTGGTGTTCATGACACTCCCGAAGACGGCGGCGATCCCGGTGAAGATGCCCAGGATCAACGCGACGCCCACCAGGAGCTCGCCCCAGGCCACCACGTAGCCCCACGGGACGGGGTAAGGCAAGACGATGTGCTGCAAGAACCAGCCGTACCAGGCCTGCACGGCGGGATGCGCCCCTCCCGATTGCGCCAGCGCCCCTTTGACGAAACCCGTGAGCGCGGTGCCGGCCTGGCCGCCCGTCCAGGCCGCGCTGGTGACCTTCTCCCACCCTGCGCTGGCCCACTGCCAGCCTACGTAGAGCCGCAAGACCAGCCAGATCCAGGCCCAGCGCACGTCCCCGAACAGCGCTCGGGCCAGAGGTGGATCGTGGATGGTTCTCCTCGCGTTTCCGGCGTTCCTGACGTTCTTCCGAGTCGGTTGCGTGCCATGTGGAAGGGTTGCCATGGGGTCACATCCTTCGTTCTCTCGACGGGTGCATCGCACGCTGCCAAGGCGCGGACTGCGAGACCGTTCCAACTGCGGCTACGTCGATGTGTGCGTACGGGATCTCCAGGCACCGTCTTCGATGTCGAGCTGCGCACCCCTCCTCCTGCTCGACCTCCCGACGGTCACAAGGCTCTTGGATGCTTGCCTTGTTGCCAGTGCGCTTCGATCTGCTCGAGGCTTCGGCCCTTCGTTTCCGGCACCAGGGCGAAGGCGAAGACCCATGCCCCGATGCTGATGAGCCCGAACAGCCAGAAGGTGATGGGTTTGCCGAGCGTCTGCGTGAGCGTCAGGAACGACACGGCCACGATCAGGTTGGCGGCCCAGTTGGCGAGCGTCCCGATGCTCATGGCCCGGCCGCGGATGCGCAGCGGGTAGATCTCCGAGAGCATGAGCCAGAACACCGGCCCCAGCCCCACCGCGAAGGAGCCGACGTACACCATGAGACTGGCCAGCGCCAACCATCCCAGGCTGCCGGACAACTGCGGAAGCGAGAACGCCAGCCCCAACACGGCCAGACTCGCTGCCATTCCCGCGAGGCTGACCAGCAGCAGGGGCCGCCGTCCGACCCGGTCGATCAGCTGCACGGCCACCAGGGTCAGGGCGACGTTCACGACCCCGACGCCGACACTGGCCAGGATCGCTACCGACGAGGACGACAGGCCCGCGAACTTGAAGATCGTCGGGGCGTAGTAGATGACCGTATTGATGCCGGTGACCTGCTGCGCGATGGCCAGGCCGATGCCCACGATCATGGCCGGTCGCAGCAGGGGGCTGAGCAGTTCAGACCAGTGTCCCTTCTGTTGCGCCACGCTCTGCCCGATGTCCTCGAGCTCACCTTCGACCTGAGCGGGGGCGCGAAGGCGTGTCAGCGCGGCCCGGGCCCGGTCGGTGTGGCCGTGGCCCACAAGCCACCGCGGGCTGTTTGGAATGAACATCAGTCCGATCCCGAAGGCCGCGGCCGGGATCACCGAGAGGGCGAACATCCAGCGCCAGGCCTGCGCTCCGGCGAATGCGTAGTCGATGATGTAGGAGATGACGATGCCGCTGGTGAGTGCGACCTGGTTGATCGAAACCAGCTTCCCGCGGATGGCGACCGGGGCGATCTCGGAGATGTACAAGGGAGCAACGAACGAGGCGATGCCGATGGCGGCGCCGGCAAGGACGCGGGCGGCGATCAACCACGACGTGCCCGGCGCCAGGGCCGCCGCGACGGCGCCCACCGCGAAGACGGCGGCGGTGGCGATCAGGAGCCTCCGGCGCCCGAGGCGGTCGGCCAGCACCCCGCCGACCCCCGCACCGATCAGCGATCCCAACAGGACCGAGCTGACGACGATCTCCTCCATCCCGGGCGATAGCGAGAAGTCCCGCTGGATGAAGAGGATGGCCCCGGAGATGACGCCGATGTCGTAGCCGAAGAGCATCCCGCCCAGCGCTGATATGGCGGTCGCCACGTACACGAGCCGCTTCACGCCTGGCTGGCTTCCGTCCGCCATGGCCGCGTTCGCCTTGGCCTCAGTCGTCATCGGCCTCCCCCCCTTCCGCTGGATGACGGTTCTCCTCAACCCTCGGTCGGATGCTTCGGATCTCCGACCCTGCAACGACCTCCACGGACTTCCAGGAGATCTCGAGGCTGGCCACGCGCCTTGTCGGCCGCCAGGGCGGCGTTCGGCGCCCGCCAGAAGGCGTCGCCCGTGCCTGACCTGCGATCGCATATGAAGCACGGGGGCTTACGGTCTCCGGAACGTGCGTATGGCCTGAGTTCGCGACTCCGCCGTGTCTTCCCGGCTCCGTCGCTGAACGCCGCTTGAGCGGCTCCCTAGTCCGTCCCGAGCCGAGCCACGACCTCGATCGTGTTGCGGCGCGGCTCCGGCCGAGCGCCCAGGACAGCGTAGGACTGCTCAGGCGCAGGAGCTCGCTGCTCGCAAGAGACCGACTCGCTCCGGTATGCCCGCAGCCTGAGCGGCCCCGCCAGACCGATGAGGACGCTCGGCGGATGCCGCTGTTCCATCTCGGCCAACACGAACGCGCGCCGTCTGGCTCTCCGTCTCCGTCCCCGATCTTCGGTAGCGGTGATGCCAGTGATCCGTGACTGCAGCGGCCTGAGATTCTGAAGCAATGACGTGATGGGACTCGCTCGTTTCATGAGACCACCGTCAATCCGGTACCCGCCGATGCTAGCCGGTACTCGCCAATGCTAGGGAACGTGCCCTCCTGGGGCCAGAGCTAGCTGGACCGCGGAGTCGGGGCTCTACACCCCACTCCTGTCGGATGTGACGGTGAAGGACTCATCCGAGGACGCTCGTGGGTCCACGCCAGAACATCGCTTCGGTAGGCTTCGTTGTTCCGCGGAATCTCGGCGGCGGCGGAGCCCAGCCCCGGGTGTGGCCGCTCAACGCTTCGCTTCGTCGACCTCCCAGCGCGTGTGGAACGTGCCCTTCATGTCGACACGCTCGTAGCTGTGGGCGCCGAAGTAATCGCGCTGCGCCTGGATCAGGTTGGCCGGGAGCCAGTCGCTGGCGAAGGCGTCGAGGTAGGCCAGGGCCGTCATCAACCCGGGCGTTGGCACGCCGAGCTCCGCGGCCACGCAGACGACACGTCGGAGATCGCCATCATGAGCCTGGACCTTGGTTGCGATCGTCTCATCGAAGAGCGGGTTCGTCAGCTCGGGCTCGTTACGGTAGGCCGTCCGGATGTCCTGCAGCAGGGCTGCCCTGATGATGCATCCGCCCCGCCAGATGCGAGCGACCTCTTGCAGGTCCAGGTGGTAGGCGTAGGCCTCCGATGCCGCCTTCAGGAGCGCCATCCCCTGGGCGTAGGTGATGACCATGCCGGCGTACAGGGCGCCGCGCAGTTGCGCGAGCAGGCCGTCGCGATCGCCTTCGTAGGACCGCACCTCGCGCTCGAAGGCCTTGCCCGCCGAGTCGCGTTGGCTCTGGGCTGCCGATAGGTTGCGCATCGCCACGGCGACGTCGATCGTCGGCGCCGGCGCCTGGAGCGTCATGGCGATCTGCGACGTCCACATGCCGGTGCCCTTCTGCTTGGCCGCATCGAGGATCTCGTCGATCAACCGCTTGTCGGTCTCGTCGTCGGCGCGGCTGAAGATGTCGCTGGTGATCTGCACCAGATAGCCGTTGAGCTCCCCGTCGTTGAAGGCGCCGTAGACGTCGTGCATGGCGTCGTCGGAGAGGCCGAGTCCGCGCTTCATGAGGTCGTAGGATTCTGCGATGAGCTGCATGGCGCCGTACTCGATGCCGTTGTGGACCATCTTCACGAAGTGCCCGGCCGATCCGGGACCCAGGTAGGCGACGCACGGTCGGTCGTCGACCTTGGCTGCCGCGGCTTCCAGGATGGGCCGGACACGGTCGTAGGCGGCCCTGGGTCCGCCGGGCATGATGCTCGGCCCATGGCGCGCGCCCTCCTCGCCACCGGAGACGCCCACGCCCAGGTAGTGGATGCCCTTGTCGGCGAGGGCCCGCGCCCGGAGGTCCGTGTCTTCGAAGTAGGAGTTGCCGGCGTCGATGATGACGTCGCCGGGGGTCAGGTGCGGCAGCAGGTCCTTGATGACCTGGTCGACGACCTTGCCGGCCGGTACGAGCATCATCACGGCGCGCGGCACATCGAGCAGCGCGACGAAGTCCGGCAGGCTGCCGACGGCTTCGATCGCCCTTCCCTGCGCGGCCTCGCGCAGGGCGTTGACCTTGGCCTCGTCGAGGTCGTAGCCCGCCACCGAGAAACCGTTATCGGCCATGTTCAACACGAAATTGCGGCCCATCACGCCCAGGCCGACCATTCCGATGTCGCAGCGTTTGGCTGATCGCGAGTCCGTCATGGACCATCCTACGTCCGCGCAAGATGAGCAGTAGCCCGATCCCGATCGTCAGAGCCGCGGGAATCGCTCAGCGATCGGGCGGTGCCGAGATGCCCCGTACGCTGCCCGAGCAGACACACACGCGGCCTTCCGCCGTGGCGAGCAGCAGGCAACCGCGTGCGTCCACGCCGAGCGCCTCCCCCGTCACGACGGCTCCACCCGACTCCACGCTCACGGTGCGGCCGAACAGCGCGTCATGGTGCGCGAACCGTTCGGGCAGCGCCGAGCCGTCATCGCCCCAGGCGTCGAGGCCGCGCTGAATTCCGGCCAGCACGGCGCCATGAACGCCTTCGAGGTCCCAGCCGCGCAGGGCGGTCGCGCCCGGCGGAGGCTCATTGCCGACGTTGACGCCGACCCCGACCAGTAGGTGCCCTCGAAGGTACTCGGTCAGGATGCCGCCGAGCTTGCGCTCCCGGTAGTAGAGGTCGTTCGGCCACTTGACGGCGGCACGCACCCCATAGCCGGCGAGCGTCTCCGCCAGCCCCACCCCCACCGCGATGGCGGCGCCGCCGCGTCCCAGGCTCGGTGGCGCCGGGTCGCGCACCACCAGCGTCTGATAGCTGCCGCCGGGTGCGCTCTCCCAGTGTCGATCGCGGCGGCCTCTGCCCTGCGTCTGGCGCGCGGCACGCACCACCAGACCGGCAACGTCCTCGCCACGCTCCAACCGACGACGGGCCTCGCTCTGGGTGGACGGCAGCGTCTCGTAGGTCTCGATGCGGAAGGCGATCGCGAGCGGCATGCGCTTCAGCCTACCGGCGCAACCTCGTCACGCCGGATGCTGAACACCCGGCTCACACCGTCCTCGGTGGTGACGCCCCAGAGCACGTCGGCGACCTCGAAGGTGGCCTTCTGGTGGGTGATCAGCACGAACTGTGTGCCGGCGCGAGCGAGCCGTTCCAGGAAGGCGCAGTAGCGCCGGATGTTGGCCTCGTCGAGAGGCGCGTCGACCTCGTCCAGCACGGCGATCGGCAGGCCCGAGCCGGCGCTGTCGTCGTCCATCAGGGCGAACAGGAAGGCCAGGGCGCCCATGGTGCGCTCCCCGACCGAGAGCAGGTGGAGCGACTGCGTCTGTTTGCCCGGCGGTTGCAGCCGGATGCGTACACCCACGGGCCGTCCCTCCACGTGCTCGACGTCGATGTCGCCGCGTCCCTCGGCGCCGAAGAGCTGCTGCACGTGACCCCGGAAACTGGCGCGGAGTCGCTCCAGCGAGGCATGCAGGCGGGCCGTGGTCTCGCGGTCGATGCGCTCCAGCGTGCCCTCCAGCTCGGTCGCCGCCAGGGCTGCCTGGACGGCTTCAACCTCGAGTCCTTCCTTGCGTTCACGCGCCTCGTGCAGGTCGCGCGCTGCCCGGTGGTTGACCGGGCCTAGCGCCTCGAGCTCGGTCTCGACCTCGCGCAGCCGGCTCCGGGCGGCGCGCTCGCTCACATCGAGCGAGGCGACGCCTTCGGGGAAGCCGCCGAGCTCCTCGGTGGCTAGCTCCAGCGCCGCCTCGCGTCGGGCGAGCTGCACGTTGCAGCCCTCCAGCTCTTGCCCGTGCGACGCCTGCCGCTCGGTGGTCTCGTTCAGCGCCGTCTCGAGCGCGTCGCTGCGCGCGCGCACCTCGGTCAGCGCCGCCTCGGCCTCCTCCAGGCCGGTCGGCAGCGCCGCCTCGGCCTCGGCGCGGGTCTGCTCGGCCGCGGCCAGCGCTTCCTCGAGTCCGGCCAGCATCTGCTCCTGGCGGCCGATCGAGGAGCGCAGCTCGCCGGCCCGCGACCGTTCCTGCCGGTAACGCTCGAGCGCCGATCCGTACGAGCGCAAGCGCTCCTCCAGCACCAGGCGCCGCTGGCGCACGTCGGCCAGCTCGCCACGACGTTCGGCGTCACGGTCGCGCAAGACCTCAACGCGTCGGCCGGCGGCGGTAGCGGTGGCGGCGGCTTCCTCGATGCGCGCCGGGTCGGGCGGGTCGGCGGGTGCCTGGAGTGCCTCGCGTGCCCGGTCCACCTCGCCGGCGCGTAGCTGCAGGTCCTCGAGCAGGCCCTGCCGGCGCGAGCCGCGCTCGCGCGCCGCGGCCAGCCGGGCGCGCGCCTCCTCCCAGGCTGCGGCCGACGCCGGGCCGCGCTGCTGCAGCTCCCGGACCTCCTGCTGCCGCCGCTCGAGCTCCTCCAGTGCGGCCTCGGCCTGCTGTCGGGCCCGCTCCTCGCCCGCCTCGGCCTCCTCGAGCTCCGCGGCGGCGCCGAGCACGCTCGTTTGCGGGCCGCGCCGGCCCCCGCTCATCGCTCCGGACGCTTCCAGGATGTCGCCGTCGAGCGCCACCATGCGGGCCCGCGGACCGCGGGCCCGGGCCAGTTCGGTGGCCACCTCCATCGTCTCCACCAGCAGGGTGCCACCGAGCAGCTGCTCGGCGACCGCGCGGTAGGCCGCTCCGACCTCCACCACGTCGACGGCCGCGCCGATCACGCCTTGCCGTGCGAGCAACTCCCGAGGCGGCCTGCGGCCCTCGTCGCGCAGCAGGTCGAGGGGCAGGACCGTGACGAAGCCTCCGCGCTCCCGCACCCAGCGCAGCACCTTGCGGCCGGTATCGGCGTGGTCGACGACCACGTACTCGGCGCGGCGCCCGAGGGCGGCCGCCACCGCCGTTCGGAAACGCTCCGGCACGCCCAGCAGATCGCCCACGGACCCGACGACGCCGTCGATGCCCGAGGTCAGGGCGTTGCGCGGACCCTGGGCGTAGCCGCGACGCGCTTCGAAGGCCGCCCGCTGGCGCTGCGCGGCTCGTCCCAGCGCCTGCCGCTCGGCCTCGAGATGAGCGTGGCGCTGGTGCGCTTCGGTGAGTCGCGTGCGGGCCGCCTCCAGCTCGGCACCGAGCGCCGCGGACCGTTCGCGCGCGCCGGCCTCGGCGGCCTCGAGCGCCGCCAGATCTTCGTCCGGCGCTGCCTCCAGTGCCGTCAACCGTTCCCTGAGCTCGCGAGCCTGGCGCGCGAGCCCGGCGCGCTGGGTCTCGAAGCTCGCCGCGTCGCGTTCGGCTGCCGCCTGCGCCTCGCGCAAGCGTTCGAGAGCGCCGCCGGCCTCTTCGAACGCGCGGCGTGCCTCGGAGACCTCGGCGTCCGCTCCCTGCAGGGCCGCGCTCAACTCCGTCTCGCGTGCGATCAGGGGCGCGGGGTCGCCCTCGGGCGCGCTCGGCGGCACCGCCGCTTCCAGCCGATCGGCTTCCTCGCGGGTCGCATCCAGGGCGTCGATGGCGGCCTGGCGACGCTCCCGGGCACGCTGGGCGCGCTCCTCGGCGACGCGCAGGTCGCCGCGCCTGAGCTCGGCTTCGGCCAGGGCACTGCGGTAGGTCTCCTCACGGGCGTCGCGCGTCCGGCGGGCCGCCTCCAGCCCGGAACGCAGCTCCTGGAGCCGCTCGCGCCCCTCCTGGATGGCGACGGACAGCTCCGCGCGGCGTTGGAGCAGGCCGGCGATCTCCTGCTCGAGAGCGTCGACGCGGCGCCTCGAGGCGGTGACCCGCAGTCGCAGGGCTTCGGCCGACAGGGAGGCGTGGCGCTCGGCATCGGCGGCTTCTTCGCCGAGACGCACGCAACGCTCGTCGAGCTCCACGAGCACGTCCTGAAGGCGATCGAGGTGGCCGCGTGCTGTCTCCAGGCGGGCCTGTGTCTGCTCCCGGCGCGTGCTCATCCGTCCCACCCCGGCGACCTCAGCGACGTACTGCAACAGCTTCGGGGGGTCCGCCATCAGCACCTGGCTGACCTCGCCCTGGCCGATGAGGGCGACCCCCGACCGACCCAGGCCGCTGCCTGCCAGGGCCTCCTCGAGATCGAGGAAGCGTGCGTTCCGACCGTTGAGCCTCAGCCGGGTGGTGCCGTCGCGGTCCAGGCTCCGGTACACCTTGATGGCACGCCCGTCGCCGCGCAGCTCGACCTCGACCTCGGCCAGGCTGAGCCCGCGTTTGCCGCTGGCACCGTGGAAGATCAGATCCGTCTTGTCGCTGGCGCGGAACTCCCGGGCGCGACCGCCGCCCGTGGTCCACTTCAGTGCGTCGATCAGGTTGGACTTACCCGAGCCGTTCGGCCCGATGATGGCGGTGACGCCAGGTGCGAACTCGACCACCGTGCGGTTCCCGAAGCTCTTGAAGCCCTGGAGCGACAGGGAGGTGAGGCGCACGCGCCCGTCTACCTTGGCCCGCGGCTCACGCCGCACCCCGGGCGAGCGCCCGGAACAGCAGCGCACTGGTATGGATGCCCCTCAGGTAGTCGCGAACCGCGAATTTCTCGTTCGGCGCGTGGGCACGGTCGTCCTCCAGGCCCAGCCCGACCAGCACCACCTCGCTGCCGAGCAACTCCTGGAAGTCCGCCACCACCGGGATGGTGCCCCCGGTGCGGGCGAAGACCGGCTCGCGGCCGAAGGAGGCGCGCAACGCCTCGGCGGCGGCGCGCACGCTGGCCGCGTCGATGGGTGTCGCGGCGGGCCGGCCGCCGTGGAGCCGCTTCACCTCGACCTCGATCCCTTCGGGTGCGAGCGCCTCCAGTGCGTGGGCGACCTTCTCGGTGATGTCGTCCGGATCCTGCCCCGGCACCAGGCGGCAGGACAGCTTGGCGGCGGCGGTGGCCGGGATGACGGTCTTGGCGCCGTCGCCCTGGAACCCACCCCAGATGCCGTTGCAGTCGAGCGTGGGCCGGGCCCACAGCCGTTCGATGAGGCTGTAGCCGGCCTCGCCCGGCGTGGCACTCACCCCGGCGTCGGCGCGGAAGGCGGCCTCGTCGAAGGGGGCGGCCGCCATCCGGGCGCGCTCCTCGTCGTCGAGCGCCGTGACGGCGTCGTAGAAGCCGGGCACCGTGACGCGCCCGTCGCCGTCCTTGAGCCCCGCGATCATGGCCGCCAGGGCGTTGATGGCGTTGGGTACGCCGCCGCCGTAGGCGCCCGAGTGGAGGTCGCGGCCGGCGCCACGTACGTGGACCTCGAGGTAGGCCAGGCCCTTGAGGCCGTAGGTCAGCGTGGGGGTGTCGGGAGCCATCATGGCTCCGTCGGAGATGACGACCACATCGGCCGCCAGGGCGGCAGCGTTGCGCTCGAGGAAGGGACGCAGGTTGGGGCTGCCGATCTCCTCCTCGCCCTCGACGACGAACAGCACGTTGAGGGGCAGGGCGCCGTCCACCTGCGTCAGCGCCTCGACGCCCTTGATGTGGGCGTACACCTGTCCCTTGTCGTCGCTGGCGCCGCGGGCGAGGATATCGCCGTCGATCACGGTGGCCTCGAACGGCGGCGTGTTCCAGAGCTCGAGCGGCTCGGCGGGCTGCACGTCGTAGTGACCGTA
>CAZTTB010000053.1:0-12488 GCA_964616005.1 uncultured bacterium | reverse complement strand
CGCCCGTGGTTGCCGGTGGAGACCGCCACGACGCCCCGCGCCCGTGCGCGTGCGTCGAGCGCCGCCAGCGCGTTCGTGGCCCCGCGCATCTTGAACGCTCCCGTGCGTTGCAGGTTCTCCAGCTTCAGGTGCACGGAGCCGCCGGAGACGGCCGTCAAGGGCGCGCTCTCGACCAGCGGCGTGCGCCGCGCGACGCCACGCAAGGCCTGCGCGGCGGCGTAGATGTCCCGTAGCGTGGGTCTGTCCACCCGATCAGCCTACCGGAGCGGGATGCCGTCGTTGGGCATGCGACGCTCCAGCACCCGCACCAGCCAGGAGCTGAACAGCGTCAGCACCAGGAACAGCCCGCCTACCATCGACAGCGGCACCAGGTAGCGGAAGGTGCGGTCGCCGATGATGGTGGCCAGGTTGAGCATCTCCAGCACCGTCACCGCCGAGAGGATCGGCGTGTCCTTGAGCATCGACACGAGATAGTTGCCGAGCGCCGGGATCACCCTCGGCACGGCCTGGGGCACGACCACGTCCCGGTACACCAGCCAGGCGGGCATGTTGAGCGCCAACGACGCCTCCCACTGACCGCGGGGCACCGCCTCCAGACCGGCCCGATACACCTCCGAGGTGTAGGCGCTGTACTGCACGCCGAGCGCGAGGGCGCCGGTGAGGAACGCAGGCAGCACGATGCCGAAGTTCGGCAGTACGAAGTACAGGAAGTAGAGCTGCACCAGCAGCGGCGTGTCGCGAACGAACTCGATGACGAAGGCCGTCGGCCAGGACACCAGCCTCATGGGAACGGCGCGCAGGAGCGCGAAGACCAGCCCGAGGACCAGCGCCACCAGGAAGCCGAGCGCGGTGGCCTCGATGGTGATGATCATGCCGCGCAACAGGATGGGGAGGATGGACACTGCGAACGCTCCGTTGGAGCTGAGGTCCCAGTGGATGCCGAACATCATGAGCGTGACCTCGCCGCGGCCACGCCGACGCGATGCGCCAGGGCGCGCTCGAGCCAGCGCATGCCGACCATCAACACCAGCGCCATGGCGAAGTAGAGCACCAGCGTGGCGCTGTAGATCGGCACCGTCTCCAGCGTCAGGTTGCGCAGGCTCTGAGCGCGGAAGGTCAGGTCACTGAGGGTGATCAACGAGACCAACGCGGTGTCCTTGAGGTTCTGCACCACCAGGTTCCCGAACGGGGGCATCATCTCGACCACCGCCTGCGGCAGCACCACGTTCCAGAGCGTGTGGCGACGCGTGAAGTTCAGGGCCAGCGACGCCTCGTACTGGCCCGTGGGCACCGCCAGGATGGCGCCGCGCACGACCTCGGCACCGTAGGCGCCGATGTTGAGGCCGAGCGCCAGAACGCCCGCCAGGGTCGCGCTGAGGCTCACGCCCAGCAGCGGCAAGGCGTAATAGAGCCAGAACATCTGCACCAGTAGGCTGGTGCCGCGGAAGACCTCTACGTACACGATCGATAGGATGCGCGCCGGCCAGAAGCGCGAGAGCTTCCCGATGCCGGCCACGAAGGCCATCACGCCCCCGAGAACCGTCGACATCAGGGCCAGCTCGGCCGTCAGCCGCGCGCCTTTGAGCAACGGCGGAAGCAGGGTGCTCAGGTCCATGCCCGTCCTCCCCCCTTCCAGAGGTGGCGCGTGCGCCCGGAGCCTCGCCCCGGCGCCGCGGCCCGAAGGAAGATAAGGGGGCGGGCGGGAGCCGTGCGGCTCCCGCCCGCCCGTTCAGGAGTTACTGTCCGCTGCACAGCTCCTGGGTGGTCTTGGCCAGGGCCTGCTGAACGTCGGTCTTGGACAGACCGTAGCTCGTCAGGATCTTCGTGTACTCGGGGGTCTGCTGGAACGCCGCGAGCTCCTTGTTGAAGGCGTCGCGGAAGGCGGTGTTGTTGCTGTTGAAGGTGAAACCGCCCCAGCTGCGGACCGGCTTGCCGTTGACGACGGGGTCGTTGAACGGGTCGGCCGGCTCGACCTTGTCGGACTTCTTCGCCAGGCGATCGACCGTCAGGCCGGTACCGGCGTAGGCGTCGATGCGACCGGTCGTGACCGCCGACAAAGCGTCCGTGTTGGCCGGGATCATCACGATCTGGCTGTCCGAGATCCCCATGGCGTGGGCGAAGTCGAGCTCGTCGGCGCCCGACACGATGCCGAGCTTGAGGCTGGCGTCGTTCACGAAGGCGTCGTACCCGTGGATGTTCTTCGGGTTGCCCGCGGCGACCATGAGCCCTTCACCGTAGCTGGAGTTCGGCTTGGAGTAGACGACCTGCTGGCACCGTGCCGGCAGGATGGCCTGGCTGGCGGCCGCCATGTCGAAGCGGTTGGCCTTCAGGCCGGGGATCAGCGAGCCGAACTCGGTGACGATCCACTGGATGTCGGTGATGCCCATCCTCTTCAGGACGGCGGTGGCGACGTCGGGAGCGATCCCCTTGGCGTCCCCGTTCTGGTCGATGTAGCCGTAGGGGATCTCGTTGGCGGTCGCGACGCGGATGTAACCCCGCTTCTGGACCTGCTGCAAGAGGTCGCCCTGGGCGAAGGCCAGTGCACCGATCACAACGGCGAACAGGGTCAGCGTCAGGGTCTTCAACGTACGGTTGGCCATGGTTCCTCCTTGTGTCTCGAACATCGAGTCTTCGGGCGGGCACGTGGCCACATGCGCGCGCCCTCGTGGCGTAACCGGTCGGCGTCAGGGAGGCGCAAGACCGGTGCCGGTCGGCCGGCCGCGCCCCGCGCTCCGGCGCGGCGCCTCGGCCCATGACGGCAACCCATCGGACATGGTTCACATCCTTCCGCGGCCGGAACGATGCCGGCCCGTGCGCGTCGCGGCCGCGCCCTGCGCAGCCGTCGGTCCTCCTGCTCAGTGCTCCAGGACCGCTTTGAGGAAGCTCTGCGTCCTGGGATTCTCGGGCTCGCTGAAGATCTTGGAGGGCGGGCCCTCCTCGGCCACCTGACCGGCATCGAAGAACACCACACGATCGGAGACGTCGCGGGCGAAACCCATCTCGTGGGTCACGATCAGCATGGTCATGTTGGTCTCGTGGGCGAGCTGCCGCAGGATCCCCAGCACCTCGCCGACGAGCTCGGGGTCGAGGGCGGAGGTGACCTCGTCGAACAGCATCAGGTCGGGGTCCATCGCCAGTGCACGCGCGATGGCGACGCGCTGCTTCTGCCCGCCCGAGAGCTGGGAGGGGAAGGCCTTGACCTTGTCGCCCAGACCCACCATGTCGAGCAGCTCCCGGGCGCGCGTCTCGGCCTCGGCACGAGCCACCCCCTTGACGTGGATGGGCGCCTCGGTGACGTTGCGCAGCACGCTCATGTTGGGGAACAGGTTGAAGTGCTGGAACACCATCCCGATGCGATTGCGCACCTTCCTGAGCTGGCTCTGGGGCGCGGGAAGGACCTTGCCGTCCACCTCGCGGTGCCACAGTGGATCGCCGCCGACGAAGACCTTGCCGCTGTTGGGCTTCACCAGCGTCATCAACACCCGCAGAATGGTGGTCTTGCCCGAACCGCTGGGGCCGATGATCGCGACCTTCTCCCCCGCCCGCACCGTGAAGTCGAGATCGCGCAGGACCGTGAGCGAGCCGAACGACTTGCGCACCTTCTCGAAGCGCACCATCGGCTCCGCACGCTCCAGGGCCTCGGCCCGGGCGGCCTCGTCGTGTCGGGTTGCCTCGCGTTCGGTGGTCGCAGCCACAGGTCCCTCCTCATGGGTTCCGCCCGCTCCGTCAATGCAGGACGAAGCTCGCCAGCTTGAGCTCGGTCATCTCGTGGATCGCGAACTCGACGCCTTCCCGTCCGAGCCCGGAACCCTTCACGCCGCCGAACGGCATGGCGTCGATGCGGTAGTCGGTGCTGTCGTTGACCATCACGCCCCCGTAGTGGAGGGCGGAGACCGCGCGATGCGCGGTGTCGAGGTCACGGGTGAAGACGGCCGCCTGAAGGCCGTAGTCGACATCGTTCGCGACGGCGACAGCCTCGTTCAGGTCGTGGACGCGTTGGAGGATCGTGACCGGACCGTACACCTCGTCGCGGGCGAGCCGGCTATCGGTCGGGACTCCCTCGAGCAACGTGGGCTCGAAGTGCGTGCCTGCATGGCCACCTCCCGTGAGGAGGCGGGCTCCAGCGGTCCGGACGTCTTGTACCATGGCTTCGATGCGCACGACGTTGGCCGCGTCGATGATGGGTCCCATGTCGGTGGCCTCGTCCAGCTTGGGGCCGCTGCGGACCGCTTCCGCGCCCGCCACCATGCGCTCTCGGACCTCCTCGTACACGCCCTGTTGCACCAGCAGACGCTGCACGTGCAGGCAGTTCTGCCCGGCGGCCCAGAAGGCGCCGGACAGGATGGCCGGCACGGCGGCGTCGAGATCGGCATCGTCCATGACGATGGTGGGCGCGTTGCTGCCGAGCTCCATGCTGTAGCGCTTGAGGCCGCCCGCGCGAACGATCGCCTCGCCGGTGTCGCGACCCCCCGTGAACGACACCACGCGTACCCTCGGGTCACGCACCAGCGCATCCCCGACAACGCTGCCGCGGCCGGTGATGACCTGCAGCAGGTCCCGCGGCAGGCCGCTATCGAGCAGCAGCGCGCCGAGCTTCAGGGCGCTCAACGGCGTCTTGGAGTCGGGCTTGAGCACGACGGCATTGCCGGCGGCGATGGCGGGCCCCACCTTGTGGGCGACCAGGTTGAGCGGGTCGTTGAAGGGCGTGATGGCCGCGACGATACCCACCGGCTCGCGAACGTAGTAGCCGAAGCGCCCCTCGCTGCCGGGGCGCTGATCGAAGGCCAGCGTCTCGCCGTGCACGCGCCGGGCCTCCTCGGCGCTGAGTCGCAACGTGTCCGCCGCCCGGCTCGCCTCCTTGCGCGCTTCCCGGATGGTCTTGACGCCCTCTTGCGCGATCAGTCGTGCGAACGACTCCTGGTCACGCTCGAGACGCTGCGCCGCCTCCGCGAGCACCGCCATGCGCCGGTGTGTCGGTAGCTCCCGGGCGAGCGCGGCGCCGTGCTCGGCGGCGTCCAGGGCTCGCTCCATGTCATCGGTGGTCGCCTGGGGGACGGTGTCGATGACGCTCCCGTCATCGGGATCCGTCACCTCGATGACGGCGTCGCGCGTGACCCATTCCCCTGCCAGCAACATCTCCATGGCTCAGCGCCTCCCGCCGCTCCGGAGCGCGATCAGGTCCTCGACGAGCGCGTAGCCCGTGGCAAGGCGGCCCGCGCCGGGACCGACGATGGTGACGTCGTCCAGTAGGTCGGTGGTGAAGGTGCAGGCGTTGGTCGGTCCCCCGATGCCAGCCAGCGGGTGCGACAGCGGCACGCGCTGTGGCCCCACGCTGGCCCTCACGCTGCCGTCGGGCCCGCGCTCCACGCTGCCGAGCAGCTTCCAACGCTCGCCCGCCGCGGCGGCGGCCGCGATGTCGTCCGGTGTGATGTCGCGGATCCCCTTGCGCGTGACATCGTCCATCGCCAGGGGTGCGTCCATGACCAGGTTGGCCAGGATCACCACCTTCCCGGCGGCGTCGATGCCGTCGACGTCGCCGCTGGGATCGGCCTCGGCGTAGCCCAGCCGCTGCGCCTCGGCCAGCGCGGCGGCGAAGTCGAGGCCGGCCTCCATGCGCGTGAGGATGTAGTTGGTGGTCCCGTTCAGGATGCCCTGGATGCGGCTGACGCCGGCCCCCGCCAGCAGGCCCGCGCCCAGCGCCAGCGTGGGGGTCCCGCTCATCACCGTGCCCTCCACGCCGATGCCGGCGCCGTGCTCGGCCCCGAGGCGGCGCAGCTCCGCGAAGCGCAAGGCGATGGGCCCCTTGTTGGTGGTCACCACGTCCATGCCGAGCGTCAGCGCCTCGCGCACGTGGGTCAGCGCGGGCTCGCCGGTCTTCAGATCGGTGAAGCTGAGCTCGGCGACGACGTCGGCACCCGACTCACGGATGGTGGTCAGGGCGTCCCAGCCCCTGGCGTCGGCGTCGAGGGCCTCGAGCGCGTCCGCGGCGTCCAGCAACTCCCGAGGGTCGAAGCCCTTCGCCCGGTAGACGCTGCCGCGGTTGAAGTCGCTGACCGCGATGATGCTCAGCTCGAGCCCGTGACGCTCGGCGAGCCCCTCACCGCGCTCGGCCAGGATCTGCGCGAACCCCTGCCCGACGGTACCGAAACCGATGAGGGCCAGACGGGTGACGGTCATACGGCCGCCCCAGCACCGAGGCGCTCGACGGTAGCGGCCAACGCCTGATCCAGGTCGTCGATGAGGTCGCGGACGTCCTCGATACCCACCGAGTAGCGCACCAGGCTCTCGGGGATGCCCATGGCGGCACGCTCGTCGGCCGTCAGCTCTACGTGGCTGCCGGTCGCCGGCGGCGCGACCACGGTCTCCACGGCTCCCAGGTTGGCGGCCCGATGGGCGTAGCGCAGGCGCGGCAGGAAGATCTTGACGGCCTCGAAGCCGCCCTCGAGTTGGAACGACAGCATGCCGCCGTAGCCCCGCATCTGGCGCTCCGCCACGTCGTGGTTGGGATGGCTCTCCAGGCCCGGGTAGAACACCGCCGTGACGGCGGGATGGTCGGCGAGGTGCCGGGCGACGGCCAGGGCGCTGGCGTTCTGGCGGGTGATGCGCAGGCCGAGCGTCTTCATGCCGCGCAGCAGCAGGTAGGCGGCCTCCGGGTGGAGCGTGGCACCGTTGATCTCGCGGAAGTGGTACACGCCGTGCACCAGCTCCTTCGACCCCACCAGGACGCCGCCGAGCGCATCGGCATGCCCGCCCAGGTACTTGGTCGCGCTGTGGACGACGAGGTCCGCCCCGAGCGCGAGCGGGTTCTGGTTGATGGGGGTGGCGAAGGTGTTGTCGACCACTACCGTAGCGCCCACGCGGCGGGCCGCGTCGGCGAGCCGCCGGATGTCCATGATCTTGCAGGTGGGATTGGTCGGGGTCTCCAGGTAGAGCACGTCGCAACCCCTCGCCACCTCGGCTTCGATGGCGTCGACGTCGGCGGTGTCGCAGAGCTGCACCTCGACGCCGAAGCGCGGCAGGAACTCGGTGAAGATCTTGTTGGTGCCGCCGTAGGTGTCCTTCACCGAGACCACCCGCCGGCCGGGAGCCAGCAGCGTGAACAGGGTGTTGCTGATGGCCGCCATGCCGGTGGCGAAGCTCGTCGCCGCTTCGCCACCCTCGAGCTGGCGCACCTTCTCCTCGAACGCCTGCACCGTGGGGTTGGTGTTGCGACCGTAGATGTGGCCCTCGCGCTTGCCGAGCGCGACGTCGCGCCATTCGTCCAGATCGTCGTAGCCGAAGGACACGCTGTGCACCACGGGCACCTGCGTCGCCCTCTGCATGGTGGGTCGATCCTCGCCCGCCCACACGGCGAGCGTTTCCAGCGCCGGTTCACGCCGCTTCGTCATGCCTGACCTCCCAGTCGAAATCCGTAGCCGTCGGTTCGGCCCGCCTCACGGCAGGGCCAGGATGGGTCCTTCCAGATAGCTGTTGATGCGGCCCAGACAGAGCACCATGTGCTTGCGGCGGACCGCCGCCACGCCCTGCATGTCCTCGCGTCTGAGCGCCTGCAGCACACTCTCGATCTCGTCCACGATGATGTCCACCTCGTTCTCCCAGGTCATCTCCGGCAGCAACTGGAGCCACACCCGCGCCGTCTGCCAGAACAACCGGTCGGCGATCTCCCGCAGCGGCTGGTTGCCGATGGCGCGTGAGAGCTCCTCGTTGAAGCGGTGGTAGACCCGCGCCAGAGCCTGCGGGCGGCGCTCCCCCCGCAGATCGCGCGCCTCGACCGCCAGCTCGGCCAGGAGCTCGAGGTCGCCATCGGTGATGCGCGCCGGAGGGATCTCGCCGATCAGGTCGATCAGCTTCAGGCGCAGGGCGTAGACCTCGCGCAGGTACTGCAGGTCGACGGTGGTGACCATGGTGCCCACCCCGTGCCGGCTCGCCACCAGCCCCTCGAACTCCAGGCGTTGCAGCGCCTGCCGGATGGGCGTGCGGCTCACGCCGAACTCCTCGGCCAGCGCGTTCTCGCTCAGCATCGCTCCCGGCGGGTAGTGCAGCAGGCAGATCCGGTCGCGCAGCTCGCGGTGGATGACGGCGACGCCGCGTGGGCGCTCGACGGTTTCGCGTGGATGCATAGTCTTGCGAATGCCTTCCCGAAGCGACGAACCGGGGCGAGTGGTCGCTTGACCCGGTGACAGTTGACCCGCGGGGAACATGGGACCTAGAATGCGGGTGACGGCGTACTTGTATACAAGTTGTAGACATCGAGAGTGTACGCGCCCCGCCGAGAGGTTGTCAACCTCGGGCCGCGGGCGGAAGGGACCGATGGATGCGTCAGCGCGACGACCTCGTCTTTCCCATGCAGGAGTACCGGCGACGGCTGGCCGCCCTGCGCGGCGTGATGGCGGTGCAGGAGCTCGATGCCGTCCTGACCACCACGCCGGAGAACATCACCTACCTCACCGGCTTCGACTCACCCGGCCACTACTGGTTCCAAGGGCTGGTGGTACCGCTCCGGGGCGAGCCCTTCACCTTCTCGCGTCTGTTGGAGACCAGCGGGGTCGAGGACGGGACCTGGATCGAACTCAACTACAGTTACTTCGATAGCGACGACAACATGGCCACGCTGGCCGCACGCCTGATCGAGTGCGGTCTGGCGAACGCGCGGGTGGGCTACGAACAGGACTGCTGGTTCTTCACGGCCTCGCAGCAGCGGCGCTTGCTCGGCGCGCTTCCCGCCGCCACCTTCGTGGACGTCTCGGGACTCGTCGAGCGATTGCGGCTGGTCAAGTCCGACCTGGAGGTCGAGCAGATCCGGCACGCCGCGGCCGCCGCCGCCGTCGCCATGCGGGCGGGCGTGGACGCCGTGGCGAGCGGCCGCACCGAGGACGAGGTCGCCGCCGAGCTGATGGCCGCGCTCATCCGCGGAGGCAGCCACTGGCCGTCGATCGTGCCCTTCATCGCCTCCGGCGAACGCGGCGCCATCGGCCACGCCACCTGGAAGGGGCGCACCATCCAGGATCACGACAGCGTCTTCCTGGAGGTCGGCGGCTGTCGCAATCGCTACCACGCCGCGATGATGCGCACCGTGGTGGTGGGGCGCGCCGACCCGGAGCTGAAGCATGCCTTCGAGGTGGTGGTGCAGGCGGTCGAGGCCGCGACGCACGCCATCCGTCCGGGCGTGCCGGCCGGCGAGGTCGACCGCGTGTGCCGCGCCCTCATCGCCGACGCCGGCTTCGGCGACAACCAGGCGTCCCGCACCGCCTACTCCATCGGCATCGCGGTGCCCCCCGACTGGGGCGAGGGCCAGATCCTCAGCATGAAGCCCGGCGAGGGACGACCGCTGCAACACAACATGACGTTCCACCTGCTGCCGTGGGTCCAGATCCCGGGCAAGGGCGGCGTGGGGTGCAGCGAGACCGTCCGCGTGACCGAGGACGGCTGCGAGGTACTGACCGATTTCCCGAGGGAGCTGTTCGAGGCCTGAGGCCGCCGGCCTGGGGGGCCGGGACCGGCCGAGCCCGGGCGCTCGCGGCGCGGCGTCAGGCGGCGCTCGGCGCCAGTGGCGCGAAGGCGTCGCCCGCGCGCGCCTCGAGCGCCGCGCTCACCCGCAGCAGGAGCGCCTCCTGCAGCACGGGAGCCATCAGCTGCACACCGGTCGGCAGGGCCTCCTCGGTGAACCCGGCAGGCACGCTGACGGCCGGCAGGCCGGAGAGGTTCGCCAGGCAGGTGCAGACGTCGCCCAGGTACATCGCCAACGGGTCGTCGACCTTCTCGCCCAACCGGTAGGCGGCGCTCGGCGCGGTGGGCGTGAGCAGCAGGTCGGCGCCCTCGAAAGCGCGCGCCAGGTCGTCCGCGATGACGCGACGCACCTTGAGGGCCTTGCCGTAGTAGGCATCGTAGTAGCCGGCCGACAGCGCGAAGCTGCCCATCAGCACGCGCCGGCGCACCTCGCGGCCGAGGGTGAGGCCGCGCGAGCGCCGCATGACGGCCTCCTGGCCCTCGCCGTCCTCGCCCTCGCGCGTGCTGTAGATCATGCCGTCGTAGCGGGCGAGGTTGCTGCTCGCCTCGGCCGTGGCCACCAGGTAGTACGCGGCCACGGCGTGCTCGACGCTCGGCACGCTCGCCTCGACCACCTCGGCGCCGAGCGCGCGCAACGCCGCGACCGTGCGTTCCAGCCCCTGTAGGACGCCGGAAGCGTTGCCCGTGCCGGACAGCTCCCGCACCACCGCCACACGCAGGCCGCGCAGGTCGCCGACGCCGCCGGCGGCCACCGGCGCGGCGGAAGCCTGCCCTTCCGCTGCCAGGCCCGCCAGGGCACGCAACGCGTCCGTGTCGGCCTCCAGGCTGGTAGCGTCGCGGGCGTCGACGCCCGCCATGACCGCGAGCGCCAACGCCGCGTCGCGGCTGCTGCGGCCCAACACGCCGATGTGATCGAGCGAGCTGGCGTAGGCGATGAGCCCGTAGCGGGAGACCCGACCGTAGGTGGGCTTGACGCCCAGTACACCGCAGAAGGCGGCGGGGAGGCGCACCGAGCCGCCGGTGTCGGTGCCGAGCGCCAGCGGCACGATCCCCGCAGCGACGGCGGCCGCTGAGCCGCCCGACGAGCCGCCGGGTACGCGCTCCGGGTCCCACGGGTTGCGCACCGGGCCGAAGGCCGAGTTCTCGTTGCTCGAGCCCATCCCGAACTCGTCCAGGTTGGCCTTGGCGATGACGATCGCACCGGCCCGCTCGAGCCGCTCCACCGCCGTGGCGCTGTAGGGCGGAACGAACCCCTCCAGGCTCCGCGAGCCGGCGGTGGTGCGCACCCCTTCCAGGCACAGGTTGTCCTTCACCACCAGCGGGACGCCCGCCAGCGGCCCCGGATCGTCGCCCGCCGCCACCGCACCGTCGACCGCGCGCGCACGCTCGCGCGCGTGGTCGACGGCGACGGTCAGCAGAGCGTTCAGGGGCGCCGCCGCCTCGGCACGTCTCAGAGCGTCCTCGACCACACCCAGCGCGCTTCGCCTACCGGCGCGCACCTCGCGGGCCAACTCCCAGGCGCTCGTCATGCCGCCGAGCATACCAGAGGCACTCCGCAGGAGGTACGTCCCGCACGGGCTTCGAGTGCGTTGTTTCATCGTGCCGTCGGCGCCACGGGTGGCTAGAATGGACGGGCATGTCCCCGCCGAAGCCCACCCCCTCACCTTCCGACGCACGGATCGTGGGGGCGGGGAGCTCGGAGGAAGGGCGCGTCAGGCAGGTCAACCAGGACAGCTTCTACGTCGGGCGGGTGCCGGGCATGGGCTACCTGGCGGTGGTCGCCGACGGCATGGGCGGCCACCGGGCGGGCGAGATCGCCAGCCGCAAAGCGGTCGAGGTCCTGCGCCGCGAGCTCGAGCGCAGCCGCCTGCTCCCCCCGGTTGCACTGGCCAAGGCCGCCCAGACGGCGAACTTCGAGGTCTACGACTATGCCGCCGAGCACCCCGAGGTGCGCGGCATGGGCACCACCCTCACCGCCGTCTACCTCGACGATCAGGTCGGCCTCATCGGCCACGTCGGCGACTCGCGCGCCTACCTGATCCGCGGCGGCGAGATCGTCCAGCTCACCGCCGACCACAGCTGGGTCGCCGACCGCGTGCGGCAGGGGTTGCTCACCGCCGACGAGGCGCGCCGGCACCGCTGGCGCAACGTGATCACCAACGCCCTCGGCGCCACCGCCACCTTCCGGCTCGACGTGCTCCACTTCGAGGTCCGGCCCGGCGACCGCATCCTGCTGCTGAGCGACGGCGTGAGCATGCTGTTGTCCGAAACGATGCTGCGCCAGGTCGTCACCGAGGCCGAGCCGGAGGAGGCGGCGCGCCAGCTCATCGCCGAGGCCAACGACCGCGGCGCACCGGACAACGTCACCGCGGTGGTGGTGGAGGTCCGGGCGGTGGAGCCGAGGCCCAAACGGTACTCCCTCCCCGAAGCGGCCGCCGGCTCCGAGTCGGTCGACATCAGCGACACCATGAGCGGCATCCGCCGCATCGAGGACGAGTACCCGGCCACCGGCCCGCTCGGCAAGATGCGCAGGCACCCCTGGTACCCGTACCGCATCTGGATCCTTGGCTCGCTCTACCTGCTGTTGCTGTTCCTGCTGTTCAGCCTGTGGCGGGGCTGACGGTCATGGACGGCCACGGCGGGCGCCCGTGCCCCTGCTAGGCTGGGACCCATGAGAACCATCGTGAAGACCGACACCGCTCCGGCCGCCGTGGGCCCCTACTCGCAGGCCGTGCGTGTCGGCGGGCTGCTGTTCACCGCCGGCCAGATCCCGCTCACGCCCGATGGCACGCTGGTCGAGGGTGACATCCGCACGCAGACGCGCCAGGTGATGGAGAACCTCAGAGCGGTGCTGGAGGCCGGCGGCTCGAGCCTCGAGCGCGCCGTCAAGTGCACCTGCTTCCTGGCCGACATGAACGACTTCGCAGCCGTCAACGAGGTGTACGGCAGCTACTTCTCGGCCGAGCCGCCGGCGCGCAGCG
>CAZTTB010000052.1:11315-12993 GCA_964616005.1 uncultured bacterium | reverse complement strand
GTGGGCATGGGAAGTCTCGTCATGATGCGTCTCCCTCGTTCGGATCTGGCAAGGTGCGCACCGCTCAATAGGGGCGCACGTCGATGGTCACGCCATCGCCCTGCACGCTCAGGTAGGGCGTACCGGGCGGAAGCCGCAGCGCCTCGCCGAGGCCTCCGGAGGCGATCAGCGAGAGCCGGGCGAGCAGCCCCTGTGGTAGCTCCTGAGCGGCCTCGTTGCCGGCATCACCGGCCTTCGTCGCGATGTAGGCGGCGGCCGCCGCGAGGCCGCCGCGGCGTTCGAGCCGCGCGCGCGGTGCCGCGGGCAGGAACCGCGCCGCCATCGGCACCAGCAGGGCCAGCCCCAGAGCGAAGGCGAGCAACTCCTCGAAGGGCGCCATGGGGACCGCCCACAGCAGGCGGAACCGCTTGGCACGGATGCGCACGACCAGCACACGCGGCCGCAGCTCGTCGAGGTAGGCACCGAGGCCGGGGCCGTCCAGGCGCCGGAACCGAAGCATCACACCACCTCGATCACGATCTTGGCGGTGGTGCCCTTCTCCTCGTCGGTGGCGTCGATGTCCACCAGACGGCCGTCGGGGACGTCGCCGTTGAGGGATTCGAGCAACGACGACAGGTCGATCCCCTGGCCTTCGAGCTCGCGGCGCGCATCGGGCGGCAGGAAGCGCCCGGCGAACCTCGCCAGCCCCAGCGGGACGTTGATCCGCACGGTGGCCTCTTTGCTGCCGTCGGGCCGGGTGGCATCCACCGAGATGCGCAGCAGCCGGGCGATACCCTTGACCGGAGCGGCCGGCGGCGAGCCGCCCCCCGGCCCCACGGCTTCCAGCAGCTCGGCCGCCTGGTCGGCGCTGATCTGCCCGGCGGCCAGCAGGTCCAGGATCCGGCGTCGTTCCGCGCTAGCGTTCATCGCTCACCTTCACATCTACATCGCCCGTCGTGACGTGCAGATCGAGCCGGGCACGGCCCGCCCCCACCCGACCCCGGAACCGTTGCCCCACGCCGCGGCGGTCCACCTCGAAACCGGGCGCGCGTACCGAGGCGCTACCGATGGAGACGGAGCCGTCGACCTCGACGTTCGAGCCCGCCCCGAGGCGCACGCTGACGTCGCCCGCGGTGGCCCGCAGACTGTGCCGGCCCTCGGTCAGCGTCATCTCCACGTTGATGTCGCCGGCCGCGGTCGTGAAGTCGATGCCGTGCAGGCCGCGCGCGTCGAGGTTGCCCGACGTCAGCCGGCCCCGCAGGAACGGCACTCCGCGGATCTCGACGTCTCCGGCGGTGACGGCCAGATCGACGCCGTAGCCGGCCGGCACGCGGAGCTCGACGTGGCCCGAGCGGATGCGAGAGAGGAAGCGGTCGACCCAACTCTCCTGCCCCTCGCCCTTGGCGTGCCCGACCGTGAAGCCGTCCGCCGTGGCTTCGACCCGCACGCTCTCGGTGTCGCCGCGCACCACCACCTCGTCGACATCCGGGTCGGCCCGTACGCTCACGTCGCCGGCCAGCAGGGAGACACGCACCCAGCGGGTGTCCCGGGGAGCGCCGGCGCCCGCCTCCGCGGACGCGGGTCCACGCGATCCGGCAGGTGCCTCGCCCGCAGGAACCGGTGCCGCGCCGGGGACCGGTGCCCGGCGCGCGCTTCCGGCCGCGGCCGCAGGTCCGGCCGCTGCAGGTCCGGCCGCTGC
>CAZTTB010000052.1:0-11215 GCA_964616005.1 uncultured bacterium | reverse complement strand
GGCGCGCGCTTCCGGCCGCGGCCGCAGGTCCGGCCGCTGCAGGTCCGGCCGCTGCTGCGCCGGTATGGACGGCTGCGTCAGCGCCCGGCTCCGGCCCGTCCATGCGTTCGACCTGCCGGGCCTCGTCCTCCATCGCCGCCGCGCTGGCCGCTAGCTCGCCGTCGGCCTGATCGATCTCGCGCAGCACGCTCAGGAGGCGTTCCGCCTCGCCTTCGGTGATGGTGCCCGCTTCGACCATCTTGTGGATGCGTTCACGCTCGTTCACGTCATGACCTCGTCTCTGAACCTCGTCCCTGGATCTCGTCGCTGGATCTCGTCGCTGTGCCTCGCTTGCGACGCTCCGCCGCCTTCGCGACTGGGCCGGGCGCGACTGGGCCGGGCGCGTCCGCGCCCGGCGCGGCGTCGTGCTAGGCGCGCCGCGGCGCACGCGGCCGGAAGTCCTCGCGCCAGGGGCCCGTCATGATGCCCGTGGAAGCCTCCAGCCGTTCGGCCCACGCGCGCAGTGTCGCGGCGATGCGGGAACCGATCCGGCCGCGCGCCCGTCGGAGCTGGGCGCCGACGAACGCCTGCCTGCGCAGCTCGTCGATGTGCATGTGGCCGATCCGTTCGTGGGTCCATCCGTACACGCTCATCGCCTCCTTGATCAGAATCATAGGGGCGACATAGCAAATTGTCAAGGCTGTCTTTCTATTCGCTTAAGGTCATCTTTCCAGTTCCGCCTTCAGCTGCCGGCCCACCGCGCTCGAGCAGGTAGCCCTCGCTCTCGAACGCCGTCACCACGAAGCCGTCGGCGATGGCGGGCGCCATCGCCTCGCGCACGGCCGTGCGCCAGCGCGTCGCCGCCTCCGGGTCCTCATGTAGCAGGCGGTTGGCATCCGCCGGAACGGCCACCCGCAACGCGTCCGTATCGACCGGAACCCCTATGCGCAGCGGCTCGCCGTCCGGGCCCCGCCGCAAACACCACGGTGCGGGCCTCAGCGGCGCCGGCTCCGGCGCCAAACCGGCGGCGTAACGCTCGGCCCGGACGGTGACGTCGCGCGATCGCAGGTCCCAGAAGGCCATCAAGCGGTCGCTCGTCTGGTTCCCCCCGAGGCTGCCCGCCAAGGTGCCATAGAAGTCGACCAGGTACTCCCGGCTTCGCACCCCGAGGTGGTGGAAGTTGAGCCTGGCGTTCCGGGCCTGGATGGGATCGAAGGTCCAGTTCATCCAGGGGATGTCCCGCGCCAGGCACCAGTCGCGCTGCGCCCACTTGAGCGCACGGCCCACGCCCGTCCCCTGCCGGCCGCGCCCCACCCCGACCATGTGCGAGTGGAGCCCCACGCCGTGCTCCCAGGCGCCTTGCGGCAGCGCCGGGAAGCCGTAGGCGAAGCCGATCAGCCGGTCCTCGAGGTACGCACAGAGGACCATGCCCCCGACGTGGTGTACCGCCCGGAAGTGGGAGGCCGGGACCGCGTCGCGCTCGTCGAACCCCCACACCTCGACCTGGAGGTCCTCGAGTGCGCGAAGATCGTCGTTGCCAACCGGCTCCCGCACAGCGAAGCCGCGGGGGGCGAGCTCTCCTTGGGTCATGCTGAGGATTCTACCGGCTCACACGCCACCCGTGGACGGGCGCGAACTCCGGATCAATCGTCGTCGCTCTCCTGCGCTTCAGGCGACAGCCCCGTGAGGCTCAGATGCGGCTCATCGACCTTCCAGCCGGTGGCTGCTTCGATCGTCTCCTTGAGGAAACGGCCGAGCGGCTTGCCGTCGACGGACGGTGCCGGGACGTCGAGGATCTCCCCCGTCTGCCGGCACACCACATGGTAGTGGGGGGTGACGTTGCTGTCGAAGAAGGCCTGTCCGGACGCGCCCTTGAACTCCCGGACCAGCCCCGCCTCGGCCAACACGTTGAGGTTCAGGTAGACCGTCGACAGGCTCAGGTTCTCCCCGCGCTGCTTGAGCGCCAGGTAGAGCCCCTCGGCGCTGACGTGTTTGTTCTCTTCGAGCAAATACGCCAGGATCAGCTCACGTGGCCGGCTGAAGCGTAGGCCGTGATCCTTGAGAACGGAGCGTGGCCCCACGGCCGCCGACTCCGCGCCCGTCCCTCGGGATCCGGCCGCGTCGCTGCCATCCCGTATCCCGGGATCCGTTGTCGCGCGCTCGCTTCGTGCCACGTCTGCAAACCCTCCCCGACCGGCGTCGCGGCTCCCCGCGCTCCGGAGAGCATAGCATAATCGGAACGCTTCCGATTTCTTCCGATGTCGCGGCCCTACGGCCCGGTACGGGCCGGGGCCGCGCTCGACAACCGCGCGGCCCCGGCACCGCCCCGTCCGGACGATCGTCGCACGCGCGCACAGCACGTCAACGACGCCGAACGCGGGGCTAGAGCAGGCTCTGGATCGCCGCCCGCTCCTCCTCCAACTCGGTCTGCGTGATCGACATGCGCTGGCGGACCGGCTCGGGGATGTCCAGGCCCTGGACGACCTCGATCGCGCCTCCGGCCACTCGCACCGGGAAGGAGAACACCAGACCCTCCGGCACACCGTAGTCGCCGCGGCTGGGGATCCCCATGCTCACCCAGTCACCCTCGGGTGTGCCGAGGGCCCAGCTGCGGACATGGTCCACCGCGGCGTTGGCGGCCGAGGCAGCACTCGAGGCGCCGCGCGCCTGGATGATGGCGGCGCCTCGCTTCTGAACGGTCGGGATGAAGCTCCCGGCGACCCAAGCCGCGTCCACGAGCTCCGTGGCGGGCCGCCCGCCCACCGTGGCGTGGGTCACGTCCGGCACCTGCGTGCTGGAGTGATTGCCCCAGATGATCATGCGCTTGACGTCGGCGACCTGCGCTCCCGCCTTGCCTGCGAGCTGGCTGATGGCCCGGTTGTGATCCAGCCGGGTCATGGCCGTGAACTGCTCGGGCTTCAGGTTGGGAGCGTTGTTGAGCGCGATGAGGCAGTTCGTGTTGGCCGGGTTCCCGACCACCAGGACCTTCACGTCGGGGGATGCATGGTCGCTCAACGCCTTGCCCTGGACCGTGAAGATCGCGCCGTTGGCCTCGAGGAGGTCCTTGCGTTCCATGCCGGGGCCGCGGGGGCGCGACCCCACCAGCAGCGCGAAGTCGGCGTCCTTGAACGCGACGTTGGGATCGTCGGAGGACTCGATGCCGCGCAGGAGCGGGAAGGCGCAGTCGTTGAGCTCCATGACCACGCCCTCCAGGGCCTTCATCGCCTGGGGGATCTCGAGCAGCTGGAGGATGAGGGGCTGGTCCTTGCCCAACATGTCGCCGGATGCGATACGGAACAGCAGCGCGTAGCCGATCTGTCCCGCCGCGCCGGTCACCGCTACGCGAACTGGGTTCTTCATAGGATCTCCTCGCATCAACACATCGTTCGCCTGCGGTCCGTTCCGGCATCGCCGTGGGGCGTCACCCGCCCGAGCTCGACGTCAAGGGTCACAGCGAACTCGGAGAGCGCCGGCGCCGCGCGAGGGGGGACCCCGCAGGCTCCGTCGGCATGGTACCACCGGCGACACGGCTCCCGAGCCCACGGAACGGCCCGTAGGGACTCGGCGGTACACCCGTTTCACGTGAAACACCGGCAGCGCTGCCGCGCGCTCGACTCCCACCTACGCCTCGTAGCCGAGCAACTCCAACAGACGGGTCAATTCATCTTCGGTGTGGAAGCGCAACTCGATGCGGCCGCGCGTGCCGCCACGGATCCGCACCTGCGTCCCGGCGTACCGACTCAGATCCTCCTCGAGCCGGTCATAGCGACCGTCCCCACCCTCGCGCGCGCGCCTGGCCCCCGCAGGACGCTTGAGCGCCTCCGCCTCCCGCACCGACAACCCGCGCGAGAGGATCCGGTCGAGGGCCCACAGCCGGTCCTCCTCGGCCTGCGCCAGCACCGCCCGGCCGTGCCCCGCGGAGATGTCGCCTCGCTCCAGCGCGTCCACCGCCTCCCCGGGAAGCGTCAGCAGGCGCAGACTGTTGGCCACGGCGCTGCGGGACCGTCCCACCGCCCGGCCCACCTGCTCCTGACTCAGTCCGAAGTCCATCAGCTGCTTGAACGCCTGCGCCTCCTCGACCGCGTTCAGGTCCTCGCGTTGCAGGTTCTCGACGATCGCGACCTCGAGCGTCTCCCTGTCGTCGAGCTCACGAACGACGGCCGGCACGCTACCGAGCCCCGCGCGCTGCGCAGCCCGGAACCGTCGCTCCCCCGCTACGATCTCGAAGTCGTCGCCGCGAGGACGCACCAGGATCGGCTGCAACACCCCTCGCTCGGCGATCGACGCGGCGAGCTCCGCGATCGCCGTCTCGTCCATCCGCTTGCGCGGCTGATGGGGTGACGCCACCAGTCGCTCGACCGCGATGTGCTGAACCCCACCTTGCACCTTGGGGAGCAACGCATCCAGCCCCCGCCCCAGACCCCTAGCCTTGGCTGACACGATCGATGACCTCCTCCGCGAGGCTCTGGTACGCCAGCGCGCCGGACGACATCGGTGCGTACTCGAGCACCGACTGTCCGTACGACGGCGCCTCGGCCAGCCGCACGCTGCGCGGGATCACCGTCCTGAACACCTCCCGCTGGAAGTGCCGCCGTACGTTCTCCTCCACCTGTTGCGACAGCTTCGTCCGGCTGTCGAACATCGTCAACAGGATCCCCAAGATCTTCAACTCGCGATTCAACGACCCCCGCACCCGCTCCACCGTGTCCATCATCCCGGCGATCCCCTCGAGCGCATAGTACTCGCACTGCAACGGAATGATCAGATGATCGGCCGCCGCCAGCGCGTTCAGCGTCAGCGCGCCCATCGACGGCGGCGCATCCAGCACGATGAAGTCGAAGTTCGGCCGAACGCCGATCAACGAGCGCGCCAGCAACAACAGGTTGTCGGCGCTCGCGTCGAGCTCGACCGCCGCACCCGCCAGATCGGCCGACGCCGGCAACACCGCCAGGTTCGGCTGCAGCGACCGCACCACCGCCTGCCTCGCCGACGCCCGTCCACTCAAGACGTCGTACACAGTGCGCAACGGGCGTTGGATCCCGACCCCGCTACTGGCATTCGCTTGCGGATCGAGGTCCACGAGCAGGATCCGCCGCCGCTCCGCCAGAGCGGCGGAGAGGTTCACCGCCGTCGTGGTCTTGCCCACGCCGCCCTTCTGATTGATCACGCCGATGATGGGCAAGCCGTTCCTCCTGCGAAACGCAGTGCGACAAGGGTACCACGGTGTCCGAGCGGCTCCTCGGCCACCACGGTCACGGCCGCCCCAGCGGCGGCCTCGACCGCCGCCACCTCGTCACGCCAGCTCGGGCCCTTGCGGCTGAGCAACACAGAGCCCGAACGCCTCGCCCGTCGCGTCAGGCGCGCCACCTCCTCGAACGTGCCGACCGCCTGCGCCACCACCACGTCCGCGTCGAGCCCTACCAGCCCCGCCACGTCCCCCGCCACCACCTCGACGTTGTCCAGCCCGAGTTGCCCGCCAACCAGCATCAGGAAGCTCGCACGCTTCCGCCGGCGCTCGCTCAACACCACCCGTACTCCCGGGAGCCTCACCGCCAGCACGACACCCGGCAAGCCCGCCCCCGACCCCACGTCCAGAAGCGTGCGCGCGTCCGGTGCCACCCGCCGCACCACCTCGGCGTACCGGTCCGCCTCGGCCAGCAGCCGGTCGAGATCGCCCATGCCGCGGTCCGAGACCAGGTCGAGGGTCCGATGGTAGCGGCCGAGCAGCGCCCGGTATCGATCGATCGCCTCAGGTGGCGACAGTTTCACGTGAAACACCGCGCGTCTTCATGTGGACCAGCAGGGCCGTCACGTCGCTGTCGCGCACGCCTCGAAGACGTTGCGCGGCGCCCAGCGTGTGCGGCGCCCCGCGCTGCAGCACCTCGCGCCCCTCGGCCGAGAGGCTCGCGACCCGTCCGAAGTCGACCCCCGCCAGGCTCATCCCCTCGTATTCACTCCGCTCGTCGAGGTGCTTCCTGGAACGCTCGATGTACGAGGCGTACCGGACCACGATCTCCACCCGCTCGACCTCGTCCCGGTCGAGCGGCTCGTCCGGCGCCCCCACCAAGGCCGTCACCGCCGCGTGATCCATGCCCGGACGGCACAGGATCTTGGTGCCGGGATCCCCCTGATGACGGACCGCGGCCAGCCGGGCCGCCTCCCGCTCGACGCGCGCGACGCTGGCCCGCACGGCGGCCAGCCGCCGTGCGTCCACCAGGCCCCAGCGATGGCCCAACGCGCTCAACCGCTCGGCCGCGTTGTCCTGTCGATGCAGCAACCGGAACTCATTCCGTGACGTCAACATCCGGTACGGCTCATCGATCCCCCATCTCACCAGGTCGTCGAGCAGCACCCCGATGTAGCCCTCGTCGCGCCGGACGGTCACCAACTCCGCGCCGGCCGCGAAGCGCGCCGCGTTCACGCCCGCGACCAGGCCCTGCGCCGCCGCCTCCTCGTACCCGCTGGTGCCGTTGATCTGCCCCGCGCTGAACAACCCAGGCAGACGGCGCGACATCATGGTGACCGCCAACTGCGTGGGGTCGAGCGCGTCGTACTCGACCGCGTAGGCGTAGCGTTGGATCACGGCGCGCTCGAAGCCCGGCAGGGTACGGATCATGTCGTCCTGCAACACGGGCGGCATCGAGCTCGAGAACCCCTGAAGGTAGAGCTCGCTGGTGTTCACACCATCCGGCTCGACGAACAGCAGGTGATGATCGCGATCGCCGAAGCGCACGACCTTGTCCTCGATCGACGGGCAGTAACGCGGTCCCCGCCCCTCGATCTCCCCGCCGTACATGGCCGAGGCGTGAAGGTTGGCGTTGATGAGCTCGTGCGTGCGTGCGGTGGTGCGCGTCAGCCAGGTGGGCGAGTGCCGAACCCTGGGCCCGGCCGTGCCCGTGAAGGTCCGTGGCGGGTCGTCGGGGGGGACCTCCTGCAGCGCGGCCAGATCGACCGAGTCGGCGCGGATGCGCGGCGGCGTGCCGGTCTTGAAGCGCATGAGATCGTGCCCGCTCGAGCGCAGGCTGGCCGACAAGTGACGCGCCGGAGCCTCCCCCTGGCGCCCCGCCGGCCGCTGTTGCTTGCCGTACCAGACCACCCCGGCGAGGAAGGTCCCGGTGCACAGCACCACGCTCGGAGCGCGCAGCCTGCGGCCGTCGCTGGTCTCGACCCCGGCCACCACCCCGTCCTCCACCGTCAGCGATGCCACCTCGGCCCGAACGATCTCCACCCCGGTCGTCGACTCCACCAGCGCACGCGCCGCCACGGCGTACCCGTCGCGCTCGTTCTGCACGCGCAGCGATTGCACGGCCGGGCCTTTGCTCGCGTTCAACGTGCGCGCATGGATGGCGGTCTCGTCGGCGAGCTGCCCCATCACCCCGCCGAGCGCCACGATCTCGAACACCAGCTGCGACTTGCCGGGACCGCCGATGGCGGGATTGCACGGCATCACGCCGATCGTGTCCGGGTTCGGCAGCACCAACGCCGTGCGCGCACCCAGCTTCGCGGCCGCGACGCTGGCCTCGATCCCGGCGTGACCGCCGCCGACGACAATCACGTCGAACTGCATGCCTCCCACCCTTCCCGGTCGGTCCTTCCCCGTCGGTCCCGTGGGGGCGCGGGCCGCGCCCCCACGAACCTCGCCCCCACGAACCTCCCCCCACTACCCCGGCAGCCTACCCCGCCACATGCGCCCCGCACCAACCCTCCGCAACGCGCCCCGTCCGCCCCTCACTCCGCCCCGCGCCCCGCGGGCTTCCGGCGCCTCCGCCGCAACTTCCACACCGTCCTTCGCGCGCTGCCGGCGGCGCCTCCAACCACCCCCCAGACCGCTCGCCGGGTTCTGCTAGACTGCGTCCCTGGACCGCCGCACCGGACCGGCCTCGGAGCCGTCCGGCGCGAGCCGCGCCAGGATCATCCCCGGCGCCCGATACGCCGTGCCAGCCGGGACCGTCCCGACCGAGGCCCCCGGCCGTGCGCGTCTCACCGAGATTGCGACCCGGCCCGCCGTTGCGGCGGGCGAGAGGACCACCGCTGGAATGCTGAGCCGCGACGAAGCGATCTGGGAGGACATCCTCGAGGCGCTCCGGGAAGAGATCCCGGAGGTCGAGTTCCGCACCTGGTTCCGCCAGGTGAAGCCACTCGGCTTCGAGAACGGCGCCTTCCTGATCGGTGTGCCGCACTCGTTCGCCCGCGACTGGCTCAAGGGTCACTATGCCGAGGTCATCGAGCGCGCTCTCACCGATCTCGGCGCGGACACGCCGCGCGTAGCCTTCCAGGTCGTCCCGTTCCAGACCATCGAGCAGCAGGACATGTTCAGCACGCACCAGGAGTCGGCACCGGCGGTGCAAGCCCCCAGGCCCCGTCTCAACCCCAAGTACGTGTTCTCCAACTTCGTGGTGGGCCCCAACAACAACCTGGCGCACGCCGCCGCCCTGGCGGTCGCCGAGTCGCCGGGCCGCGCCTACAACCCGCTGTTCCTGTACGGGGACGCAGGTCTCGGCAAGACCCACCTCATGCACGCGGTGGGTCACGCCGTCGCCGAGCGCTACCCCAACCTGGTGGTCGAGTACGCGACGACGGAGGCCTTCACCAACGAGATGATCAACGCGATCCGCGAGGACCGCATGGTCTCCTTCCGCGACCGTTACCGCACCATCGACCTGCTGCTCATCGACGACATCCAGTTCATCGCCGGCAAGGAGCGCACGCAGGAGGAGTTCTTCCACACGTTCAATGCGCTCTACGAGTCCGGCAAGCAGATCATCCTGTCGTCCGACCGCCCCCCGAAGGACATCCCCACCCTCGAGAAGCGGCTGCGCAGTCGCTTCGAGTGGGGTCTGATCACCGACATCCAGGCCCCCGAGCTGGAGACGCGCATCGCGATCCTGAAGATGAACGCCGAGTATCGCGGCGTCAAGGTCCCCTCGGAGGTCCTCGACTACATCGCTCGCCACGTCACCTCGAACATCCGTGAGCTGGAGGGCGCACTGGTGCGCGCTATCGTGTTCGCCTCGATGAACCAGGCGACCCTCGACCAGCAGACCGTCGCCAAGGCACTCTCCGACGTGTTCGCCCCGGGCGAGTTGAGCCTGACCATGGCCGACATCCTGCGGGTGACGGCCGAGCGCTTCGAGGTCGACACGGTCGACGTGCGCGGCAAGGGGCGCCGCCAGGAGCTGGTCGTACCCCGCCAGATCGCCATGTACCTGATCCGCGAGTTGACGCCCCACTCCTATCCGGAGATCGGGCAGTACTTCTCCGGTCGCGACCACTCGACCGTGATGTACGCGGTCCAGAAGGTGAGCGACCAGATCGAGTCCGACAAGGCGCTCGCGAGCACCGTGCGCGATCTGAAATCCAGCCTGATGTGAGCGACGGGCGGTCCGGCCGCCCGGCCCCGCCCCTGTGGAGAAGCCTGTGGATAACGTGTGGACAGGCTGTGGACGACCCTGTGCACAACCCCTCCGCCCGTTTCCCCTGTGGAGATCTGTGGAGTATCAGAAGTGTTGTCCACAGCGCACATCGTCTTGTCCACAGCGCCCTCCACAGGCATCCTCGCGTTGCCGTCGGGGCTCCCCACACTTCTCCACAGTTTCCACAGCCCCTACGGTTATAGGGGGTTCCATGCTTCCCGGGAGAACACCCTCACCCCCGGCTCTTGCCGGGGTTCCCTAGTTCGGAGCGCAAGCCTCCAGAAGGCACCCGAACCGCGTTGTCCAGCGCTCCTATCGGGTATGCTCTTAGACGATGCCGTACGGGAGATACGCATGAAAGTTCACGTTCCCAAGAAGACCCTGGCCGACACGCTCGCCCATGTCGAGAGGATCATCCCGAGCCGAAGCAGCAACCCCGGTCTGAGTCTGCTCCGTATCGACACCCGCGAGGACGGCATCGAACTCAGCGGCAGCAACATGGACGTCGACATCCGCGCACGTTTCGCGGCCGACGCCCAGGGTGAAGGCAGCTACGCCCTACCCGCGCACGTCTTCAGTCAGGTGGTCCGCGCCCTCCCCGACGATCTGGTCGAGTTGGAGTTCGGTGACAAGGAACTCGATCTGTCCTCGGGAACCTTCGCCACCAAACTGCAGTTGATGGCGCCTTCATCGGCCCCGCAACTCGTCTTCTCCGACCACCTCGCTGGCGCCCTCGACGCAGCCCAACTCGTCAGGGCCCTGGGAAGTGTTCGCTATGCGGCGGCGGTGGCGGACTACCAGGCGGTGTTCCGCGGCGTCAAGCTGGAACTGGGGCCGACGACGACGCGGGCGGTCGCGACCGACGGGTTCCGCCTGGCGTACTACCATCTCGATGCCGCGACCGGTCTGGAGGGCGACGTGGTCGTTCCCGGCCGCAGTGTCGACGAGCTCACCCGGATCCTGGACGAGGGGGAGTCCCGCCTCGGTCTGTCCGAAGGCCAGCTCAGCGTTCAGAGCGGCAGCTTCAGCCTCAACCTGAAGCTCATGGACGGTACCTTCCCCGATTACGAGCGGATCATCCCCAAGACCTTCCCGGTGTCGATCACCCTGGACGCTCCCAAGCTAGCCGAAGCGGTTTCGCGCGTGGCGCTGATGGCCGACAAGACGGCCAACAACCGCGTCGACCTGTTCGTTCGCGACGGGGTGCTACAGATCACCGCCGAGGGGACGTACGGTCGTTCTCAGGAGTCCATCGATGTCCTGCAGGAGGGCACGGACCCCGAGATCGCCCTCGCCTACAACGCCAAGTACCTGGTCGATGCCCTTGGGCCCGCGACCGGCGACGTCCGGCTGTCGTTCTCCGGAGGCGGTCCCACGTCCGCACCCAGCGTGGTGGCGGATCTCGGCGACCCCAGCTACCTGGCGATGGTCGTACCCCTGCGGACCGGCTGACACGGACGCCGTACGCGGCGGGTACCGTGCCGCCTGGGCCGGTGCCGACGCCGCCGCGGTCTCCCGCAAGCACGTTCCGCATCACGAAGAAGGAGGACCCACATGACCATCATCGAAGACGTCCGCGCGCTCGAGCTCCTCGACTCGCGCGGTAACCCCACCGTCGGCGCTGTCGTGACCCTGTCGAGCGGTGTACAGGGCGCGGCGATCGTACCCTCCGGCGCGTCGACCGGTGTGCACGAGGCCGTCGAGCTACGTGACGGCGGTTCGCGCTACCTCGGAAAGGGTGTCCTGCAGGCCGTCGCGCACGTCAACGACGACATCGCGCCGGCCGTGGTCGGCATGGACGCGCTCGATCAGGCCGGTCTCGA
>CAZTTB010000051.1:0-13076 GCA_964616005.1 uncultured bacterium | reverse complement strand
CCGTGGCCGGCATCCTCCTCGACCTGGGGGTCTCGTCGATGCAGCTCGACGAAGGGGAGCGCGGCTTCGCCTTCCGGGCCGACGGACCGCTCGACATGCGCATGACTGCCACCGGCCCGAGCGCCGCCGACATCGTGAACGAAGCTCCCATGGAGGAGATCGCCGCGCTGCTGTGGCGCTACGGCGAGGAGCGCCACAGTCGGCGGATCGCGCGCCGCGTCGTGGAGGCGCGGGAGCGCGCCCCGATCCGTACCACCGGCCGCCTGGCCGAGGTGGTGGCGTCGGCCTACCCCGGTGGGCCGCGCCGCACCCACCCCGCCCGGCGCACCTTCCAGGCCCTTCGCATCCACGTCAACGATGAGCTCGGCGCCCTCCAGGAGGGCCTCGAGGCCGCCGCCCGGCTGCTCGAGCCCGGCGGCCGGCTGGTGGCCATCAGCTACCACTCGCTGGAGGACCGCATCGTGAAACGCTTCCTGAACGACTCGCCTCGCATGGTCGCCGTCACGAAGAAGCCGGTGACGCCGAGCGAGGACGAGGTGCAGGCCAACCCGCGCGCCCGCGCGGCCAAGCTCCGCGTCGGCGAGAGGAGTGCGTCGTGAGTCGCGTCGCCCGTCGTGCCGTGCCCCTCTACTTCGGCCTGCTGCTGCTGTTGAGCGCGGTCGGGCTGGTGAACCAGGGGCTCTACCACCATCAGATGACGCTGATCGACCAGCGTCAGAAGCTCCTCGACTCCGTCGCCAACCTCCAACTCCGGGCCGCCGGCGTGAACGGGCCGCTGGCGGTCACCCAGTGGGCCGACGCGCACGGCATGGTGCCTGCACCGGAAGCCTCCAACGTCGGCGCGGTGGCGCCCGGCGCCGCCCCTCAACCGACGCTGCCCGCCAGTGGTCTGGAGATCCGCACGGTATGGCACTGAACTCGAGGAAGAAGGGCGACCCGACGGAGCTGCGCTTCACGCGCCGCGGCCTGATGTCCGTGCTGCTCGTCGTTCCACTGCTGGCCGCGTTGTTCGGCTTCGCCAGCCAGCAACGCGGCGCCCCCAGCTTCCCCGCGCCGCCGGCCGACACTCCGGTGCGCGGCAGGATCCTGGCATCGGACGGCACCGTGCTGGCCTACGGCCCGGCGAACGACCGACGCTATCCGCAGGGCACGCTGGCCGCCAACCTGCTGGGCTTCACGGGCGCCATCCAGCCCGACGGACGCTACGGGCTCGAAGGCCTCGAGTACAGCCTGGACCGCAAGCTCCAGGCGGGTCGGGACGTGCGCCTCACCATCGACCCGACCCTGCAGGCGGCGGCGGAGACGAACCTGAAGCGCGTGGCCGAGAAGAATCAGGCGGCCGACGGCATGGCGGTCATCCTGGAGGTCGGCACCGGTCGCATCCTGGCGGCGGCGAGCTACCCCAGCTTCGATCCCAACCACTGGCGCCAGGCGAGCAGCAACGACATGATGGACCGGCCCTTCGCCCAGGAGTACGAGCCGGGCTCGGTGATGAAGCCGTTCGTGGTGGCCGGGCTCATCCAGGACGGCCTGTTGAACCCGAACGAGACCATCGCTGCGCCCATGAGCGTGCACGTGGGCAACAAGACCTTCCACGACGTCGAGTGGCACAAGCCGGAGCTGTCGATCCCCGACATCCTGCGCTTCTCCAGCAACGTCGGCATGATCCACCTCACCTGGCGGTTCACGCCGAAGCAGCTCCACGGCTGGCTGGCACGCTACGGCTTCGGCCAGCCCCTCGACCTGACCAGCATCTACGCCACTACCGGCATCCTCAACCCGTGGCAGAACTGGGTGCCGCAGGATCAGGCCTCCAATACCATCGGCCAGAACGTTTCGACGACCGCGGTCCAGCTGGCGGCGGCCTACAGCATCCTGGCCGATCGCGGCGTCTACGTCCCGCCGCGGCTGGTGGAAGGTGCCACCCTCCCTGCGCCCCATCGGGTCCTCGACGCGCACGTCGCCGACACCGTGTTCAAGATGCTGGTGCACGTCGTGGACGCCAGCGATCTGAAGTACTCCAAGGTCCCGGGCGTCAGCGTGGCCGGCAAGACCGGCACGGCCGACATCTACGATCGCCGCCTGGGCACCTATCCGAAGGGCGAGTACTCCATCACCTTCGCCGGGGTCTTCCCCGCCGACCACCCCCGCGTCGTCACCATCGTCACCCTGCAGAAGCCGCAGGTGGGCAGCAAGACCAGCACCTGGGTGGCCGCCCCGCTGTTCCGGGCCATCGGCAGCGAGGTGGTGGCGCACTGGGGGCTGGCGCCGGGTAGCGTCGCTCTCGCCGACAGCCGTCCATGAGCCAATGCCGTAAGAGGGGGGTCGTGAGCGCGTTGTGTAAAGTGGTCATGATATGGAGGCTCGCCCGCCCGTGAACGCCGTAGACGTGACCCTCCTGCGCGAGCTGGGCCCCGTGTCCGAGCCGGCTTCGCCGCTTCCCCAGGGCAGCGGCGTGGCCTTCCACTCCGACCGCGTGCGGCCCGGGGACGTCTTCTTCGCGCTGCCCGGCCAGCACGGCCACGGCATCTGCTACGCCGACGACGCCCTGGCCCGCGGCGCCGCCTTCATCGTCTCCGACCTCCCGCACGAGCGCGGCGTGGTCGTCGACAGCCCGGGCGAACGCCTGCTCGATCTCGGCCGCCGCGCCCGGGCGGCGCTGAGCGGCCCGGTGGTCGGGATCACCGGCTCGGCCGGCAAGACGACCACCAAGACGTTGTTGTGTGCGGCCCTGCAGGGGCGCTGCAGCGAAGGCAACCTCAACACCCCCTGGGCGCTGGCGGCGACCCTCGTCGACGCCGCACTGGCTCAGGGCCGGCAGGGGCACGGCGAGCCTCTGGTGCTCGAGCTCGGCATCGACCAGCTGGGCGAGATGGCCCGCCTGCTCGACTTGACCCGGCCGGACCACGCCATCGTCACGGCCATCGGCGCCAGCCACCTCTCCGGTCTCGGCACCGTCGACGCCGTTGCCCTCGAGAAGGGTGCCTTGCTGATGGCGGCACCCGGCCACCGGCTGGCGAGCCTGCAGGCCTACCGCGAGCTTCCCCCCGCCTTGCGCGACGCGGTCCACCCCTACGCCGTGCTCGATGCCGACGAGCCGAGCCCCACCGCACCGAATCTGGTGCCGGCCCGGCGCCTGTCGGCGAGCGCCGAGGGGCAGGAGCTGGTCTACCGGGGGCTGCAGATCCAGCTTCCCTGGCCCGGCAAGGCGCTGGCCGACAACGCGCTCGCCGCGCTGGCCATGGCGGAACGGCTGGGGTTCGAGATCGAGGCGGCCGCGCTGCGCCTCGCCGGCGCCCGCCTCGAACCGGGTCGGCTCCAGCGCCGCGTCCACGGCCGCCTCACCATCATCGACGACACCTACAACAGCAACCCGGCGTCGGCCAGCCTGGCGTTGGAGGTCCTGCGCAGCTCGCCGCCGCCCAGGGCCGCGGTGCTCGGCGCCATGCTCGAGCTCGGCGAGGCCAGCGCCGCCCACCATCACGCGCTGGGCGCCGCCACACGCGACCTGGACGTCGTGGTGGCCGTCGGCCCCGAGGCGGCGGCCATCGCGGCCGCCAACCCCGGTGCCCGCTACGCCGACGACCAGGCGGCCGCCGAGCGCTTGCTGAGCGAGCTGCCGTCGCACGGCACGGTGCTGTTCAAGGCCTCGCGCGGCGTCCAGCTCGAGCGCCTGCTCGCACGCTACGAGGCCCGCCTCGAGGCCGGCGAGGGCGGATCCTCGTGACGATGCTGCTCGCCGCCGCGGTCGGGCTGGTGCTCACCGGCATCTTCATCCAGCTCGCCAAGCGCTACGGCTGGGGTAAGGCCGTGCGCAGCGACGGCCCGGGCTCGCATCTGGTCAAGGCCGGCACCCCGACCATGGGCGGACTGGCGATCCTGCTCGCCGCGCTGAGCGTCGGCCTGCTCAGCAGCCCCGACCCGGTCGGCGACCTGCCCCTGGCCGCGCTGATCGCGCTGAGCGGCGCGCTGGGGCTCTACGACGACGTGCTGTCGCTGCGGCGCAAGGCCGACGAGGCCAGCGGGCTCGAGCCCAGCACCGGGCTGCTCGCCCGCTACCGGCTGCTGGGACAGGCACTGGTGGCCGTCGCGTTCGCGCTCTACGCCGTGCGCAGCGGCGCCGTCATGTTCGGGATCCCCACCCTCGACGTCTTCGCGCTGGCCTTCGTGGTGGTCGGCACCGTCAACGCCCTGAACTTCACCGACGGCCTCGACGGGCTCGCCGCCGGCGTCGCGAGCATCATGCTGCTCCTGTTCGTCGGCTCGCCGCTGGCCGCCGCGCTGCTGGGAGCGCTGCTCGGCTTCCTCTGGTACAACGGCCACCCCGCCCGCGTGTTCATGGGCGGCGTCGGCTCCGAGGCGCTGGGCGCCGCCGTCGCCGGCCTGGCGATCCAGCACGGCTGGGTCTGGTACCTGCCGCTCCTCGCGCTGGTGCCCGTGCTGGAGGTCCTGTCGGTGATCGCGCAGGTGGCCTTCTTCCGGGCCACCGGCGGCAAGCGGCTGCTCCGCATGAGCCCGCTGCATCACCACTTCGAGCTCTCCGGCTGGAGCGAGACGCGCGTGGTGATGCGCTTCTGGTTGGTGACCGCCGCCACCACCGCGCTGACGGCGGTCCTGGTGGGGGCGTGGGCGTGAAGGTGCTCGTCTACGGCCTCGGGCGCAGCGGCCTGGCGGCCGCCCGGCTGCTCGCCCGGCAGGGCCACCGAGTGGAGATCTACGACGTCCGGGACGGTGGCGACGACATCGCGGCGGCGCGCGCCGAAGGCTGGCCGCGGCTGCCGTCGATCGAAGGCAGCACGGCCGACCTGTGCATCGCGGCGCCGGGCGTCCCCATCGATCATCCCGACCTGACCCGCCTGCGCGAGCGCGGGGTGGAGGTCATCGGCGAGGTGGAGTGGGTGGTCCGCACCGTACCGGCCACCGTCGTGGGCGTCACCGGTACCGCCGGCAAGGGAACGGTCACCCGTTGGATCGCCGACACGCTCGCCCTGTCGGGCATCGACGCCGTCGCGGGCGGCAATATCGATCCTGCGCTGGCCGCTGTCGCCCGGCCCGGCGCCACCCTGGTGGTGGAGCTGTCGTCGTTCCAGCTCGAGCGCTGCCCCACGCTGAAGCCGCACGTCGCCGTCGCCCTCAACCTGGGCGAGGACCACATCGACCGGCACGGCAGCGTGGAGGCCTACCACGCCGCCAAGCGCAACATGATCGCCCACCAGGACGCCGGCGACCACTTCGTCTACAACGCCGACGACCCACGGCTGCGGGCGTGGGCCGAGGCTTCCCCGGCGCGCGGCCTCCCCTTCTCGCTCGACCGCGAGGCCGCCGCCTGCTACCGGCGCGAGGACGGGCAGCTGCTGCTGGAGGGCCGTCCCCTGTTGAGCGCCGACGCGCTGCAGGTGCGCGGCGAGCACCAGATCGCCAACGCACTGGCCGTGGCGCTCGCCTGTCGCGCACTCGGGCTCGAGCCCGACGCCATCGCCCGGGGCCTGCGCGCCTTCGTGGGACTGCCGGGACGCTACGCTCCGGCCGGCTCGGTCGGCGGGGTGCACTTCATCGAGGACTCCATCGCGACCCGTCCGCTGGCCGTCGCCGCGGCGCTGCGCGCTACGCCGGCACCGCTGGTGTGGATCGCGGGGGGACGCGCCAAGGGCGCTTCGCTGGAGGCGCTGCGTGCACTCGTGCGCGAGCGGGTCTCGTTGCTGGTCGCCGTCGGCGAGGCGGGCCCGGACTTCGCGCGCGCCTTCGCGCCGGATATCGCCACCACCGTCTGCACCGAGTCCGATGGACCTGCGGCGCTTCGCTGCGCGGTCGATCGCGCCCTGACGTATCTGCACGAGCGCCACGGTGGGCGCGGCCAGGTCCTGCTGGCGCCGCTGGCCGCCTCCTTCGACCAGTTCCGGGACTATGCGGACCGCGCGCGCGTCTTCCGGGACGTGGTCGCTGCAGCCGGGAGGGAGCCCTCGTGGACCGCCTCCTGCTGACCGTCCAGCTGCTGCTCGGCGCGCTCGGCATCGTCGGCGTCACCGCGGCTGCGCCCGGCAGCGCCATCGAGCACGCCCTGCGCTTCACCGCCGGGCTGCTGCTCACGGTGCTGGTGGCGCGCGTGTCACCGCGCCGCATCACGCGGCTCAGCCCGCTGGCCTACGTCGTCATGTTGACGTTGCTGCTGGCGGTGCTGGTGATCGGCGTGTCGCCTGCCGGTTCCGACAGCCGGCGCTGGATCCTGCTGGGCCCCATCGCCCTGCAACCGTCGGAGTTCATGAAGGTCACGGTGATCGCCTACCTCACCGCCTTCTTCTACAACCACCTGGGCAACTGGCAGATCTGGCGGCCGATGGTCGTGATCGGGCTGGCCGCCGGGCTGATCGTGGCCGAGCCGGACGTCAGCACCGCGCTGTTCCTGTTCGCGCTGGCCTTCGCCATCATGATGGCGGCCGGCACCACCATCGTCCGGCTGATGTCCATCAGCACGGCGGCCGCCATCATCGCGGTCCTGGTGGCCGGACCCTACCTCAGCCAGTTCCACTACCTGCAACGACGCATCCAGGGCTTCGCCGACCTGTGGGGCGGGCAGCACCAGACGTCCAACGCCAGCTATCAGGCCTACGCCGCTCGGTTGGCGCTGGCGCGCGCCGGCGTCACCGGTCTCGGCGCGGGCGAGCCGGTACGCGTGCCCGAGGCCGAGACCGACATGGTGGCGGTAGCGGTGGGGCAGTCGCTCGGCATCATGGGCATCCTCGCGCTGGTCACCCTGTACATCGTCCTGGTCGGTAGGGGGCTGCGGGTGGCCGCGTCCTTGAGCGGTCCCGGGAGTCTGCTGGCGGCGGGAGCCAGCGCCTACATCGGCGGGCAGGCCTGTCTCAACCTGCTGGTGGCGGCTGGGTTGTTGCCGATCACCGGTGTACCGTTGCCGTTCGTCAGCTTCGGGCTCAACAGCATGCTGTCGGTCTCCATCGCGATGGGTTTCATCCACACCGCGTACCGCCAGGCGCGGAGCGAAGGCGCGGTGCTGTGACCGTCCTCCCCCACGGCGTCGACCTGCTGTTCGCCACCGGCGGCACCGGCGGTCACATCTATCCGGCCCTGGCGGTGGCGCGCGCCGCCCGGGCACACGGTCTCGAGGTGGCGTTCCTGGGGCAGGCCGGGGGCATGGAGGCCCGGCTGGTACCGGACGCGGGGTACCCGTTCCAGGGGGTGGCGGCGGGCAAGTGGGACCGCCAGCGGCCCGACCCCCGTCAGGCCGTCCGCGCGGTCGGCGGCTTCCTGAGCGCGGTGCGCGCGGTGCGCGCGGTGAAGCCCCGCCTGGTGGTGGGGTTCGGGGGCTTCGCCTCCTTCCCGGGCTGCGCCGCCGCCGTGCTCACCGGGACGCCGCTGGCCCTGCACGAAGGCAATGCCTTCCCCAGCCGCGTCACCCGCTGGTTCGCGGCGCGCGCCCGGATCGTGGTGCTGGCCCAGGAGGCGGCCGGCGAACACCTTCAGGCCCGGGCGCTGGCGGTCGCCCCCTTCCCGGTGCGGGAGACGCGGGTGGAGCGCGCAGCCGCGCGGCGCGCTCTGGGGCTCGATCCCGACGCCACCGTCACGCTCGTGATGGGCGGGTCCCAGGGCTCGGTCACGCTCAACCGCACCGTCCCCGACGCCTACCGTTCGATACGTCGGCCCGGCCTGCAGGTGCTCCACTCCAGCGGACCGCGGTGGTTTGATACGCTGCGCGGGAGTGTGACCGACCTACCCGAGTACCACGTACACCCGTACCTCGACGCAGCACAGGCCTTCTCCGCCGCCGATCTCGCCATCACCCGGGCGGGGATCGGGACGCTCAGTGAGGCCGCCCTCCACGGAACCCCACTGGTGATGGTGCCGCTTCCGACCGCCGCCGAGGACCACCAGCGCCACAACGCCCAGGCCGTCGAGCTCGCAGGGGCCGGCATCACCGTGCTGGAGAACGAAATCGCCGATCTCCCCGGCGCCTGGCGGGCCCTGCTCGAACCGACGCGGCGGACCACCGCGTCCGAGGCCGCGCGCCGGCGCAGCCCGGCCGGGGCGGCCGAGCGCATCCTGGGGCTGCTGCTGCCCTACCTGTCACCCGACGCCGAGAGCGCCGCCGCGTCGACGGGGACGGTGGCGTGAACGCGCGCCACCTCCACTTCGTCGGCATCGGCGGCGTGAGCATGCACGCGCTGGCGCTGTGGTTCGCGCGTGAGGGCAACCGCGTGAGCGGCTGCGATGCGATGGACGGCCCGGTGCTGGAGATGCTCGCGGCGCGGGGCATCGAGGTGCACCGGGGGCACGACGCCACCCACGCCGCCGACGCCGACGTGGTGGTGCACAGCATGGCCATCGCCGCCGACCACCCCGAGCTGGTCGCCGCGCGACACCGCGGCGCCCGCGTGATGAAGCGCATCGAGCTGCTGGCCGAGCTGTTCGCGGCGCGCCGGACCATCGCGATCTCCGGCACCCACGGCAAGAGCACCACCACCGGCATGGCCGCGACCGTCCTGTTGGGCCTGGGCGTCGACCCCTCCATACAGATCGGCGCTCGTCTGCCCTCGATCGACGGCAACGTTCGCTTCGGCGAGGGCCCCGACCTGGTGGCCGAGGTCGACGAGTCCGACCCCGGCTTCGCGTTGTTGAGCTCCTCGGTCGCCGTGATGACCAACCTCGAGGACGACCACATCGCCGGCCCGTACGATGAGCGACGCAACTACCACGCCAGCCTGGAGGACCTCCAGGAAGCGGCGCGGCGCTTCGCCGCGAACGGTCGGACGCTGCTGTACTGCGCGGACTGGCTCGGGCTGCACAGCCTCTTCGACGGCCACCCCTGCGCCGCCACCTACGGCGAGGCCGACGGGGCGGACTTCCGGGTCGAAGGGCTCGAGCTCTCGGGAGAGCGCAGCCACTTCCGGCTCACCCGGCCCGGCCGGCCTTCGCTCGAGGTGTCGCTGGCCGTGCCCGGCCGCCACAACGTCCTCGATGCCGCCGCCGCCCTGGCCGCCGTCGAGCTCGCCGGCTACGACGCTGCCGGCGGGCTGAGCGCGCTCGCCGCCTACGGCGGCGTGGGGCGCCGCTGGGAGCGCTGGGGGGAGCCCGGCGGCGCTCTGATCGTCGACGACTACGCGCACCATCCGACCGAGGTCGCCGCCACCCTGCGTACCGCCCGCGCCACCGGTCGGCGCGTGCGTGCCGTGCTGCAGCCGCACCGCTGGGTACGCACCGCCCGCCACTGGCGGGCGCTGGCCGACGCTGCCGCGCTGGCCGACGAGGTGATCGTTCTCGACATCTACGCCGCCGGCGAGGCCCCCATCGCTGGGGTCTCGGTGGAGGCCATCGTGGCGCGGCTGCGTGAGCAGGGCGTTCCCGCCTCGCATCACGACCTGCCCTCGGCCGAGACCTACCTGGCCGCCACCTTGCGCGCGGGCGACCTGATCATCACCCTGGGAGCGGGTGACGTGTGGCGCGTGGCGCGCACGCTCGCCGCGCGCGAGACGCCCGACGGAGCGCATGTGGACGAGGCGAACGGCGACGCGAGTGACGGCGACGGGGTGCCGCATGGCGCACGCTAGCGTCCGCCAGGTCGAGCTGCGCGACCTCACCACCCTCAAGGTCGGCGGGCCCGCCGAGCTGTGGCAGGTCGAGGACGCCCAGGGCCTGGCCGAGGCCACCGGGGAGCCCTACCGCGTCATCGGCGCGGGGTCCAACCTGCTGGTCGCCGACGGCGGGGTCCCGGAACGCGTCGTCCGCCTCGGCCCGGCGTTCAACGACCTGCGCGCGTTCGACGGCGGCCGCGAGCTGTGGCTGGGAGCGGCCACGCCGCTGCCGGGCCTGGTCCGCCGCGCCCAGAGGCTCGGCCTCTCCGGCCTGGAGGGCCTGCTCGGCGTGCCGGCGGTGCTGGGCGGTGCGGTGGCGATGAACGCCGGTACCCGTTTCGGGGAGATCGGCGACACCCTGCAGGAGGTCGAGCTGTTCGTCAACGGCGGGCTCGAACGCGTGCCGGCGGACGCCCTGGCGCTGACGTACCGCCACGCCGAGCTGCCCGAAGGTGCAGTGGTGACACGTGCACGCCTGCAGCTGAGCCCCTCGGAGCCGGACGCGGTTCAGGCGCGCATGACCGTGGTGGACGCCGCGCGCAAGGGTCAGCCCAAGATCAAGTCCGCCGGCTGCGCATTCAAGAACCCTCCCGGCGACAGCGCCGGGAGGGTGATCGACGCCGCGGGACTCAAGGGGCTGCGCGTCGGCGACGCCATGGTGGCGCTCGAGCACGGCAACTTCATCGTCAACCTGGGCGCCGCCACCGCCCGCGACGTGTGCGAGCTGCTCGAGCAGATCCGCCGGCGCACTCCGGTCCCGCTGGAGCTGGAGTGGCGCAAGTGGGGGTTCTGACGTGGGGAGTCCTGACGTGGGAGGCACGGCATGCGCGCGCTGTTGATCGTGCTACTCGTGGTCGCGGCCGCGGCCCTGATCACCAGCCGCTTCGTGCCCGCCATCGCACGGGTCGAGGTGAGCGGCACCGAACACCTGACGCGCGCCCAGGTCCTGCAGCTCGCCGACGTCGCGCCCGGCGATCCCATCCTGTGGGTGACCAGCTACCGTCTGCGGCACCTGGCGCACGCCCCCTGGGTGCGCAGGGTCCGCGTCATCCGGCACTGGCCCGATACCGTCTCCATCATGATCTGGGAGCGCCACCCCGCGCTCACCGATGGCACCACCACCTGGGCCAGCGACGGAACCGTGCTGCCGGGCGTTCCCGCCGACGTCATCGCCACGTTACCGAAGCTCGAAGGCTGGGGGCCGTCGCGACTCGGCGAGGCCATGACGCTGCTGCGCCTCCTGCATCCCTACGGGCCCAAGGTGATAAGCTACTCGCCAGAAGGATTCGAGATTCAATTGACTGGGACGTCTCTTTTCACACCGAGTGCGGAGGCCTTGGAGAAGCAGTGGGCCGCCTTCGAGAGTCACCGCGGGGGGCGCGTTGCAGTGTATCCGTGGGGAGTGAGCAAGGCACATGAGTGACGAACGGATCATCGTCGGGCTGGACATCGGGACCACCAAGATCTGCACCGTGATCGGCGAGGTGGCGTCCGACGGCGTGCTCGACATCATCGGCGAGGGGACCGTACCGAGCGACGGCCTGCGCAAGGGCGTGGTCGTCAACCTCGAGCGCACCATCGCCTCCGTACGTCAATCGGTGGCCGCGGCCCAGCGCGTGGCGGGCGTGCCCGTCACCTCGGCCTGGGTCGGCGTGGCGGGCAGCCACCTGAAGGCGCTCACCAGCCACGGCATGGCGGCGATCCGCCGGGGTCAGCAGGTGACCCGCGCCGACATCGAGCGCACCATCGAGAACGCCCGCGCGGTGCCGCTGGAAGCCAACATGGAGATGATCCACGTCATCCCCCAGGAGTACGTGGTCGACGGCAACGACGGCATCAAGGACCCCGTCGGCATGTCCGGCGTGCGGCTCGAGGTCGACGTCCACATCGTGGCGGGCGCGCAGGGACCGCTCCAGAACCTCAAACGCTGCGCCGGCGATGCCGGCGTCGGCGTCGACGGCCTGGTGGTACAGGCGCTGGCCTCCGGGCTGGCGGTGCTCAACAACAGCGAGCAGGAGCTCACCACGCTCTTGATCGATATCGGCGGCGGCACCACCGACGTCGGCGTGTTCCGGCGGGGCACCCTCGCCCACTCGGCGGTCATCCCACTGGGTGGCGACCACATCACGCAGGACATCAGCCAGCTCCTGCGCATCCCGCCCGACGAGGCCGAACGTGTGAAGCGCCGCTACGGCGTGGCGCTGCCCGAGCTGGCCGATCGAGACGTCGAGCTGGAGGTGGCCAACCCGAGCTACACCGCCAGCATCTCGACGTTCGAGCTGGCGCAGGTCATCAAACCCCGCGTCATCGAGATCCTCGACCTCGTGAAGCGCAACATCGAGCAGCGCATGGGCGCGCTGGAGCTCCTGGCCGGCAACGTGGTGGTGACAGGAGGCGCCTCCCTGATGCCGGGGATCGAGCAGGTGGCGACCGATCGCTTCCGCCTGCCGGTGCGCATCGGCAAGCCCGAGGGGGTCTCGGGCCTGGCGGACGTCGTCGCCAGCCCGGCCCACGCCACGGCCGTCGGCCTGGTGCGGTACGGGATGACGCAGTTGGGGAGCCAGCCCCCTGGCCCGCAGCGTCACGCCAAAGAGGACGACCGTGCGGGAGGCTTCTTTTCGAGCATCCGGAATATCCTGAAAGACTTCTTCTGAGCCGGTGGGGAGCGTGAGGACGTGAGCATGAATCAGAGCGAGAACGCGGTCATTCGGGTCATCGGTCTGGGGGGCGGCGGTAACAATGCCGTCAACCGCATGATCGAGACCGGTCTCAAGGGCGTCGAGTTCGTCGCCGCGAACACGGACGCGCAGGTGCTCGCCACCAGCCTGGCCGATACCCGCATCCAGATGGGCGATCACATCACCAAGGGCCTGGGCGCCGGCGCCAACCCGGAGATCGGCGAGCAGGCGGCGCTCGAGGACCGCGACCGCATCGCCGAGACGCTCCGCGGCTGCGACCTGGTGTTCATCACCGCCGGCATGGGGGGCGGCACCGGTACGGGCAGCGCTCCGGTGGTGGCCGAGGTGGCCCGCGAGCTCGGGGCGCTCACGGTGGCCGTGGTCACCACGCCGTTCATGTTCGAGGGACCCAAGCGCATGCGCCAGGCCGACGAGGGGCTGCGCAAGCTCGAGGACAAGGTCGACGCGCTCATCGTGGTGGAGAACCAGCGCCTGTTGTCGGCCCTGGACCGCAAGGTGAAGCTCACCGACGCCTTCCGCGTCGCCGACAGGGTGCTCTACCACGGCGTGCGCGGCATCAGCGACGTCATCAACGTGCCGGGCCTGATCAACGTCGACTTCGCCGACGTGAAGACGCTGCTGCAGGGCGCCGGCACGGTGTTGATGGGCATCGGCGCCGGCCGCGGCGAGAAGCTCGCCGACGAGGCGTCCAACAGCGCCACCCACAGCCCGCTGCTGGCACGCGGGGTGGAAGGCGCAAGGCACCTGCTCATCAACATCACCGGCTCCGAGGACCTGACGCTCTTCGACGCCC
>CAZTTB010000050.1:3048-13854 GCA_964616005.1 uncultured bacterium | reverse complement strand
CACCCCCGCATCACGCGACATCCCTCACTACGACGTGAGCTGGATCGCCGACGGGACCGGCGCCGGCCGATCGCCCAGCGCCCCGGAGGATCGAGCCGGCGATGTGGCCGGAACGCGGCGCGGCCGCCTCGCGACCTCACCCCGGAAGCGCCTCGCCGTCCGCCGCCGGGCTCGACCGCGCGCGGCGCAACGCCCGTGAGCCCAGTCCCACCGCGCCCACCGCGACGCAGGCCAGGCCCGACAGCCCGATCAGCACCGTCGACGGCAGGAACGTCAACATGGCGCCCCCGACGGCGATGCCGAGCGGTGCGCCGCTGGTCAGGAGGGTGGTGCGCGCACCGAACACCCTGCCGAGCTCGCTCCGCGGCACGTTCCGCTGCAATAGCGTCGTTTCCAACGGCACGTACGGCCCCCAGACCAGCCCTCCCAGCGCCAGGAAGCACGCCGCCCACCCGACCTGCCGCACCACCAGCAGCGGCAGCAGACACGCACCCCACAGCACCGCGATCCCGGCCAGGGCCACCCCCACGCGGACCCGCCTACCGACCGCGACGCTCATCGCGGTCCCGACCAGCATCCCCACGCCCAGGGCGGCCCACAGCAGGCCGAACCCCCCGGCGTCCGTGCCCAGGACACGCGCGCTGAACACCGGCATCGCCGCTTCCAGCGGCCCGTAGGAGAAGAAGAACACCAACGACAGCAGGGTCGTCACGCGGACGATCGGCGAGTCCCAGATCTGGCGCCAGCCGAAGCGCTCCGCGAACGACGGCGGCCCCGACGGTGCACGTGACGACGGCGCCCGCTCCACCCGCGGCAGGGTCGATGCCACGATCGCCATCGCCACGAACGTGAGCGCGTCGAGTGCCAGAACGATGGGGCCGCCCACCGCGGCCAGCAACAGCCCGGCGACCGCCGGCCCCACCACCACCGACAGGCTCACGCCCAGCGATACCAGCATGTTGGCGGCGTCCAGATCCTCGTCGGCCACCAGCTCCGGCAGCAGCACGCGTCCTCCCACCAGGGTCGCCGGCTGCAACGCACCGGCCAGCCCCACCAGGGCGAACAGGAGCCACAGGGGAAGGCTTCCGGCGAGGTAGAGGGCGGCCAGCGCCACGAAGATCGCCATCCGGCCGACGTTGTCCAGGACCATGATCGCGCGGGGCTGGAAACGGTCGCTCAACGCGCCGAGCAGGACCCCCGAGGCCACGGCGGGCAGCTCCAACGCCAACAGCACCCCGGCCGCCGCCGGCCCCGAGCCCGTCGAGCGCAGGACCAACCACGGCAGCGCCACCCACGCCATCACGTCGCCCACCTCCGACGCCATGCCGGCCAACCAGTAACGGCGCAACGTCCCGTAGCGGCCGAGGAGCGCGAAACCGCTCCACCACGTGCCTCCCATGGGTTCTAGCTTACGGGGGCCGGGCACACCCGCAGGGGCGGGGCCACACCCCATCCACCGCACCTCCCTCTCGGAGGCGATGTCTGTAGCGACGTAGCCCCAGAGCTCTCAGTGGATCTCGATGAGCTCCCTCGTGCTCCGAGCAAGGACCTCACATCCCGTCCCCGTCACACGGATGGCGTCCTCGATCCGCACGCCCCCCCATCCGGGGAGGTAGATGCCGGGCTCGAAGGTGATGACGTCCCCTTCACGCAGCGGGACATCGTTGCGCATGAACGGCGCTTCGTGAACCTGGAGCCCGATCCCGTGTCCCAGGCCCGGACGGAGGTAATCGCCATATCCTTCGTCGAGCAGCACCTGCCTGCCGGCCGCCTTCACGGAGAACGTGCCGACCCCCGGCCGGATCGCCGCGATGCCGTCGGCGATCGACCGCTGGACGAGGTCGTGGACGACCCGTTGCCGGTCATCGGCCCTCCCGCACACCACCGTGCGGGTCATGTCCGAGTAGTAGCCGTCCACGCTCGCCCCGAAGTCCATCAGCACGAACTCGCCTTCCTGAAGGCGCCGGTCCGTGGCATAGGCATGCCCTTCGGCCGAGCGGGGACCGGAGGCCACGATGGGCAAGTTCGCGTAGTTCTGTCCGCCACGCAACTCGATCTGGTGCCGCATCTCGGTCGCGAGGTCGCGTTCGGACACACCGGGCTCGATGTGCCCCAGGATGTGCTCGAAGACGTCGTCCGTGATGGCCTGCGCCCGCCTCAACGCATCCACTTCGTACGGATCCTTGGTCCTGCGCAGCCCCTCGACGAGGCCCCGCGTCGGTCGGAACGTCATATCGGGTAAGGCCGCCGTGGCCTCCTGGAGCCATGCGACGCTCACGAGGTCGGCCTCGTAGGCGAGGGTCCGAACGTTCGCGCGGATCGCCACGGTCCGTATCGCCTCCCACAGGTCGGGGCCCTTGTCCACGTGCGTCTCGATGACCTGGAAGCCCTCGGCCTCTCGGGACGCGCGCTCCGTGTAACGCGGGTCGCTGATGAAGATCCGTTCCCCGGCGGCCGTGAGGATGACGTGGCCCGCGGAGCCCGTGAAACCGGACAGGTACCTCCTGTTGTTCGCATCGAACGTGAGGAAGGCGTCGGAGCGGTGGTCCGCCAGGGCATCGATCACCTTCTGCTGACGCAGCGCGTTGTCGGGACGTTCGGACATGGCGTTCCCTCCACGTTCATGTAGGCGGTCCGTCGGCCGGGGGGCTGGCGAGTCGGAGCCGTGCTTGCCCGAGCGTGCTTCGCTTCGAGCCGCTCCTGCACTCGACTACCGGCCGCCGAGTCGGGGGTCGAGGATGTCACGCACGGCGTCGCCCAGGAGGTTGAACCCCAGGACGGAGAGGTAGATGGCGAACCCCGGGAAGATGGACAGCCAGGGCGCGTTCAGGAACTGTCGATAGCCGGCCTTGATCATCAAACCCCACTCCGGGGTCGGGGGTTGAGCGCCCAGGCCGAGGAAGCCGAGCGACGCGATCTCGAGGACGGCGACACCGATCGACAGGGTGAACTGGACGATGAGGGGCGACAGGCTGTTCGGGAGCACGTGCACCAGCGCGACCCTGAGCGGTGAGGAGCCCAGCGCCCTGGCGGACTGGACGAACTCGCTCTCCCGCAGGCTGAGGACGACCGAGCGGACGATGCGGAAGTAGCGCGGCACGTGGGTGATGCTGATGGCGAGCAGAGCGTTGGTCAGGTTCGCTCCGAGGGTGGAGACGATGGCGATGGCCAGGAGGATGCCCGGGAAGGCGAGCAGGATGTCGGCCAGCCACACGAGCAGGGTGTCCGTCCAACCGCCCGACAGGCCCGCCACGAGCCCGAGCGCCGTGCCCACGATGGCGGCGGCCACCACGGCGGTGACCGCGACGCGCAGGCTGACCCGGCCGCCGTACCAGACGCGTATGAACACGTCGCGGCCGAGCTCGTCGGTACCGAACCAGTGCTGGGCGCTCGGTGGCTGCAGGCGGTGCACGAGGTCCCGATCGCGGGTGGGGTCGTAGGGGTGCACGATGGGGGCGATCAGCGACACGACCACGAAGAACACGATGATGGTGAAGCCGAGGACGCCGGTACGGTGCCTACCGAGACGACGGATCGTGTCGCGTGCACGTCCGAAGCGCGCGCCCGGGTCGCGCTGTCCGACGGCGTCGATCATGGGGCCCTCGCGGTGAGGCTCACGAGTAACGGATCCTGGGATCGATCAGCGAGTACGACAGGTCGATGAGGAGGTTCAGCACGACGAACATGAAGGCGACGAAGAGGACGCCGCCCTGGATCACCGGATAGTCGCGTTGGGAGATGGCGTCGTAGAGCCAGCTCCCGATCCCGGGCCAGGTGAAGATCGATTCGATGAGGATCGCTCCCGACAGCAGGGAACCGAACGACAGCCCCACAACGGTGGTGATCGGCAACAGGGCGTTGCGCAGAGCGTGCTTGGCCACCACCATCCAGCGCCGGAGTCCCTTCGACTCCGCCGTACGCACGTAGTCCTGCTTGAGGACGTCGAGCATCGAGGAACGCGTCATGCGGACGATGAGGGCCATGGCGTGACTGCCGAGCGCGAGGCCGGGGAGGACGAGGTGCTTGAGCGCATCGAGCGCCGTCGCCGGTTGTCCCCGAAGCAGGGCATCGAGCACGTACAGGCCTGTGATCGGAGCCAGGTTGTCGGTCACATCGAGCCGGCCCGCCGGTGGCAGCCATCCGAGATGCACGGAGAAGGCGTAGATCAGGATGATCGCGAACCAGAAGATCGGGAACGACACGCCCGACAGGGCGAACACGAGCACGATGGTGTCGACCCAGGTCCCCCGTCGTAGAGCCGCGAAGACGCCGAGTGGGATGCCTAGGATGGTGGCGATCAGCATGGCGGCGATCGTCAACTCGAAGGTGGCCGGGAAGCGCATGGCGAGACTGTGGATGACCGGCGATCGGCTGAAGAACGACTTGCCGAGGTCGCCGGTCACGAGCTGGCCCATGTAGGTGAAGTACTGACTGTCGAACAGCCCGAAGATGTCGTGCGTGCGCCGGAACTCGGTCCGGTTGAGGAACAGCGGCTTGTCCAACCCCAGCTCGTGGGCGAGCTGTTGTTGTCCTGCCACCGTTCCCTTCTCGCCCAGCAAGGCGACGGCCGGGTTGCTGGGGATGATGCGGTTGATGCTGAAGATCAGGAAGCTCACGCCCAGCAGCACCGGCACCAGGCCGAGCACCCTGCGCAAGAGGTAGGAGGTCATGGTGATCCGCCTCCCGGGTTCACGCGTGCGGACGAGGGCGGTGCGTCGCCACAGCGTGCGCGGTGGCCGTCCCCCGTCGTACCAGGACGTCGGCCGGCCACCGCACAGGCTGCTTCAACCTCGGTCTACTCCGTCTTCGCGACGGCGTCCATGTGCGGCACCGCTCCCAGCGGATTGGGAACGAAACCCGTGACGCCCTTGCGGATGGCATCGATGTTGGTGGCGTGGATGAGGGCGATCATCGGCACCTGCTGGTGCACCGTCGTGAGGATCTGGGCGTAGAGCTTCGCACGGGCGTCCTGCGAGGGCAACTCGCGGGCCTTGGTGGCCATGGCGACGACCTGTGGGTCGTTCCAGCCGTAGCGGTGCACCGCCATGGGGCCGAAGAACGTGTAGATGAAGTTGTCCGGATCGGCGAAGTCCGCGTTCCAGCCGAGGAGGTACATGGGGAACTTGCCGGCCAGGTAGTCCTTCAGGAAGCTCGACCAATCCTCCGTCTTGATGTCCGCCTTGATGCCGACGTCGGCCAGGTAGGAGGCGATCGTCTCGGCGATGCCCTGGGGGTCGGGGAAGAGGTTGCTCGCCGTGTTGCGGTACCACAGCTGCGTGCTGAAGCCGTTCGGGTAGCCGGCCTCGGCCAGCAGCTGCTTGGCCTTCTCCGGATCGTACGGGTAGCCCTGGACGTCGGCAGCGTGCCCCCACAGGTCGGGCGGCAACACGTCCCGGGCCGCCTGCCCGAGTCCGGCATAGAACGCCTTGAGCATGCCCTGCTTGTCGACGGCGTAGGCCACGGCCTCGCGGACCTTCTGGTTGTCGAACGGCGAGTTCGCCTGGTGCATCGCCAGGTAGCTGACGTTCATGCCGGCCTTGCTGTACACCACCGACAGCTTGGGATCGTTCTCCATGTTCTTCAGATCGCTCGGCGACAGGTTCATGGCGATGTCCAGGGCACCGGCCTTCAGTTGCGCGAGGCGCGACGTGGAATCGGCGATCCCCTCGAAGACCAGATGCGGAGTCTTGGGCTGGGATCCCCAGTAGTTGGGGTTGGCTTCCAGCACGACCTTGCTCCCCTCGACCCACTGCACGAACTTGTAGGGACCGGTTCCGACCGATCCCAAGGCCGGCGTGCCGTAGTCGGCACCCGCCTTCTTCACCGCGGCGGGGCTGTCGAATCCGAAGTATCCGGCTGCCAGCATCGCCGGCAAGAACGCTACGGAGCGTGTGAGGTCGAGTTGAACCGTGGCGTCGTCGATGACCTTGACGTCCTTCAGAGCGCTGCCGTCTCCGAGAAACCCGCCGAACAGGTTGCGCCAGCCTACGTAGGCCCGACCCTGGTTCCCGAAGTGGTATGGGTTGTTGGCATCGTTCCAACGATCCAGATCGAACTTGACGGCCTCGGCATTGAACGGCGTGCCGTCCTGGAAGGTGACGCCCTTGCGAAGGTGGAAGGTCCACTCGGTCGAGTCCGCGTTGCCGGACCAGCTCGTCGCGAGGCCCGGCGCCAGGGTGGCCGTTCCCGGCTTGAACCACACGAGGTTCTCGACGATCTGTCGTGTCACGGCGATGGACGCACTGTCGTTGGCATCGCCGCTGTCGAGCGTTCTCGGCAGCTTGGAGAGCCCGACGACGAGCGTTTGCGAAGCAGACTGGGCACTCGCCAGCCCCAGGCCCGCCAAGACAAGGAGTAGTGCCAGCAGCCTCTTCATCCCGATCGCCTTCCCTTCCCGATTCGCCGCGTTGCCGCACCCGCGAACGTCGCGGTTGCCACCCGCCCTGCCAACGGCTGCGAGCCCCTGACCCACTCACTCGGGAGGGGCCCGCGGAAGCGCCCCAACGGCCCGCACCGTGCCTCAGAGATTGAATACGGACGGTATAGGGCAAGACCATAGCGCAGCCCATCAAGCTTGTCAACAATCGTCGCGAGGCTCTTGCATCTACATGCATGCCCGCTCCGAATCCTGCGGTGGGCTCGTTATCGCGTTCACAACACACTCGAGCGATTCCGACGTGGCACCGCTCCGAGCCGTCGAAGCCCACCCTTCACGCGATAGGGACAAGACTTCATGCATCACGGCATCGAGCCGCTCGTCGTCATGGCGGGCGCTCCGACTCGTGTGCCAGCCAGAGTAAATGGCTCTCCGAACCGATGTGGGGGCGCGGATCGACGGGTTCGCCACCACGGTACGATTGTTGACAATCCGACGAAGCGAGCATACGATTGCGACGGCTGCAGGGATCGGGTGTGGCATGGGACGAGGGCCGGACGCAGGATCGACGCGCGCGTCTCGGACGCGAGTCCCGGCCCGCGTGCGGCCGCGCTCCACAGGTATCGCAAGCCACGAAGCCGCCGGGGATGCGCGTCGGACGTCCACACGTTGGCGGAGCCCGTGCTGCAGTGGCCTCGACAACGAGAGGGAGGGACGGAACGTGACCTATCGAGATCGGCGGGACGCGACGCGGTCGCGCATGCGCGACCAGAGGGTCGGCCTCGCAGCCGTGGCGTACGGGCCGAACCTCCACCACCTGTCGGGCTTCGACCCCCATCCAACGGAGAGGCCGTGCCTGCTGCTTCTATCGCAGAAAGGCGAAGTGCTCGTGGTCCCCCGGCTGCACGCTGAGGATGTCGACGGGCTCGACGTGGATCGCATCGTCATCTACACGGATGCCGAAGGTCCGGCCTTCGCCATCCATGGGGCCATCGCGGGCCTCGGTCTGGCCGGCGATGGGACGAGCGCACCGCGGAACTGTCGCATCGATGAATCCATGCGAGCGGACTTCCTCCTCCTGCTGGAGAGCGCCCTTCCACAGTGGGAGTTCTCGGGCGCAGCAACTCTGCTCGACCCCATGCGCCTCGTCAAGAGCCGGGAGGAGCTGGAGGCCCTGGCGACCGTCGCGACGCTGACCGACAGGGCGCTGGAGGCGGTCTGGCCCCGGATCCACGAGGGCATGACGGAACTGGACGCTTCGGAAATCGTCAGGAAGGCGTTCCACGACGCGGGGGCGGACGCAACCGCCTTCTGCATCGTCGGTTTCGGCCCCAACTCGGCGGCGGCACACCACAGACCGGAGCGACGGGCCTTGAACCAGGGCGACGCCATCCTGATCGACATCGGGGCCAGGAAGAACCACTACCATTCCGACATCACCCGAGTCGGCTTCCTCGGAGCGCCGAGCGCCGAGTACCTCCATGTCTACGACACCGTCCGGCGCGCGCTCGACGCTGCCATAGCAGCGGTGAAGCCGGGCGTACAGGCATCGAGTGTCGACAAGGCGGCACGTGACGTGATCGAGAGCGCAGGCTTCGGTAGCACGTTCCGCCACGGCGTTGGGCACGGGATCGGCCTGTCCGTGCACGAACCCCCGTACCTCACGGCGTCGAGCGCGATGACCCTTCAGGAAGACATGACCTTCACGCTGGAGCCGGGAATCTACTTCGTCGGGCGCTTCGGCATCCGCTTGGAGCAGGTCGTCGCCGTGACGTCGAACGGGGCCAGCGTCCTGTCCGGGGCGAGCCTGGAAACGGTCCGCCTGCCGACGTGACCGGGCCACGGGACAAATCAGACTCGCAGATGTCCGAACGACGTCCGGATGCCATGAAACGAGAGCGAGACGCGGCGATCCACGGTGACGCGAGCGAATCGGAGGGCACCCTCCGACATCGCACGCTCCAGGCCATAAGGGGCGCCATTCTGTCGGGCGCACTCAGGCCGGGCGAGCAACTGAACGAGGTCGCCCTGGCCGGAGAGTTGTCCGTCAGCCGGGGACCTGTGCGAGAGGCCCTGCGCCAGCTGGCCACCGAGGACCTCGTTCGAGCGATCCCGTACCGTGGCAGCTTCGTCGCCAAACTCACGTTGCGCGACGTAGAGGAGATCTTCTCGATGCGGACGGTCCTGGAGACCTTCGCATTCAAACTCGCGTGGCCACGAAGGGACTCGGCCTACCACCGTGAACTCGCCGATCGACACCGGCGACTGCTCGATACCATCGACGCGGGCGACTTCACGGGGGCCATCGAAGCCGAGCTGCGGCTTCACGACCTGGTCTACGAATGGGCGGACCACCTGATCCTGCAGCAGTCCTGGCGCTTGCTGAGGAGCAAGCTCCAGTTCTACTTCGCCGCGCACCAGCAAGCGCACGGCCGGTCCGGGCCGGCCAGGGACGGCGATAGCCGCTACGTTGAGCTCGCTGCGGGCGACGATCTCGACGCGATGCTGGCCGAACTCTACCTCCACATGCAGAAGGGGCTCGAGCGCGTGCGGGAGTACATGCGGAGGTCGGCATCGTGACCGCTTTCGGAGGACCGTAGGCGGATCGGCCGTCCCCACGCAGCCGCCGCCACTCGCCACAGGAGGGAACGATGCAACGAAGCACCCACACCGCGGTGCCTGACGAACGCAATGATGGGATCCTGGTCTACATCAACGGCCGGCTGGTCCCACGGGCCGAGGCCAGGATCTCCGTCTTCGATGCCGGCTTCCTGGTCGGCGATGGCATCTGGGAAGGGATCCGTCTGCACCACGACACCTTCCTGTTCCTCGACCAGCACCTGGATCGCCTGTATGCGGGCGCGGCCACGATCGGGTTGGATATCGGGCTGAGCCGTGAGGAACTCACCGGGCTTCTGTGGAAGACCGTCCGGGCCAATGACATGCACGACGGCGTCCACGTGCGCCTCATGGTCACGCGTGGGACGAAGAAGACGCCATCGCAGGATCCGCGCTTGACGATCTCGGGGCCGACCGTCGTGATCATCGCCGAACACAAGGCGGCCGACCCGGACACGGCGGAGCACGGTATTCGCCTCTTCACGTCGACCATCCGCCGTCCGCCACCAGACACGCTCGATCAGAAGCTCAACAGCCACTCCAAACTCCACGAGGTCATCGCGCTCGTTCAAGCGATCCACGCCGGCGCCGACGAAGCCCTCATGCTCGACGTCCACGGCTCGGTCAGTACGTGCAATGCGACGAACTTCTTCATCGTCCGGAAGGGCGAGGTGTGGACCTCGACCGGTCAGCATTGCCTCAACGGCATCACGCGCGGCAACGTCATCGCGCTGTGTCGAGAGAACGGCCTGACGGTCCGGGAACGCGACTACTCCCTCTCCGACGTGTACAGCGCCGACGAGGCCTTCGTGACGGGCACGTTCGGCGGGCTGACGCCCGTGGTGGACGTCGATGGGAGGACGATCGGCGCTGGCGGCATGGGAACGCTCACCCGCAGGATCCGTGGCCTGTACGACGCGCTGGCACAAGGCGCGGCCTCCGCCTAGGCCAAGCTATGCGGCTCGCCCGCCCGGTGAGCCCCATCTCCGCGACGGGGCTCCGCCGGCGACGACCCTCAGTCCCCCGTCACCCCCGCCTCACGCCCCCTGGGGCGGCCGTGAACAGCAGCGCCACGGGCCACGCGACGCCCTCCATGCGCGGCTCCTCGAGGCGCTCGAGCACGAAGCCGGCGTCGTCCAGCACGCGCCACCAGGACGCCAGCGTCCGCGCGTACCACGGCATCGCAGCGGGGAACGCGCCGCCGAAGGCGTCGAAGGTCTCCTCGTGCCAGGCGTCGGCGTAGCGCTCGGCGCCGAGCGCCAGCGGGTGGACGGTCTGCACCACCAGGCGGCCGCCCGGTCCGAGGCGTGCTGCCAACGCACCCAGCAGCCCGTCGACCAGATCGCTCAGCAGCGAGAAGTTGCAGACCGCCACGTCGAACGGGCCGGGCAGGACGCCCGCGTCGCGCTCGAGCGCGTCGTAGTCGAGGTGCACGAAGGTCCCGGGGCCGGCCCTGGCCGCCCCCACCAGCGCCGCGCTAACGTCGAAGCCCGTGACGCGCACGCCGCCGTCCTCCAGCGCGTGCGCCAGCCACCCCTCGCCGCACCCCACGTCCAGCGCGCGCCGCGGCCGCAGTCGCCGCACCGCCTCCAGCACTGCGGCGTTGGTAGCCCGCGTGCGGCTGGCGATCCTCCCCTGCCGCACGGCGTCGGCCCACGCCTCGGCGTTGGCGTCCCAGCTCGCCAGCAGACGCACCTGCCGGTCCCCCGCGTCCGTCGGCGGCCCGGCCGCCGCGTCCGAGGCCGGCGTGCTCTGGCGCTCGGTGCCGTCTGAGTCGGCGCTCACGGGCTCATGATACGGGGGCGAGCGGC
>CAZTTB010000050.1:0-2948 GCA_964616005.1 uncultured bacterium | reverse complement strand
ATCCTCGATCGGGACCGCCACGCCGGTGACCGTGATGGGTCCGCTGCCGGCCGGGATGTCGACGACGATCCGGCCCGGGCGCCCCATGTCCGCTCCCTGCAGGACGGTGATCCGGGTCGGAGCGTCGACCAGGCGGAGATCCCGCAGGTAGGCGCCCAGGGCCGCGGCGGCGGCGCCGGTCGCCGGATCCTCGTAGACGCCGCCGACCGGGAAGGGGTTGCGGGCGTGGAACAGCTCGGCGCGCTCGCGGAACACCAGCGCCACGGTGGTGAGCTCGCGCGCCAGCATGAAGGCCTTCAGACGCTCGAAGGCGTAGTCGAGGGCGGCCAGGCGGCCCCTGGAAGCGACGCCGAGGATCAGGTGGCGTGCACCGGCGTAGGCGATGCGGGGCGGCAGCGCGGGGTCGAGGTCGCCCTGCAGGTACCCGAGCGCCGCCAGCGCCTCCGCGAGGTCGCCCGCGGTCACGCCCTCGACGCTCGGCGGCACGCTCGTCAGGGACGCCTCGAACAGGCCCGCTGCGGCGGGGCCGCTGCGCACGGCCACCGGCCCGGAGCACGTCCGGAACAGGACGCTACCGGCGCCGTCGCGCGTCGCCAGCGCCACCGCCGCCGCCACCGTGGCGTGGCCGCAGAAGGGGACCTCCGCCTCCGGGCTGAAGTAGCGCACGCGGTACGTTCCCGGCGCGGCCGGATCGGGCGTCAGGAAGGCCGTCTCCGAGTAGCCCACGCGGCGCGCCACGGCGAGCATGGCGACCTCGTCCAGGCCTCCGGCCTCGAGCACGACGCCCGCGGGGTTGCCCCCCGTCGGCTCGGAGCTGAACGCCGCGTAGCGGAGGATGTCGGGGGCCCGGGACGAGGACCCCGTCGCGTCGCTGGGCATCGGTCGCCTCCTCGCAGCGCCCGGACCGGACGCCGCTGGTGCGGCCGAGCCTAGCACGCGCTCCGGGGTCGATCCCTCGTTCGCTCCCCGCCCGGCGAGCGCTCGCCGTTGTCCGCCCGGGCCGAACGGCCTAGACTGACGCACCGCCGCAGGGTCCAGGCTCGAGCGATGGCATCCGTCGCACGGAGGGGTATCGATATGGCCGAGGTCGTGCTGTTCCACCACGCGCAGGGACTGACTCCCGGCGTCGTCGCCTTCGCCGACGCGCTGCGCCGCGCCGGGCACGTCGTGCACACGCCCGACCTGTTCGGCGGCCGCACCTTCGACAGCCTGGACGCAGGCATGGGCTTCGTCCGGGAGCTGGGCTTCCACGAGGTGATCGCGCGTGGGGAGCGGGCGGTGGAGGGCCTGCCCGACGAGCTGGTCTACGCCGGCTTCTCGCTGGGCGTCCTCCCCGCCCAGAAGCTCGCCCAGACGCGCGCCGGCGCCCGCGGGGCGTTGCTGTGCTACTCGTGCGTGCCGGTCTCCGAGTTCGGGCCGTCCTGGCCGGAGGGGGTGCCGGTGCAGGTGCACGGCATGGACGCCGACCCGATCTTCGTCGGCGAGGGCGACCTCGAGAACGCCCGGGCGCTGGTCGAGGACGCCGACGAGGCGGAGCTGTTCCTCTATCCCGGTGACCGGCACTACTTCGCCGACAGCTCCCTGCCGTCGTACGACGCGGAGGCGGCCGCCCTGCTGACGCGGCGCGTGCTGGCGTTCCTCGCGACGCGCTAGCCTGGGCCGATCCCTCGAAGATCGCGTCCCGTAGGCCGCCGCACCGACCGAGCGCCCACGCCCCGGGCCTCCTTCAGTGCGTCTTACACGCAACCTTCAGCGGCGCGTCCCCTCCGTCTCGAGCGTCACGTAGCGGCGCTCGCCCGTCCGCGGATCGAACCACACCCGTTGCCGCGCACCGGTGGTGGGATCGATGAAGATCTCGTCGGTCTCGACGAAACCGTCCAGGGACCCGGTGGCGCCGGGCTTCGCTCGCAGCCTGCGGCTCCGCCTCGTGACCCACAGCGAACCCACGACCAGCACGAGGCCCACCACGACCTCCACCACGACGAGCGTCAACACCGCCTAGACCTCGTGCGCGACCACGGCGGTCCCGTAGGCGACCACCTCGGACATCGTCTGTCCCACCTCGCTCGAGTCGAAGCGCATCATCACCACGGCGTTGGCGCCCATGGCATGCGCGTTCTGGACCAGCCGGTCGATGGCCGCCTTACGCGCGTCCTCGAGCATCTCGGTGTACTCCTTGATCTCCCCGCCGCCCAGGCTCCGGAGCGCCGCCGTGATGTTGCCGCCCAGGCCCCGGCTGCGAACGATCACGCCGAAGGCCTGCCCGATGACCTTCTCGATCTCGAAACCCACGATGTTCTCGGTCGTGACCACCAGCATCTCGACACCCCTTCCGCCGGTCCCTCGTCACCGACGAAGCCCCCGCCGTCGGCACCTACCCCGGCGCCGTCCCCGGTGCGGGCTACGCCGCGAACGCATCCACGGCGACCGGACATCCTTGCGCTCATGGTAGTCCCACGAGATGTGAAGTCGGGGCCGAACGACCCGCCGGCCCGGCCCGTCCCGGCCCGTCCGTGCGATAGCGCACGGACCCACGCGCGGCCGCGTAGGCTGGGAGGCGCGAAGGAGGACGCCCGAATGCGAACCATGGAACTCGGCACCAGTGGCCTGGAGGTGCCCGTCGTCGCCATCGGATGCATGCGCATCCACTCGCTGGACGAGCGTGAGGCGGACCGCTTCGTCCACGCCGCACTCGAGGAGGGCGCGAACTTCTTCGATCACGCCGATATCTACGGCGGCGGCGCCAGCGAGGAGCGCTTCGCCGACGCCGTCGGCATGAACGCGCGCGTCCGCGAGCAGCTCCTGTTGCAGAGCAAGTGCGGCATCCGCGAGGGCATGTTCGACTTCTCCAAGGAGCACATCCTGGCCTCGGTCGACGGCATCCTGAAGCGCCTGCGCACCGACTACCTCGACGTACTGCTACTGCACCGGCCGGACACCCTGATGGA
>CAZTTB010000049.1:0-13996 GCA_964616005.1 uncultured bacterium | reverse complement strand
CCAGCGCCGGATCGCCGGCGCCGTGGGTCTTGCCGAAGGTGTGGCCGCCGACGGTCAGCGCCACGGTCTCGTAATCGTTCATCGCCATGCGCGCGAACGTCTCCCGAACGTCCCGTCCGGACGCGATGGGGTCCGGTTCGCCGCCCGGACCTTCCGGGTTCACGTAGATGAGACCCATCTGGACGGCGGCGAGGGGGTCCTCGAGGTCCCGGTCGCCGGTGTGCCGCGCGTCGTCGAGCCACTCGGTCTCGGAGCCCCAGTAGGTGCTCTCGTCGGGCTCATAGACGTCCGCACGCCCGCCGCCGAAGCCGAAGGTCTTCAGCCCCATGGACTCCAGGGCGCAGTTGCCGGCGAGGATGTAGAGGTCGGCCCAGGAGATCTTGTTCCCGTACTTCCGCTTGATCGGCCACAGCAGCCGGCGCGCCTTGTCGAGGAGCACGTTGTCGGGCCAGCTGTTGAGCGGCGCGAAACGCTGCTGCCCCGAACCGGCTCCGCCGCGGCCGTCCCCGATGCGGTAGGTGCCCGCGCCGTGCCAGGCCATGCGGACGAACAGCGGCCCGTAGTGGCCGTAATCCGCCGGCCACCAGTCCTGCGAGTCGGTCATCAGCGCGTAGAGGTCCTTCTTCAGCGCCTCGAAGTCGAGCTTCGCGAACGCCTCGGCGTAGTCGAACGCCTCGCCCAGGGGGCTCAGCCGGGGACCGTTCTGCCGGAGGATGTGCAGGTTCAGCTGGTCCGGCCACCAGTCCCGGTTCGACCTCATCTCGGTACCCGTGTGCACGACCGGGCACGTGCCTGTATCTTCGTCAGATTTCGCCGACATGCTTGCCTCCCATCTCGGGCCGTCAGCTGGCACCGTGGCAAGCCACCGCGCCAGGGTGCGGCGAATGCGAGCAGCGACCGTCACTCGTGGACCCACCTCCCCGAGGACGAGGACAGCGTGTGGGAACGCCGTGTTCCGCTACGGGACCGTCTCCGGCCCACGCCTGCGCTGCTGATCCCGCAGCGGCCAGTGGATGGAAGTCTACCGCGGACCGAACGGCACCGATGTACGGGTCAAGGGAGAGCGGACGTGGGCCAGCGGCGCTCCGGTGAGGGTCGCAGCGGGGCCCCGGGGCGCGCCCGGCACCATCGTCAGACCCAGCAGTGGGAGGCGTTCACCGAGGCGTGGCCAGCCGCCCGCCGGGCGCGGGCGGCAAGAGAGTCGCGGTGACGTTTCGAGGCTACTTGACGGCCACCGAGAGTGAACGTAATATCCGACTATTGCGATATACGGGAAGAGCGATGCTGCCATGCCGAGCCAACTCCATCAGTTCAAGGCCGAGTTCTTCAAGGTCCTGGCGCATCCGTTGCGCCTGGCCATCCTCGACGCGGTGAAGGACGGCGAGAAGAGCGTGTCGATGTTGAAGAGCGAGCTCGGCGTGGAGCAGTCGACCCTCTCGCAGCAGCTCGGCGTACTGCGCCGGCGCGGTTTCGTGAAGGCGCGCAAGGAGGCCACCATGAGCTTCTACAGCGCCAGGGATCCCGAGGTCTACGCCTTCCTCGACATGGGTCGCCGCCTCTTCGAACGGCAACTGCAGGCCAGTAGCCAACTGCTCGAGAGCCTCCAGGCAACGGGCGCCGACCCCGTCCGGCCCGAGTAGCGAGCACCGGCTCGCTTTCGGCGTCCCCGCATGGAGACCTACCTCGTCGCCGCTCCCTTCGTCGTTCTGGTCGCCCAGGCCGTCTGGGCGCTGCTCGCTCGCTCTCCCCTGGCGCTGCTCCCGTGGACGCTCGGCGGCAGCGGCGCGCTGCTGCTGGTCATCGGCTACCCCGCCTGGCTCCACCATGCCGACGGCGTGCCCGATGCCACGTCCGGCTTCTATCTCGCCCTGCTCGGCGTGCTCTACCTCGCGCTGGGGCCCTACCTGGGTACCTACCTCGAACACCACGAGCCTCGCCGCGCACGCCTCGAGGCCTCGCTGCTCCCCCTGTTCGCCGCGGCCATGGCGGGCATCCCCCTGGCGCCCGTGGGCTACGGCTTCCTCTTCCTGTGGGAGGGGATGACGCTCCTCGGCTACCTCCTGATCGCCCTCGACGGAGCGGCCGCCGTCACCGGCAGCCGCTGGTTCTTCATCGCCAGTCGCGTCTCCGGCGCCGGACTGTTGCTGGCGCTGATCCTGCTCTCCCGAGGCGACGCGCTCGAGGGAGCGCTGAAGGTGCTGGTGTGGTCGGGGCTGCTGATCGGCTTCGGCACCAAGGCCGCCCTCTTCCCGTTGCACCTGTGGCTCCCCAAGGCGCACCCGGCGGCGATGAGCCCGCTCTCCGCCCTCCTCTCCGGCGGCATGACCAAGCTCGGTCTCTACGGCCTCTATCGCAGCCTGACGTGGGCGGGCGCCCCGCCGGCCTGGGTGGGTTGGGCGCTGGTGGTGTTGGGCCTCTTCGGGGCCGTCTACGCCCTGGTGCGCGGCCTGGCCGAAGACGACTACAAGGCGGTGCTCGCCTACTCCAGCGTGGAGAACCTCAATCTGTTGCTGGCTGCCCTCGGTGGGTACATGCTGCTCCACACGCCGTTGTTCCTGCTGGCGTTCTTCTTCCACCAGGTGGCCCACGCACTCTTCAAGGCGCTGTTGTTCCTGGCTTCCGGCTCGCTACCCGGCCGCGCCCTCTCCGAGCTCGGCGGGCTCTGGCACGCGATGCCCAGAACGGCGGCGTACACCTTGCTCGGGATCGTCGCTGCGGCCGGGCTGCCGCCGCTGGCGGGATTCCTGGGCGAGTGGTACCTCTATCGCGGCTTCCTCGCGGCGCCCGCCGGCTCCACCAGCCTGGGCCTGCTCGTCCTGGGCGTCGGCGCCATCGCGCTGGCGAGTGCGCTGGCGGCCGCGCTCTACGTTCGGCTCTTCGGTCTGGCGTTCCTGGGGCTGGCGCGCAGCGAGCGCGCGGCCGGCGCGCGGGACGCCGAGGGTGGCATGAACCTGGGGTTGGCGCTGCTGGCCGCCGCCCTGCTGCTCGTCTCGGCCCTTCCCCGTGTCGTGTTGAGCGGCATGGACGCGCCGCTGTATCCGGTGCTGCCGCTCTTCCTGGCCCTGGCGCTGGCCGGCGGAGGGCTCTACTACGCCTTGCGCCGGCGCCGCCACACGGAGTACGGGACCTGGGACTGCGGCAACGGCGCCCCGACGGCGAGGATGCAGCCGAACGGGCTCGGGTACAGCGAACAGCTGCTCCGGGCGCTGCCTCTGATCCAACTCCAGCTACGGTCATCGCCGACGCGGGCGGACGATCCCGAACCCGGTCAGGTCCGGGTGGTCGTGCGCGACCCGGTGGAGGCGGCCCACGAGCGGCTGGGCGCACTCTACTTGCGGCTCGCCCGCACCGTGCAGCGCCTCCAGTCCGGCAGCATCCACATCTACCTGATGCTCCAGTTCCTGGCGCTCGTCATCGTGCTGGTGGTGATCTGGCCGTGACCAGCCTGCTGCTGTTGGTGCTCGCGCCGCTCTTCAGCGGCAGCGTGAAGTGGCTCAAGGCGAGGTTGCAGAACCGACGCGGGCCCGATCCGCTGTACGACTACCGCAACCTCGTCAAGCTGTGGCGGAAGGCCTACGTCCGGCCGCACGTCGCCACCCCGGTGTTCCTGCTCGGCCCTGTCGTGGCCCTGCTCGGGCCGCTGTCGGCCGCGGTGATGCTACCCGTGTTGCCGGGCGCATCGTTCGCGGGGGACTTCCTGGTGCTCCTGTACCTTCTCAATCTGGGGCGCACCCTCCAGGCGCTGGCCGCCCTCGACACCGGCAGCGCCTTCGGAGCCCAGGGGTCCTACCGCGAGAACCTGGTGGCCGCGCTCGCCGAACCGGGGACGGTGCTGGCGCTGGGCGCCGCGGCGCTGGCCTCCGGCGGGCTCTCGCTCGCGGGGTTGGCGCGGCTGGCACCGTCGAACGCGCTGGTGTACCTGCTGGTGCTCGTCGCCCTTGGGATCGCGCTGGTCGCCGAGGGCGCGCGCATGCCGGTGGACGATCCGACCACGCACCTCGAACTCACGATGATCCACGAGGCCCAGCTCCTCGACCACTCCGGCCCGTTGCTGGCGCTCTACGAGCTGGCCGCCTCGCTCAAGCTACTGGTGTACGTGAGCCTCATCGGGCTGTTGCTCCCCCTGCCGCCGCTGATCGCGTTCGTGGCGGCGCTCGTCGCGACCTGGTTGACGCTCGCCTTCCTGGAGACCTACGGCGTGCGCCTGCGCTACCTGCGGGTCCCCGATCTGCTGTCCTACAACACGCTGGCAGGCATCCTGGCGGCGCTGGGGGTGGTGCTACGACTGCAGAGCTAGCGCTGGCGCTGGCGCGGGGCATCCTGGTGGCCGGCTTCTTGATGGTGGGCCGGAAGAGCCTGGATGCGTCCATCCGCCTGTACGCCCTGCAGAACGTCTTCGTGGCGGCGCTGGCGTTCGTGCTCGCCGACGGCAGCGTGCACCTGCTGGCCGCCGGTGCGCTGCTGCTGGTGGTCAAGGGCATCCTCATCCCGTGGTACCTGCTCGCGCTGTTGGAACGCCTCGACGTCAGCCACGAGATCGAATCGTACCTGCCGGTCGCACCTTCGCTCCTGGCGAGCGGGCTGCTGGTGGCGCTGGCCTACCGGGTGGGGCAGGGCTTCGTGCTGGCCGGCGCGCTGATGCCCGAAGCCGTGCCGGTGGCACTGGCTCTGCTGCTACTGGGGATGCTGATCATGAGCACCCGCAAGAAGGCGGTCACGCAGGTCATCGGGTTCCTGGCCCTCGAGAACGGCGTGTTCCTGCTGGCGTTGGCCGAGAGTCACGGACTGCCCCTCTTCATCGAACTGGGCATCGCCATCGACACCTTCGCCGCCGTCGTCCTGGCAGGGATCCTGATGTTCCGCCTGAAGAGCACCTTCGGACACGTGGACACCTCGCGCATGCGCGACCTCCGAGGCTGACCGTGCTCTTCGTGCTCCTGTTCCTGCCGCTGCCCTTCAGTCTCTACGCCCTGCGCGACAAGAACCTGCGCCGGCTCAGCCTGCTGGGAGCGGCGGTGCCGCTGGTCTCGATCGCGTTGGCGCTTCTCGGCTACGGAGACAGGCAGGCGGCACTGCACCTCGACGGTGTCGGCCTGTTCTATCTCGTGATCGCCGACGCCCTCTTCGCGCTCGTCGCCCTCTACGCGCTGGCCTACTTCGAGACCGCGGGCGACGCCCGCGCGGCGTCGTTCTTCGCACCGTTCTTCCTGTTCCTGTTCGCGACCCATGGCGCCTTCCTGGCGCACAACCTGGGGCTCATGTGGACGTTCGTCGAAGGCAGCACCCTCGCCTCCGCCCTGCTGGTGTACCACCACCGGGACGCGCACGCGCTCGAAGCGACCTGGAAGTACCTGATGCTGGGGTCGGTGGGCGTCGCGCTGAGCCTCGTCGGCGTCATCCTCGTCTACGCCTTGCTCGGCGGCGCCACACTCGACTGGCAGCGCGCGCTCGAGCTCTCGGCTGGTGCCGACCCCGCGCGCCTGAAGCTCGCCTACGCCTTCCTGCTGATAGGTTTCGGCACCAAGGTGGGGTTGTTCCCCATGCACGCCTGGTTGCCCGACGCGCACAGCGAGGCGCCGAGCCCCGGCTCGGCGCTGCTCTCCGGCACGCTCCTGAACGTCGCCTTCTACGCCCTCCTGCGCTACACCGCCCTGATGGCCCCGGCAGGGCTGGCGGGCTTCGCCCACGGACTGCTGCTGGCCTTCGGCCTGGCCTCGCTCCTCGCGGCGGGCCTGTTCATGTTCGCCCAACGCGACTACAAGCGCCTCTTGGCCTACTCCAGCATGGAGCACATGGGGCTGGCCGTCTACGCCCTGGGGCTGGGCGTGCCGTGGCTGGCCATGCTCCATACCCTGTTCCACTCGCTGGCCAAGACCGCCGCCTTCCTGTCGTTCGGGAACGTACTCCTCGCCTACCGCACCAAGAGCATGGCTCGCGTCGGCGGGCTCATGCAGGCGCTTCCGGGGACGGGTGCGCTCGTCACGCTGTCGCTCGTGGCTCTGGCCGGCCTGCCGCCGTTCGCGCTGTTCTACGCCGAGTTCCAGGCGCTCTGGCACTCGCCGCCGCTGCTGATGGTGCTCTACCTGGCGGGTCTGTCGGCCGCCTTCGCCGCCGTCGTCATCCCGATCGGCAGCATGGTGTTCGGCACGCTCATCCCCCCCAGGTCCGTGCCGCAGAAGCGGGCGCTGCTGGCAGTGCCCGCCTTCCTGCTGGCGGTCGTCGTGCTCCTCGGCCTGTTCCCACCCACGCACGAGGTCCGGATGCTGGCGGAGGTCCTCACATGGAAGCCCTGAAGTCCGCCCTCCGGGCAGGGCGCCCGATCGCCGTGTGGCACGACCCGCCGCAGCTGCGCTACCTGATCGAGGGCCCGGCCGGCACCGAGGAGTTCCGCGTCGCCGCCGAGCGGACGTTCCCGTGCCTCGCCCGGGAGTTCCCGGCACTGGCGTGGTTCGAACGCGAGCTGGTCGAGGAAGACTCGCTGACGCGGGTCGGTTGCGCCGCCCCCAAACCTCTCCGCGACCACTCCGTCCCCTACCCGTTCACGACCTTCGAGGACCTCCACGAGGTCCCGGTCGGGCCGGTGCACGCCGGCGTCATCGAGCCCGGCCACTTCCACTTCTCGGTGCTGGGAGAACGCATCGTCAACCTGGAGATCCGGCTCGGCTACCAACATCGTGGCGTCAGCGCGCTGTTCGCGGGGGCGTCGCTGGAGCGCGCCCGCTTGCTGGCGGAACGAGTGGGCAGCGAACCCGTTGCGCACGCCCTGTGCTTCGCCAGGGCGGTGGAACGCATCGCGGGCGTGGAGGTCCCGCCACACGCTGAGCTCCTGCGCCTCGTGCTCCTCGAGTTGGAGCGCATCTTCCAGCACCTGGGCCACCTCGCGGGCCTCTTCGCCGACGTCGGCTACGGCTTCGGCGCCACCCAGACGGGCAGGGTGCGGGCGCTGGTGCAGGCCCAGATCGAGCGCCTGACCGGCCACCGCTACGGGCGCAACGCCGTCCTGGTGGGCGGCGTCGCGGCGCGCGTCGAGCCCGACACCGCTCTGGCCGTGCGAGCGGCGCTGGCCGCTCTGGCTACCGAGACGGAGCATCTCATCGCACCCGCCTTGCGGCACCCGATGGTGCTCGACCGCCTGCGTTACGTCGGCGTCGTCAGTGAAGGGCAGGCCCACACCCTGGGTCTCGTGGGTCCGACGGCCCGGGCCAGTGGCGTCGGGCGCGACCTCCGCAGCGACGAGGCGACCTACGAACCCTTCACGCCCGTCACGCGCAAGGGAGGCGACGTGCTCGCCAGGGCGCACCTGTACCTGATCGAAGCGCAGCACAGCTTCGGGTATCTCGACCGCTTCCTGAACGAGCTCCCCGTAGGACCCGCCGGGGCCCCGACGACCGTTCCCGACGGTGAGGCCTGGGCCCGCGTGGAGTCGGCGCGCGGCGAGCTCGTCTACTGGCTGCGCGTGGAAGACCGGCGGGTGCGGGACGTCGAGATCGTCGGCCCGAGCTTCAAGAACTGGCCCGCCCTGGAGGTCGCGGTTCGGGGAGCGGGCCTGCCGGACTTCCCTGTCTGCAACAAGTCCTTCGACCTCTCGTACGCCGACTGCGACCTATGAAGCGCGCCTGGACGACCCTACGGACCGGCCGCTTGACGCGGAGCCTGGCCGACCTCCTCGTATTGCCCGCCTGGTCCCCGGGGTTCCCCGTGCTCCGGCCGGCAGGGTTGACCGACGAAGCGCGCGGAGCTCTCGTCGAGCTGTGCCCGAGCGGCGCCTTCGAGGAGGGCGACGGTGAGTTCCGGCTGGATCTGGCCGCCTGCGTCCTGTGCGGGCGCTGCCGCCTCAGCCACCCCGACGCCATCGCCGAGTGGCGCACCCTCGACGTGGCGGTGACGCGCCGGGAGGATCTCGTTCAGCGGGTCGATCTCAGGCACGGGACCGCCATCGAGCCGAGCGAGCCGCCACCGACCCGCCGCGAGCTCCACCTCGCGACCCTGGCCTGCCGCGTGGTCTCGGCCGGCAACGGCGGCCTGGACGACTCCGAGATCGCCCTGGCGGGCAACCCCTTCAACGACATGAGCCGCTTCGGGTTCACGCTGGTCGCCTCGCCGCGCCACGCCGACGCACTGCTCGTGACGGGACCCGTCAGCCGGAACATGCAGGACCCCCTCGAACGGACCTACCTCGCCATGCCGGCTCCCAAGGCGGTGGTCGCGGTGGGCAACGAAGCGATCGGTGGCGAGCTCTTCGCCGGCGGACCCGAGGTGCTCGGGGGCGTCGACCGCATGCTCGGGGTCGACGTGTACGTGCCCGGCAGCCCCGCCAGGCCGGCGTCGGTGCTCTTCGGCCTGCTGCTGCTGGTCGGGCGGGCCCGGCAGACGCTCGTCGGCGGTCGCCCCCGGCCGTAGCCACGAGACCCGTACCGATAGGGTGTGATCATGGCGGCCCTGTTCGCACGGCACGGCATGACCATCGTCGGTCCCCCGCTCGCCGTCGATCCGGCCTGACGCCGGCGCGGAGAACGGGTCGGTCCGCCCGGAGCCGTCACCCGCCGGACCCCCGCAGCATCTACGCGCTCTCGACGACCACCGGCCCCCGCCCCGTCGTGGTCGTCTCCGGCCGGAGCAGGAGCGTCATCACGATACCGACGGCGCTGACGACCGTCACCAGGATGATGACGTCGTGGAAGCCCATGGTGGCCGCGTCCGCCAACCGCGCACGGATTCCGGCCGGGAGTCGCCCCAGGAGGGCCTGCGAGCCCGACCCGAGCAGGCCCGCCGGGAGCCCGAGGGTGTGCAGGAGCGCGGTGACGTGGAAGACCTCCCGCTCCTGGAAGTAGGTTGCGAGCAGGGCGATGCCGAGGGTACCGCCCACGCGCTGCATGACGTTGAAGAAGGTGCTGGCGTCCGGGACCCTCTCGCTGGGGAGGCCGCCGAGGAGCCCGTTGAGGAGCGGCTGGATGACCAGCCCGATGGCGAAGCCGCGGCCGCTCAAGAGCAGCCCGATCAGCCAGGCGGGGGTGGAGGCGACCACGAACAGCATCGCGGCCGTGCTGATACTGAGCACCAGCATCCCCGCGAAGGCGGTGGTGCGGACGCCCCAGCGACCGGGGAGGCGGTTGCCGAGGACCGTGCCGACGCCGGTGAGGAGCCCTTGCGGCAGGAGGGCGAGGCCGGCGGCGAGGGCGGTGGCCCCCTGGACCTGCTGCATGTACACGGGGACCAGCACGATCATCACGAACGTCACCACGGCCACCAGCGCGGTGAGGACCAGGGCCAGCGCCGACTGCGGGCGCCGCAACAGCCCAAGGTCGACGATGGGTTCGGCGTGCCGCAGCGCCCACGGCACGTACAGCGCGAGCACCAGCAGACCCGCCGCCCAATACGGCCACGACGAAGCCGACAGCCAGCCCGCCTGCGGACCCTGCGAGGCGCCGTAGATGCCCAGAGCGAGGCCGGAGGCGAGGAGCACGAAGCCCACGGCGTCGAAGTGCGTCGTCGCTGTGGCTTCGCTCCTCAGGCCGGCGGGCAGGCGCCGCGCACCGAGGAAGGCGAGCACGCCGACGGGAACGTTGACCAGGAAGATCGACGGCCAGCCCGCCCAGTGCACCAGCACGCCACCCAAGGTAGGCCCCAGGGCGGGCGCGAGGAAGAGCATCATGCCGGCGGCCGCCGGCATCTGCTTCATGGCACCCCCGCCGAACAGCATGTTCATGGCCAGCGGGATCAACGGCGCCCCGAACACCCCCTGCAGGATGCGCGCGCCGATGAGCAGCGTCAGACTCGGCGCGAACGCGCACAGCGCCGATGTCACGGTGAAGCCCGCCAGGCTGACCAGGTAGGTGCGGTGCGTGCCGAAGCGCTTGGCGAGGAAGGCCGTGCCGGTGAGGGCGACCGCCAGCGCCAGCAGGTAGGCGCTGACCACCCACTGGACGTTCGCGAGGCTGCCATGGAGCTCGCTCGCCATGTCGGGCAGCGCGATGTTGACGATGCTGCTGTCGATCATGGTCATGAACGGCCCGGCGAGGACGCCGATCAGGGCCATGACCCCGAGCCCCATTGCCGGGGGGACGGTAGTGGACGATGGGAGAGAATCGGGCACGGTGGAGGCCTCGTTCTCGCCGGCCGGTGGCGCGGTCGGCGCTCGTTGGTACACGCTCGGCCCGTCCTCACCCCATGGCCGAGGTGGGCCGCTGCGACCATACAGCTTGTGGAGGCTGCCAGGTCCGAGGCTGTCCGGATGCCCGCCGCGAGCGACATCCGTCGGTGTCGATCTCCTGTTCTTCAGGCATCGAATCGGGGAACGGCTGCTCGAGGCCCGCGATGCGGCGGGCCGGCGTTCGGGCGAGCGGTCCCTTCTCGTCGGGATCGGCACTGGTATCGAGCTTCGACGTTCCGGGCGGCGTGACCGAGTTATGGTGTGCCTCACAACCATCCATCCCATGAGGGGGTTCTCCATGTTCCGTGCTCGCTTGGTCGTCTCGACGTTCGCTGCATCGCTCCTGGCCGTGGTGCTGGTCGCTTGTTCATCACCGGCGACGGGGAGCTTGAAGGTCACCGTGAACGGACTACCGGGTGGCGTGAACGCCGCCGTCACCGTGACGGGTCCCGGTGGGTACTCGCGAACCGTCACCGCCACCACGACCCTCCAGAGCCTCACGCCGGGCACCTACGCGGTGGACGTGGCGCCGACCTCGAACGGCAATGCCATCGTCCCCAACGTCTATGACGGCTCCGCAACGACCTCCTCGGCGGCGGTGACATCGAACACCACTGTGCCCACGACCGTCACCTACGCGGAGCGTCCCGGCTCGGGTCACCTGTGGATCCCGTTGTATGGAGGAACGGCCCTGGCCGAGGGGCTCTCGAACAGCAGCCTGGTCAGCTCGGGCACAAGCGCGCCCGACGTCGTGCTCACAGGCCCCACCCACTCCGGCGAAGGCATCGCTTTCGACGGCTCCGGCACCATGTGGGTCACGGACTACGCCGGCTACATCTACGGCTACCGGGCCGCCGACCTCGCCAGCTCCGGCACCCCCACGCCCGCCGTCACCATCGACGCTACGGCGTTCTCCGCAGTTCCGTACAACCTGGCCTTCGACGGCTCCGGGGACCTGTGGGTCTCGCTCTACGGTGTCAGCAAGGTGGTGATGTACTCGCCAAGCCAGCTTGCAACGGGCGGAGCGGTCACGCCCGCGGTCGTGATCGACAGCACGGCAGGGGGAAGCCTGGCTGGGCCCGGCGGCCTGGCGTTCGACGCCTCGGGTGCCTTGTGGGTGGGCAACTACGACAACAGCACCATCGTCGAGTTCACAGCGGCTCAGCTCGCCGCCTCGGGGACCCCGTCTCCGGTCGTGACGTTGAGCAGTGTCTCCGCGAGCATCAGCTCGCCGAACGACGTCGCGTTCGACAGCAACGGCAACCTCTGGGTCTCGAACGACGGTGCGCCCAGCGTCGTGGAGTTCACGCCATCCCAACTCACGGCAACGGGAAGCCCGGTGCCGGCCGCTACGATCGGCAGCGCCTCGCTTGGCACCGACCCCGACGGCTTGGCTTTCGACGCCAGCGGCGCACTGTGGGTCGCGGACGCCAATGGGGCGGCAGGGAGCTCCGGGGACGTTCGGCGCTTCACGAACCCGGGCTCCCTGACGGGTGCCGTGACGCCTACGCCCGACGTCATCCTCACGGGGATCGATTCCGTCGATTACCCCGCTGTGGCATTCGATCCGCCCCCCGCGAACCTGCCGATCCGCACGCCGTAGGCCTCGGAGGAGAAGGCACCGAGACCCCGAGACTCGTCTTCGGACGCCCGCGGAAGGTCGTGCGGGCGTCCGAACGTGCGTACCCGGGCCGATGTCCACGGACCGTGACCGACTCCACCGCGCCCTGATAGCATCGCGCCATGCCGCGACCTCCTACCTCCTGGCGTGAGACCTACGAGCGTCACCTGCTCGCCCTGCAGGCCCGTACCGGGGTGCCCGGTATCGGAGTCACGCTGTTCACGGCCGACGACCTGCTGCTGTCGCGCGGGCTCGGCTTCCGCGACCGCGAGGCCGGCCTGCCCGTGACCGACGACACCCTCTTCGGCGTCGCCTCCATCACCAAGTCGTTCACGGCACTGGCGGTGCTCGAACTCGTGACCGACGGCCGCTTGAGTCTCGACGACCCGGTCTCGAAGCACCTGCCATTCACGTTGTGGGACGGCGGCGAGCCCGCGCGCATCCGCCACTTCCTCAGCCACACCAGCGGCCTTCCCGCGCTCCCGACGATGGATTGGGTGCGCGCGCCCAGCCAGCTCGGCGACCCGGTGACGGGCAGACAGGCCGAGAAGCGCGTCGCGAACCCCGTGCCCGACGTCCGTACCGCCGAGCGGCTGGTCGCCTGGATCGACGCCAACGCCGTGCTGCTGGGCGAGCCCGGTGAGGTGTTCAGCTACAGCAACGACGCCTTCTGCCTGCTCGGCGCCATCGTGGAGCGCGTGGCGGGCCGGCCCTTCGACGACTTCGTGGAGGAGCGGATCGCGCGTCCGCTGGGCATGGCGCGCACCACCTTCGACCTGGAGCGTGTGCTGGCGGACCCGGACCACAGCACGCTGTACGAGCGAGACGAGTCCGGGACGGTGCTGCCCTCGCCGCGGTGGGAGACCACGGCGCGCCTGCTCGGCGGCGGCATGCTCAAGTCCACCCTCGGCGACCTGCGCCGCTATGTGCGCTACCTGATGGCCCCCGCCAGCGTCGACCGCACGTCCGGTGGTCCGGACATCGACCCCGAGCTCGTGCGCGCCATGTCGGCCGCACGCACCTGGTCCGGGCCCGGCCGGACGTACGGCTTCGGGCTCATCACGCAGAGCGATCACCACGGCATGACGCTGGTGGGGCACGGCGGCAGCCTCAAGGGGGTGTCGAGCCAGATCGGCTGGGTGCCCGAGCTCGGGATCGGCGGCGTGGTGCTGAGCAACCTCGTCGACATCCCCGCCGAAGGGCTGTGGGTGTCGGGCGTGAACGCGCGGACGGGCGTGCCGGTGGACGCCCGCTCGTACGCCCCAGGGAGCTACGCCGCCGGCGCCGCCGAGGTCGCGGAAGTGCTCGGACGTTACGCGTCGGGAGAGCCGTACGGGCGGCTCCGTCTCTACCTGGGCGAGGGCGGTGACCTGCGTGCCGGCGTGGGCGATCCGGAGACGGACGTCGCCGCCCGCTTCGCCGCCGCCGACGAGATCGCCCTGACGTTCCCCGAGCACGAGGCCCCGGCCACGCTCCTGCGGGGCGATGACGGCGAGCTGCGCGGCGTTACGTACGGCTTACGGGTGCTGCTGCGCGAGGGGTAGAGGGCTCGCTCGGCTCCCGCCGTGCCGCTCAGCGCAACGCGACGGGATAGGCCGCCGCGGCGTCGTTCTGCGGTAGGCCCGAGGGGTTGTCACGCCTGAGCACCAGCGTGGCGGCGACGGGCGCCTCGATCTGATAGGGGATCTCCGCCTCGAAGGGCACGAACCCCATCGTCATCCACTCGCCGATCGCCGTCGCCCGGCCCGACGCGATCACGCCGCCGTCCGGACCCAGCAACTCGAGCGGGAACGTCGCCTCGAAGAACCAGACGCCGCGCGCCTCGCCACGCACGCGCAGGGGGCTGGTGGCCGGGTCCGGCACGTTTACCCGCACGAAGTCGCTCAGGTCCCCGGATCCTCGGTCCGGCCACACGATCCTCCGGCCGTCGAACGCGACACTGTCGAGGACCGTCCCGAACAGGGCCTCGACGTGGGCGAGGTCGCCGTCGGTGAAGGCCTTCACCGCGCCGGGCGCGTAGTTCTCGAACCGCGAGAGCCATACGCTGGTCTCGAACTCCCAGCACGTTCCGCCCGCGCTCAGCCGCAGGAGCTGGCCCGTCGTGTAGCTGCCGGCGGCGCCCTCACCGACGTCACCGAAGCGCGACGTGGCGGGGCCGGGCGGCACAAGGTCGTCCGTCGCGCCGAGCGGCATCCGCACGGCCGGTTGCAGCCCCGTCCAGCCGC
>CAZTTB010000048.1:0-14128 GCA_964616005.1 uncultured bacterium | reverse complement strand
CAAGCTGCAACGCCAATAACTGGCAATAACACCTACGCTCTGGCTGCGTAACCCGTAGTCAGCGTCGCCCGGAAGCATCGCCCGTAGCTCGCCGGATCCGACGTCCCAAGACGGGCTGGTCTCCACGCTCGGGTGTTGGCACGGAGACGAGAACCAAGACACCTAAGCGCGCGGTGAGCGCCGGCCGTCGAGCCGACCGCGCGCCGACAACCGATCGGCGGCTACACGCGTAGACACCTGCCTTCGGGGGTCTCGGACGCGGGTTCGACTCCCGCCGCCTCCACCATCCTCCGGCCGGACGCCCAGACGTCCGGCCGGAGCTGTTCGCTTGCGCCGCAGCAGGTCCGGCGTCGCCCGTGGATTCCTGGATCGCCCGGGCCCGACCCGGGCGATCCGTGCATCCTGCAGGCCCCACATGGACTTTCCTCGTTGCCGGGGCGATTCCTGCGTGCTAAGCTTGACCAAGTCTAGAAGGCCAATGGCGAGGAGGCCCCCGAGTGGCAGAGGTAGTGTTGGAGCACGTGTACAAGCGGTTCGGGAACGTGACCGCGGTCCAGGACTTCAACCTGGAGATCGACGACGCGGAGTTCATGGTGTTCGTTGGGCCGTCCGGGTGCGGCAAGACCACCACGCTACGCATGATCGCCGGTCTGGAAGAGATCACCGAGGGCACCGCTCGCATCGGCGACCGGGTGGTCAACGACGTCCCGCCCAAGGACCGCGACATCGCCATGGTGTTCCAGAACTACGCTCTCTACCCGCACATGAACGTGCACCAGAACATGTCGTTCGGGCTGCGCCTGCGCAAGACCCCGAAGGACCAGATCGAGAGGCGCGTGCGCGAGACCGCCGGCATCCTGCAGATCGAACACCTGCTCGACCGGCGCCCGCGCGAGCTCTCCGGCGGTCAGCGCCAGCGCGTGGCGCTCGGGCGGGCGATCGTGCGCGAGCCGAAGGTCTTCCTGATGGACGAGCCGCTGTCCAACCTCGACGCCAAGCTGCGTGTCGAGATGCGGGCCTCCATCAGCAAGCTCCACCGGCAGCTGGGCGTCACCACGATCTACGTCACCCACGACCAGATCGAAGCCATGACGATGGGGACCCGCATCGTCGTCATGAAGGACGGACTGATCCAGCAGGTCGACAGCCCCATCAACCTCTACGACCGGCCCACCAACAAGTTCGTGGCGGGCTTCATCGGCTCCCCGGCCATGAACTTCATGGTCGGCACGGTGCATGACGGCCGCATCAAGAGTGGCCAGTTCGACCTCAAGCCCGACGCGGAGCTCGCCAAGAAGCTCGTGCCCTACAACGGCAAGAAGGTCTACCTCGGCATCCGGCCCGAGAACCTGGGGCTCAAGGGTTACTCCGATATCGAGGAAGCGGAGAACGTGATCAAGGCGACCGTCGACGTTGTGGAGCCGCTCGGCGCCGAGACTCAGGTGCTGGCGTCGGTCGGGGGTGACCAGAGCGTCGTGGCCAAGGTCGACCCGCACGCGCAGGTCAAGATGGGCGACGAGGTCGAGTTGCTGGCCGACGTGCACATGCTGCACGCCTTCGATATCGAGTCCGAGCACAACATCCGTTTCGCCTGAGCGCGAACGGCACGGCGCCGTTCCAACTCGGTCACAGCAGCGAGCCCGCCATCCGGCGGGCTCGCTTCATTGCGGGCTCGTTCCGGCCTCGGGTACGCGGCGATGGCCACGGTAGACTGGTCGCCGGTATGCTCCTTGCAGCCCTGCAACAGGTCGAGAAGGCGTACGGCGATCAGGTGGTGCTCGAGGACGCCACGCTCGAGCTTCGCGACGGCAGTCGCACCGCCCTGATCGGTCGCAACGGCGCCGGCAAGACCACGGTGTTGCGCCTTCTCATGGGGATGGAAGCGCCCGACAAGGGGAGCGTCCATCGCGGCGCCGAGGTCACCGCAGCCCTGTTGGAACAGGACCCGGGTTTCGACCCGGATGCCACTCTGGGGGCGGTGGCGGAAGAGGCGTTCGCCGAGCTGGAACGTATGGAAGCGGGCCTCCAGCGCCTGGAGCGTGCCGGCCTCGACGATCCCGAGCGCTACGCGCGGTGGGAGCACCTGCACGAGACGTTCGAGCGGCGCGGCGGCTACGCCCGCCGAGCCCGGCGGGATGCCGTTCTCGACGCACTGGGCTTCCGCGGCCGCGAGGATCAACCGGTACGGCAGCTCTCCGGAGGCGAGCGCACGCGTCTGGGGCTGGCACGCTTGCTCATGGCGCAACCGGACGTGCTGCTCCTCGACGAGCCCACCAACCACCTCGACATCGACATGCGGGGCTGGCTGGAAGGCTACCTCGGTCGCTACCCCGGCGCAGCCCTCATCGTGTCGCACGACCGCGCCTTCCTCGACGGAGCCTGCGACCGGACCGCCGAGGTCGGCCTGGGGCGTCTCCGGGTAGGTGCCGGGACCCCCAGCGCGTTCCGGCTCGCGCGGGCCGAGGAGCGCCGCATCCAGGAGGCCACACGCCTCAATCAGGAACGGGAACACCAGCGCCTGGCGTCGGCCGCGGCGCAGATGAAGCAGTGGGCGGGCCAGAGCGAGAAGCTGCACCGCCGGGCCAAAGCGATGGAACGGCGCGTCGAACGCTACGCCGGCACCATGGTTGACGCTCCAGAGGGTATCCAACGCTCCACACGCTTCACCTTCGACTGCGACCCGTCCGGTGAGATCGTGTTGAGCGCTCGCCATCTCTCGAAGACGTTCGACCGCCCGCTCTTCGATGACATCGACCTCGAGCTGCGTCAAGGGCAGCGCATCGCACTGGTCGGGCCCAACGGGGCCGGCAAGACGACGCTGTTGCGCCTGCTCCTGGGCGACGCCGCGAGCGACGATCCCCGCGCCGAGGTGAGAACCGGTGCGCGCGTGAGGCTCGGCTACTACGATCAGGACCTGCGCGGCGTCGACCCCGATGCCACCTTGATCGAGGAGATGATCCGCATGGTCGGGGACGTGGAGGCGCACAACCTGCTGGGCCGCTTCATGTTCCCCTTCGACGCCCAGTACAAGTTCGTGAGGGACCTTTCGGGCGGCGAACGCGCGCGCCTCGCGCTGCTCAAGCTCACCCTCGGGCGCTACAACCTGCTGGTGCTCGACGAACCCACCAACCATCTCGATCTCGAGATGATCGAGGCCCTGGAAGCAGCGTTGCGCGCCTATCGCGGTACCCTGCTCCTGGTATCGCATGATCGGCGCTTCCTCGAATCCCTCATCGACCGCGTGTGGGAGGTCCGGGGCGGGCGCTTCGAGGCGTTCGAGGGTGACTGGGCGTTCTATCAGCGGCTCCGGAAACGCCGTGCCGACGAGGCCGCGGCTTCGCAGGCGGAGGCCGACCTGCGACGGCGGGACCCGGGCGAGCCGGCACGGGCACAGGGGGGACCGTCCCGATGGCAGCTGGAACGGACGCGCGAAGCACTGGAAGCCCGTGTGGCTTCGTTGGAGCACGAGCTCGCGGTGCTGGCGACACGCTTGGCCGAACCCGGCGAGGAGGATGCCGGCGAGCTGATCGCCATCGGCGAGCGCCATGCTGCCATGGAGCGTGAGCTCATCGAGGCGATGGCGCGATGGGAAGACGTGACGGAACGACTGGCCGTGACCTGACGGCACCGGCCGCACCCCGCACCGGCGGGGGCGAAGGAGGAACACCGTGCAACGCGTACGTTACCGCAGCTTCGATGGCATCCACTGGGGCGAAGTCGAGGGAGGGTACATCCAGCAGCTCACCGGCATGCTCGGACGCCCCAGCGGTCCCACCGTTCCGCTGACGGACGTCACCCTGATGGCGCCGTGCGAGCCGGGCATCATCATCTGTGTGGGGCGCAATTATGCTCGCCATATCAAGGAGATGGGCCACGAAGCGGAAGGGCTCCCCAAGGAGCCCGGGCTGTTCCTCAAGGGGATCAACACCCTGCGCGGGCCCGGCGACGACATCCCCTACCCCTCCTGGACCGCGGATCTGCAGTTCGAGGGCGAGCTCGCGGTCGTGATCGCCCGCGAGATGCGTGACGTGGAGCCCGACGAGGCGCTCGAGTACGTGTTGGGCTATACCTGCGCCTGCGACGTGACCGCCAGGGACCGCCAGCGCGCCGATCTGCAGTGGGTGCGCGGCAAGTCCGCGGATGGCTTCTGCCCGGTAGGCCCGTGGCTGGAGACGGACCTCGATCCCAACGACGTGCGAGTCCAGACGCGCGTCAACGGTGTGACCAAACAGGACGGCGGGACGCGCGACATGATCTTCCCGGTCGCCGAGGTGCTCAGCTACATCAGCCGCTTCATGACCCTCGGCCCGGGCGACCTGGTGCTGACGGGCACGCCCGACGGTGTCGGACCACTGGCGGTCGGAGACCACGTCGAGGTGGAAGTCGAGGGTGTCGGCACGCTCATGAACGAGGTCGCCGGCGGATGAGCGTGTTCCCCGACTTCCCTCGCGTCCGTGAACGCAGCGGCGTGTGGGTCGTCGACACCTTCCACAACGGCCTGCCCGGGACCATCGCTGTGTTCGTGGTGCCGCTCCCCGAGGGCGGGTTCGCGATGGTGGAGAGCGGCCCCGGGTCCACCCTCGAGAACGTGGAGGCGGGCGTAGCGGCTGCAGGGTTGGCCCTCGGCGACCTCAGGGTGCTGCTGCTCACCCACATCCACCTGGATCATGCCGGCGCCGCCGGGGCCCTGGCGGCACGGACCGGTGCCGAGGTGGTCGTGCACACGATCGGTGCGCCCCACCTGATCGACCCGGGGCGCCTGGTTTCGAGCGCCCGCCGCATCTACGGCGAGGCCATGGACGAGCTCTGGGGCGACATGGAGGCGGTCCCTCGGGAGCGTCTCCGGCCGGTCGAAGGGGGCGAGACGCTGGCCCTCGGAGGGCTCGAGGTGCAGGTCCTGTACACGCCCGGTCACGCCTCTCACCATGTCAGCTACCTTTTCCCCGACGGCACGCTGTTCACGGGTGACAGCGCGGGCATCCGGTTGCCCGGCTCGACGCTGACCCGACCAGCGCTGCCGCCCCCCGAGCTGTCGTTGGAGGACTGGGAGGCGAGCGTCACCCGCATGCGCGGCGTCGCCCCCCGGCGTCTCATGCTCACGCACTTCGGTGAGGTGCTGGCGGCCGACGAACACCTGGCGGAGCTACCCGAGCGCAACCGCGCTTGGGCTGCCGAGGTGCTGGCGGGTCTTCGCGCCGGCGAGCAGGAACCGGCGCTGGTCGAGCGCGTCGAGCGGCTCGAGGACGCCGAGCTCGAGCGCGTGGGCGCCAACGCCGGAGTCCGGCTGCGCAACAAGGTGACCAGTGACGCCGCCATGACCGTCATGGGCGTCTCCCGCTACTGGCGGAAGCGGCACCCGGAGCGTCTGAACGGAGCCGCTTGATGGCGGGGCCGCGTGGGTAGACTGTCCGCATGACGCCGTTCCCCCTGGGCCGACCCGCCCGCATCGCCGTGCTTGCCTCGGGCCGCGGCTCGAACCTGCAAGCGTTGCTGCAGGCGTTCGGCCCCGACGAACCCCTGGGCCAGGTCGTGCTGGTGATCAGCAACCGGGCCTCCGCTCCCGCCCTGGAGAAGGCGCGCGCGGTCGGGGTCGAGGCGCTGCACGTGCCCTACGGCGACGGCTCGGCGTTCGAGGTCGACGCGGCGCGCGCGCTCGATACGGCCGCCATCGACCTGGTGTGCCTCGCAGGGTTCATGCGCATCCTGTCACCGACCTTCGTGCGGCGTTACCGCGGTCGCCTGCTCAACGTCCATCCCAGCCTGCTGCCGGCGTTCCGTGGGCTGCACGCCCAGCGCCAGGCGCTCGAAGCGGGCGTCCGCGAGTCGGGCTGCACCGTGCACTTCGTCGACGAAGGCGTCGACACCGGAGGCGTCATCGTTCAACGCCGGGTACCGGTGCTGGCAGGGGACAGCGAGGAAACGCTCGCGGAGCGCATCCGTGTCGAAGAGCATCGCGCCTACCCTGAGGCGGCGCGGGCCGTGTTGACCGGACGGGTGCGCCCGCCGGGCGAGGAGGTTGCCGGATGAAGGTCCTTGTGGTGGGCGGCGGCGGTCGCGAGCACGCGCTGGCGTGGAAGCTCGCTCAGTCCGAGAGGGTCGAGGAGATCATCGTCGCGCCCGGCAACGCCGGCATGACCGATGTGGCGCGGACCGTCGAGGTGCCGCTCACCGTGGAGGCCCTGTTGCGACTCGCCCGGGACGAGGCGGTCGACTTCACCGTCGTGGGGCCGGAGGCGCCGCTGGTCGCCGGCGTGGTCGATGCCTTCGAGGCCGAAGGCCTCCGCATCTTCGGGCCCAGTGCGAAGGCGGCGCGGCTGGAAGGGTCCAAACGCTTCGCGAAGGAGTTCATGGCGCGGCACGGGATCCCCACTGCGGCCTTCCGGACGTTCCGGGACCGCACGGCAGCGCACGCCTACCTCCAGGAGGTGGGCGCCCCCATCGTCGTCAAGGACTCCGCTCTCGCTGCAGGCAAGGGGGTCACGGTGGCGCGAACCCTGGCCGAGGCCGTCGACGCGGTGGACGCGGTCTTCGAGAAGCCCGCTGCCGAGGTCGTGATCGAGGAGATGCTCGAGGGTCAGGAGATCAGCTTGCTGGTCTTCACCGACGGCCTCGCGTACCGGCCCATGGTCCTGGCCCAGGACTACAAGCAGGCACTCGACGGGGACATCGGACCGATGACCGGCGGGATGGGTGCGGTGGCGCCGGCGGCGCTCCTGAGCTCGGCCCAGCAATGGCAGACCATGACGCGGGTGGTCGAACCCACGCTGCAAGCGCTCAACGCCGACGGGATCGCCTACCAGGGCGTGCTCTTCATCGGACTGATGATGACCGAGGAGGGCGCCAAGGTGCTGGAGTTCAACGTGCGCTTCGGTGACCCCGAGACCCAGGTCGTGCTGCCCTTGCTCGACAACGACCTGCTCCGGGTGCTCGAGAGCGTCGCGGATCGGCGACTGGCGCGTCTCGAGCTGTGCTGGACAGGCCGCAAGGCCGCCTGCGTGGTCATGGCCGCTCCCGGGTATCCGGGTTCCTACGAGAAGGCCATCCCGATCACGATCCCCGACGACCTGGGGGACGATGTGCTGGTGTTCCACGCCGGGACGGCGAAGGGCGACGAAGGGCTGGTATCCGTTGGTGGGCGAGTGCTCAACGTCGTCGCCACCGCCGATAGCCTGGAGGCAGCGGTGGAGCGCGCCTACGCGGCCGCCGACCGCATCCAGTTCCCGGGCGCCCACCTACGTCGCGACATCGGAGGGCGCCTCCTGCCGCATTGATCCGCGCTGCAGGGCACGACGGGGCGACGTCGGAAGGCGGGCTACCATGGAGCCATGCTGGATGACTTCGACGCGCTCTCCGCGCTCGACACGAGTGGATTCCTCAGCCGGCTGGCGGCACTCCCCGGCTCCTACGACGGTCCGGACGGGGTGCAGCCCGAGCCTTACGGCGTTCTCGGCTTCGGTGAGGGTGCGGTCCTGACCGGGCTGCTGGCTCCTTGGATGGACGCTCCCATGGTGGGTCAGGGGACGCAGTTCCTCCTGACATCGGGCTTCGACTTCGGCGAGGCGGCGGCCCTACGACTCAACGCCGAGCTGACGGGGGCCCAGCCGATCGTGCTCGGCGACGCCGCCTTCGAGCCGAGCTACCGAGTGCCGGCGGGCGTGCTCAGCCCCTACACGCACCTGAGCTACCTGGGTCGTGCCACCGGGCACGCCGAAGCGATCGCCTCCGCCGAGGCCCGCATGCGTGAGCTGTTGCCGCGTCTCGGTCCGGACGTTCCGACCGAGGGCAACCCGGCCAAGGCGGTGGCGTGGACGTTGTGGAACCGCGTGCCGCTGCTCGTCAGCAGCCGCGCCCGCGCCGCCCTCCAACCGCTGGTCCAACAGGTGCTGGCGCGGGTCGGCAAGACCCTGGCGATCCCCACGGGCATCCATCCCGCGGGTGTGGTCAGCGGCGCCTTCGAGGGACGCCATCAGCTCGGCGACGACCTCGTCGGCCTGGTGCTCGGCCCCGAGGACCGTGAGGTCGGGCTGGTGCGCGAGGTCCTGGGAACGCGCGTGGCTCAGGTGGAGAGCCTGTCGGCACACGCAGGCGAGTCCGTGACCGAGCTCGAGGATCCGGTGGCCGAGGCGTTCGTGCTGTGGTACCTGAGCGCCTGGGTGGCCGGGTACCTGGCGCTCCTCCACAACTTCGACCCCGATGACAGTGCCGTGTACCGGCAGGTTCGCGACAGCGCGGAAGCCGCGGTGGAGTGAGCTCGAAGGCCGAGAACCCCTCACCCCGGTGCCGGCGACCCGCGGTACAGTGGCGCATGCGACGTATCGCCCTTGTGCTGGTGTCACTGGCGCTGCCGGTCCTGCTGGCTGCCTGTGCGCCCAGCAGCGAGAAGCAGGTCACCGTCCAGCAGCTCACCAAGCCGATCAGCTACTATCCACACCAGACCGGCGCGCACTGGGAGTACCTTCCAGATGGCGCCAAGCTGAGCGATCCCCGGCTCACCGTTGACGTCGTGGGGCCCAGTGTCCTCGACGGCCAGGTGTGGATCGCATGGCACACGCAGGGGCGCGGGCTGGACGTAACGCGCTATCTGCAGTACACCCCCGATGGCGTCTACATGGGTCGCGAGAACAAGCTCGGCACCGTCATCAACTTCGACCCGCCCATCCAGGAGTTCCCGGCCGAGGGCCAGTTGCGCGTCGGCGCGACCTGGGCGGGGGACACCAAGGTCGATGTCGTCGCGACCGAGGGCTCGTCCAACGGGAACGCCAAGCAGGCCAGCAAGACCCTCGATGTGCACTACGTCTATACCGTGGTGGACAAGCGCCAGGTGACGCTGGCCGCCGGCACCTTCGAGGTGTACGTGGTGTCGTTCACAACCCGCACGCTGGACGAGAACGCCAACGTCACCAGCACGTTGACGCAGCAGTTCTGGTTCACCCCCAACATCGGCGAGGTGCGGGACGAGAACGGGAACGTCCTCATCGCCAGCAACGTTCTCGCGCCCAAGCCCAAGGACACCGGCTCGTCCTCCGGGACGCCCTGAGACGGGTGGTCACGGGCCGTCGTTGCGTTCGCGACCGTCACAGAGTGCGGGTGGGGAGCTTCAGTCCCGGCAGAAGCCCTCTGCTAGACTCATGGGGGTAGCGACGGCGGACGCGGGAGGAGTGGCACGATCATGGCTTTGCTCGAGGACATCCGGTTTCCTCAGGATCTCCGACGATTGAATCGCGAGGATCTTCCGCAGGTCGCCGCCGAGCTGCGCGCAGAGGTCGTGAGGGCGTGCTCGATAGCAGGCGGGCATCTGGCCTCGAGTCTGGGCGCTGTCGAGCTGACGGTCGCGCTGCACTACCTCTACGACACCTCGCGTGACCGGATCGTGTGGGACGTGGGTCACCAGACGTACGGGCACAAGATCCTGACCGGTCGTCGGGAGCGCATGGGGACGATCCGGATGGACGGCGGCCTGGCGGGCTTCGCGACCAGCAGCGAATCCGTGCACGACGCGCTGACGGTGGGCCACGCCAGCACCAGTCTGGCGGCTTCACTGGGCATGGCACTGGCCCGCGACGCGCGTGGCGACGATTATGACGTCGTGGCCGTCATCGGTGACGGTGCCCTCACCGGCGGCATGGCGCTGGCGGCGCTGAACCAGATCGGGCACGTCAAGCCCAGGATGACGATCATCCTGAACGACAACGAGATGTCGATCAGCGAGAACGTGGGGGCGCTCAAGCACTACCTCAGCACGCTGCAGGTGCAGCGCTGGTTCCAACAGGCCGAGAAGGGATCGAAGGAGGCTCTCACGGGAGTGTGGGAGCCGCTGGCGGAGCTCGGGAGCCGGGCCAAGAAGGCCGCACGCCGGTTCTTCGACCCTGCCAGCAACAACCCTTTCCACGCCATGGGCCTGCGCTACGTGGGGCCGATCGACGGCCACAACATCCCACAGCTGCTGTACTACCTCGAGCACATCCGTCGACTCGACGGGCCCACCATGCTCCACATCGTCACCCGCAAGGGCAAGGGCTACGAGGTGGCGGAGAACGATCCGATCACCTGGCACGGAGCCTCCACCTTCGACCCCGACCACCCGGTGGTCGAAGGCAAGGCCTATGGCTGGTCCAACGCCTTCGGCGACGCCGTGACGGCCCTGGCCGATGGTGACGATCGCGTCTGGGTCGTGACTCCGGCCATGCGCGAAGGCAGTGGTCTGGTGGAATACAGCAAGGCCCACCCCGACCGCTTCATCGATGTCGGGATCGCCGAGGACGTTGCCGTCACCGTGGGTGCCGGCCTCGCCCTCCGCGGCGAGAAGCCGATCGTGGCGATCTACAGCACCTTCCTGCAGCGTGCGTTCGATCAGGTCGTTCACGACGTGGCGCTCGAGAACCTGGACGTGGTCTTCGCGATCGACCGTGCCGGCCTGGTGGGCGGTGACGGCGCCACCCATCAGGGCATCTACGACATGGCCTACCTCCGGAGTGTCCCGAACATGGCGATCGGCATGCCCAAGGACGTCCGTGAGATGCAGAGCATGTTGAAGACGGCATTGCGGCTGGGCGGGCCACGGGCCATCCGCTGGCCCAGAGGCGCGGTGACGGCGGCGGCCGGCTCGGTGGAGAGCTGGCCCGAGCTCGCTTGGGGGAGTTGGGAGATCCTCAAGGAGGGCAGCGAGGTGAGCGTGTTGGCCATCGGAACGACCCTGGGGTACGCGCTGGCCGCCGCCGGCGACGACCCGCGGGTCGGCGTGGTCAACGCCCGCTTCGTGAAGCCGCTGGACTACGCGTTGTTGGAGTCGCTGGCGCGAACGAAGCGCGCGCTGATCAGCGTCGAGGACCACACGATCGTGGGAGGCCTGGGCTCGGCAGTCGCCGAAGCCCTGGCTGACGCCGGTCTCGACGTGCCCCTACGCCGCTTGGGCATCCCCGACGTCACCGTGCCCCATGGAACGCCCGAGAAGCAGCACGAGGCGCTCGGATACGGCACCGAGGGCATCCGGGCCGCGCTCCGCAGTCTCGGGATCACCCGACCCGGAGACGCCGCCGCAGGGGTGGAGACCGGGGACCGGGAGCGCCCGGAGACGTCGGTCCTGAACGCCGCGAAGTAGGCCCCGGACGGGGACGATCTGGCGTTGACAGTGCGCGTCGGCGCCGGGTATCCTACCTTCCGCCCGGAGCGAACACGAGGTGCTCGGGGCCCGCGCGGAGCGGTAGTGTAGCGGTTAGCATATCTGCCTGTCACGCAGAAGGTCGCGGGTTCAAATCCCGTCCGCTCCGCCACTTGCCGGAGGGCGCCCCCTCGGGGGCGCCGCCGGTTCTCGGCCAGGTAGCTCAGTCGGTAGAGCATGCGACTGAAAATCGCAGTGTCGGCAGTTCGATTCTGCCCCTGGCCACCACCGCGGGCCGCACGCCCGGTCCTCCGGTAGCATCACGGAGGCGCGCCAAAGTAGCTCAGCGGTAGAGCAGCCGATTCGTAATCGGCAGGTCGTCGGTTCAAATCCGACCTTTGGCTCCACAGAAAGAGTCCCGTGAGGGACGATAGAACGGGCTCCCGGCCGAAGCCGGGAGCCCGCCGACACGTGGGCTGCGCGCCTCCTGCGCGCCCTATGTGGCGTCGGCCGGCTCATCCCCATCGATGGGCTCGAGGAGCTCGTCACCTCGGCTCGGAGATCACGCCGAGCGATGGGCTCCGGGCCGTCCGCCAGACCGGACCCGTTCCAACCCCAAGAATCTCATGAGCGCGGCAGCTAGCTTAGGGGGTCTTGGGGGCATCGTGCAGAACGTGATCCTCGAAACCAGGGACTTGACGAAGCGCTATGGCGACCGGCTCGCGGTCGACGGACTGAACCTCGCGCTCTACCCGGGCGAGGTGTTCGGTTTCCTGGGGCCGAACGGGGCGGGCAAGACCACGACGATCCGCATGCTGCTGAATCTGGTGCGGCCGACGGCGGGCGAGGTCCGACTGTTCGGTCGGCGCTTGCACGACGACCCGTCCGCGGTGTTGCGGCGGGTGGGTGCCTTGATCGAGTCGCCGTCGTTCCAACCCTATCTCACGGGCAGACAGAACCTGCGCGTGGTGGGTCAGTACACGGGGCGGGTGAGCGCCGAGCGCCTTGACGAGGTCCTCGACCTGGTGGGATTGTCGAGCCGCGCGGATGACGTCTTCGCGTCGTACTCGCTGGGGATGAAGCAGCGGCTGGGCATCGGTGCTGCGGTCCTGATGAACCCCGAGCTCGTGCTCCTCGACGAGCCCACGAACGGATTGGATCCAGCCGGCATCGTGGAGATCCGCGAGTTGATCCGCAGGCTGGGCCGGAGCGGCACGACCGTCCTGGTCTCGAGCCATATCCTTGCCGAGATCCGGCAGGTCGCCTCCCGCATCGGGATCATCCGCGGCGGGCGTCTCATCGCTGTGGGCGACACCCGAGACATCCTCCTCGGCAGCCGCCATTGGGAGATCGTGGGCCTCGATCTGGCCAGCGTTCAGCAGGCGCTGGAGGGAGTCGCGCCGCGGGGCTCGATCGAGCCGAACGAGCAGGGCGTCGCCATCCGCGATGGCAGCCTGGACGGGCGCGTCATCATCGAGCGTCTGGCACGTGCGGAGCTGTTCCCGGAGCAGGTGCGGCGTGCCTCTGAGGACCTGGAGAGCATCTTCCTGGCGCTGACCGAACGCGAGGTGGGCCTGTGACCGGTACGCTCGCTCGCCTCACGAGCAACGAACTGCTGAAGATCACGCGCCGTCGACTGGTGTGGGCTCTGCTGGTGGCGAACCTGGTGTTCGTGTTCGCAGCTTGGCTGGTGCAGGTGTACTACGCGCTGCGCAGCCCGGACGGCTTCCAGGCGGGGCATCTCCTCGGCGGGACGCAGGGCATCTTCGATGCCATCGGGCAACCCATGACGCTCGGCAGGCGCTCGGGAGAGTTCATCGCCGCGGCCCTGGGCGGGCTGTTCGTCGGTGGAGAGTTCACCACCGGGGCGATCCGTCTTACCCTCAGCCGCGGTGTGAACCGCCTGTCGTACGTGTTGGCGAAGCTCGCGGCGCTCACGCTCACCTGCATCGGTCTCGTGCTCGCCGGCATCCTCATGAGCGCCGTGCTGAGCCTGTTCCTGCCTCTCATCAGCCCACTCGCACCGACCTGGGCCGATCTCACGCCGCGCGTCCTGGGTGAGCTCGGCGGTCTGTACCTCGGGACACTCGCAAACTACCTCCTGTGCCTGCTGCTCGGCGCGGGTCTGGCCCTCCTGGCGCGCTCAGCGGCATTCGGCATCGCGGCCAGCTTCGCGTGGCTGATCGGCGGCGACATCGCCGCTCAGATCCTGCCGGTGGTCGGAGCCTCCGTTCACAGTCCGATCGGTCACGACCTGGTTCGGTGGATGTTCACGCCCAACGTCAACGCGCTTTACGCGCGCTCGCTGCCACCGCACCTGCGCACGACACTCGACCGGCTCGACGGGGTGATCGCCTGCAACCCGATGGGCGCTCACAGCTGCACCGACGTCGGTCTAGCGCAGGCTCTCCCGGTGGCCGCCCTGTGGATGCTCGTGCTCGGCCTCGCCGGCGTGCTGCTCTTCGCGCGTCGAGACGTCAAGGAGTAGCCGTGACGGCGGTCTGTCCGTAGAACTCGCCGATGCCGCAGAGCACACCGTGGTGCTCGTCGATACGCTGTCTGAACTCGACGACGTGGCGCCGGGACCGGTGCACCCGGTCAACGCGGACAGGACGAGCGCCGCCGGTACGAGACCTGCGAAGACACCTATGACAGCAGATCCCCACCCGAGCTTGCTCGGGTGGGGATCGTTCGGTCTACGGGATTCGGTGGGGTGTCTAGAAGCCGGGCTTGGTGACCTTCACGTTCGAGGCCTGGAGGCCCTTCGGGCCCTGCTCGACCGTGAACTCCACCTCGTCGTTCTCGTTCAGGCTGCGGAAGCCGTCGCCCTGGATCGCCGAGAAGTGCACGAAGACATCCTTGCCACCGTCACTCTGTTCGATGAAGCCGAACCCTTTGTCGCCGTTGAACCATTTCACTTTACCTGTTGCCATGATGCTTATCTCCTAAATGGCCTGACCTTGGTCAAGCGTATTGATGTCCGGGCATATGCCCGAGTTTCAAGAAAGCCTTATCGACTTTTTCGGAACG
>CAZTTB010000047.1:0-14338 GCA_964616005.1 uncultured bacterium | reverse complement strand
ACACCGCGTTCGCCACGCAGATCCGCAGGTTCGGCCTGGCCGCCGCCGCGTCCGTTCTCCTGGGCGTGGTGCTGCTGATGCTCACACTGGTCCAGTTGTGGGCAGGGAGGCGCTCCGATGCCACTTGACACTTCGCGCCAGAGCACGCACGCCGACGCGGCCAGCTTCGGGCGCCGGCCGGGAGCGGCATCGTGAGGACCGTCGTCACCTTCCTCAGTCGCCGCAACGGGCGGGGCCGGCCCACCGTCACCGACGTCCTGACGGCCTTCTACCTGTTCCTGGGCGTGCTCATCATGTTCGGGCCGGTGTTGTGGCTCGTCCTCTCGTCCTTCAAGACGCCCGCCGCGCTGGACCGCTTCCCGCCGTCGATCCTGCCTACCAGCCAGGACACGGTGCAGGTGAATGGCTACGACAACCCGCTCCCGCTGTTCACGGTCACGCTGCCGGACGGCAGCCAGAAGAAGCTGGTGCAGGTGCGTCGGATCGGGCTCGAGTCCCAGATGGTCGACCCCAGCGCGCCCGGCACCATCATCAAGGTGAAGGCGTCCTCGGCGACGCCCGTCCGCTCGGTGAAGTTCGAGTGGTCCAACTACACCGAGCCGCTCAAGCGCTTCGCCTTCCTCACCTACCTGAAGAACAGTGTGATCGTGACGATCACGGCCACCCTCATCACTCTGATCATCAACAGCATGGCCGCCTTCGCGCTCAGCAAGTACCGCTTCCGAGGGAAGTACGCGGTGCTGCTCATCATCATCGGGACCCTGATGATCCCCATCTCGGTGATCCTTGTGCCGGTGTATCTCGTGATCGTGAAGGTTGGCTGGCTCAACTCGCTGTGGGGCGTGATCGTCCCGGGCGCCGCCACGCCGACGGGCGTGTTCCTCCTGCGCCAGTACATGCTCACCATCCCCGATGAGCTGATGGACTCGGCGCGGATCGACGGCGCCTCGGAGTGGCGCATCTACTGGCAGATCATCCTCCCGCTGGCCGCGCCGGCGATGGCCGTGTTGGCGATCTTCTCGGTCATGTGGCGGTGGAACGACTTCCTGTGGCCCCTGATCGTGCTCACGCACAACGAGATGTTCACCCTGCAGGTGGGGCTCAACTCCTTCCAGGGCGAGCTCAACATCCAGTGGCACTTCGTGCTGGCCATGACGGTGCTCACCCTGTTGCCGATCACCCTGGTGTTCGCCCTCCTCCAGCGCTACATCACCACCGGCATCGCCACCACCGGGATCAAGTGATGGCCTGCGAGGGGGCGGGCGGGCGGGGAGCTGGTGCACCGGGCGCGGGGGGGCCGGGGAGCCGCCGGGTGAGGACGGCGATCGTAGGCACCGGCGCCATCGCCGCGCAGCACGCCGCCGCGCTGCGAGCGGAGCAGGACCGCGCCGAGCTGGTGGCGGCCGTCGACATCGACGAGGCCAGGGCGAGGGCGTTCGCGGAGGCGCACGGCGTGCCCGCGGTGCATAGCGACCTGGACGCCATGCTGGAGCGCGAGCGCCCCGAGCTGGTGCTCATCTGCACGCCGCCGAGCCTGCACTCGGCGCAGTGCATCCGCTCGCTGGAGGCGGGCGCCTGGGTGCTGTGCGAGAAGCCGCTGGCCGGCTCCCTGCGGGAGCTGGACGCCATCCAGGAGGCGGAGGCCCGCTCCGGCGCGACCTGCAGCAGCGTCTACCAGTGGCGCTTCGGCGCGGGCGCCAGGCACCTCCAGCGACTCATCGCCGAGGGCGCCCTCGGCCGCCCCATGCTGGGGCTGTGCCAGACCACCTGGTATCGCGACGACGCCTACTACGCTGTGCCGTGGCGCGGCAGCTGGGCCACCGAGCTGGGCGGCACCAGCATGATCCACGGCATCCACGCCATGGACCTGCTGCTGTGGCTCTTCGGCCCCTGGGCCGAGGTCAGCGCCATGGCCGGCACGCTGGGGCACGCCATCGAGGTCGAGGACGTGGCGGTGGCGAGCGTTCGCTTCGAGAGCGGCGCACTCGGCACCATCCTCAACTCGGCGGTGTCGCCCCGCCAGGAGAGCGTGCTGCGCCTGGACTTCGCGCGGGCGACGGTGGAGCTCCACCACCTCTACGGCTACCGCAACGATGACTGGCGCTACACCCTGCCGGACGGCTCGCCGGACGACGCCGAGCTGGCGCGCTGGGAAGCCCTGCCGCCCGACGTGCCCTCGCTCCACCAGGCGCAGCTGAGCCACGTCCTCGACTGCCTGGAGCGCGGCGAGCGGCCGCTCACCAGCGGCCCCGGGGCCCGCGCGACGCTGGAGTTCCTCGCCAGCCTGTACGCGTCGGCGTTCACCGGGACGCGCGTGGAGCGCGGCAGCATCACCCCGGGCGACTCCTTCTACGACGCCATGTCCGGAGACGCCGCGCACGGGAACGTCGTGCAGGGAGCCGGCACGGCGCACGGGACGGGAGCCTGAGTGCCGGGGGCGCTGCTCGAGCCCTCTGGCCCGCCCGCGCCGGCGTGCGAGCCTGGCGAGTTCCTCTTCGCCGCTGTGGGGCTCGATCATCCCCACATCCGCGCCATGTGCGACGGCCTCAGCCAGGCCGGCGGCGAGCTGAGGCTCGTCCACGACCGCGACCCCGCCAAGGTCGCGGCGCTGCTGGAGCGGTTCCCGGGCGCGGCGGCCGCGGGCAGCGAGGAAGAAGTCCTGGAGGCGCCCGAGATCGCGCTGGTGGCGTCCTCGATCGTCCCGAGCGAGCGCGGCCCGCTGGGTCTGCGCGTGATGGACAGCGGCAAGGACGTCTTCGTGGACAAGGGGCCGTTCACGAGCCTGGCTCAGCTCGACGCGGCGCGAGCCAAGGTCGTCGAGACCGGCCGCAAGTACCTGGTCTACTACGGCGAGCGGCTGCACGTCGAGTGCGCCGTGTTCGCCGCCGAGCTGGTCGAGGCGGGCGTCATCGGGCGGGTGGTGCAGGTGTTGGGCCTCGGCCCCCACCGGCTGGGCCTCAACCCCAGGCCCGACTGGTTCTTCGAGAAGGCGCGCTACGGCGGCATCCTGTGTGACATCGCCTCCCACCAGTTCGAGCAGGTGCTGTTCTTCAGCGGCGCCGCCGGCGCCACCGTCGAGCACGCCCGGGTGGAGAACTTCGGCCACCCGCAGCACCCCGAGCTGGAAGACTTCGGGGAAGCCGGCGTGGTGACCGACACGGGCAGCTCCGGCTACGTGCGCGTCGACTGGTTCACGCCGGCCGGCCTCAGCGCCTGGGGGGACGGGCGGCTGCTGCTGCTCGGCACCGAGGGCACCCTGGAGCTGCGCAAGTACGTCGACGTGGCGCGCGGCCCCGGCAGCGACCACATCTACCTGGTGACCGCCGAGGGGGAGCAGCATCTGCAGGTGCAGGGCAAGGTGGGCTACCCGTTCTTCGGCCGGCTCATCCTCGACTGCCTGAACCGCAGCGAGACCGCTATGACGCAGGCGCACGCCTTCGCCGCGGCCGAGCTGGCGCTGCACGCCCAGGCGCACGCCGACCGGGCGAGGTCGCGGGCGACGGGAGGCGGGCCATGAGCGCAACCGGGGCCGCGCGCGAGCCCGAGCGCATCGGCATCATCATGAACGGCGTCACCGGCCGCATGGGCAAGAACCAGCACCTGCTGCGATCGATCCTGGCCATCCGCCAGGACGGCGGCGTGACGCTGCCCGGCGGCCGCCGCCTGCTCCCCGACCCCATCCTGGTGGGCCGCGACCCGGCCAAGCTGCAGGCGTTGGCGGCCGAGACCGGCATCCAGCGCCTCAGCGACGACCTGGACGCCTGCCTGGCCGATCCCGACGACGCCGTCTACTTCGACGCGGTCACTACGCAGCTCCGCCCCGACAACCTGCGCAAGGCCATCGCCGCCGGCAAGCACGTCTACACCGAGAAGCCGGTGGCATCCACGCTCGCTGAGGCGCTCGACCTGGCGGCGCTCGCCGACCGTGCCGGGGTGCGAACGGGGGTGGTGCAGGACAAGCTCTACCTGCCCGGCCTGCTCAAGCTCAAGCGCCTGATCGACGGCGGCTTCTTCGGCCGCATCCTGTCGGTGCGCGGCGAGTTCGGCTACTGGGTGTTCGAGGGCGACTGGCAACCCGCCCAACGCCCCAGCTGGAACTACCGCCGCGAGGAGGGCGGCGGCATCATCCTCGACATGCTGCCGCACTGGCGCTACCTGCTCGACCACCTCTTCGGCGAGGTGCGTTCGGTGCTGTGCCTGGGCGCCACCCACGTCCCGGATCGCCGGGACGAGCACGGCGCAGCCTACGCCGCCACCGCCGACGACGCCGCCTACGCGCTGTTCGAACTGGACGGCGGGATCGTCGCCCAGATCAACTCGTCGTGGACCACGCGCGTCTACCGCGACGAGTTGGTCGCCCTGCAGGTGGACGGCACCGAGGGCAGCGCGGTCGCGGGCCTGCGCTCGTGCAAGGCCCAGCACCGGAGCGCCACCCCCAAGCCGGTGTGGAACCCCGACGTGCCCAGCCCCATCGACTTCTTCGGCGGCTGGCAGGAGGTCCCCGACAACCAGCCGTTCCCCAACGGCTTCCGGGCGCAATGGGAGGCCTTCCTGCGCCACCTGGCGAGCGGCGCGCCCTTCCCCCACACCCTGCTGGAGGGCGCCAAGGGCGTGCAACTCGCGGAGCTGGCACACGCCTCCTGGCGCGAGCGGCGCTGGGTCGACGTGCCGGAGCTAGGACGCTAGCCGGGCCGTGGCCACCGTCATCGACCTCCCCACCGAGGACGGCCGCCTGGAGCGCTACCGGCTGCGTGGTGCGGCCGCCTACCCTCCACCGGAGCGCCCCTTCACCAGCCGCGTGCTCTACGCCGCCGCCCACGTGGTGGCCGACCCGTCCGCCGCGCGCGGCCCCGGTGAGCCGGCCGCCCTTGACTGGGACGCCACCCTGCGCTACCGCCACCACCTGTGGCGCTACGGCTTCGGCGTGGCCGAGGCCATGGACACCGCCCAGCGCGGCATGGGCCTGGATCACCCCGCCAGCCGCGAGCTGATCCGGCGGGCGTGCGCCGAGGCGCGCAGCGCCGGCGGCCGCATCGCCTGCGGCGCGGGGACCGACCAGCTCCCCGACGAGAACCCTCGCCTCACGCTCGACGACATCGGCGCCGCCTACGAGGAGCAGGTCGCCCACGTGGAGGCGTGCGGCGGGCGGGTCATCGTGATGGCCTCGCGCCAGCTCGCCGCCGTCGCACGCGGCGCCGAGGACTACGCCGCGGTGTACGGGCGGGTCCTGCGGCAGGTGTCGGCGCCGGTCATCCTCCACTGGCTGGGGCCGATGTTCGACCCGGCGCTGGCGGGCTACTGGGGCGCCAGCGGCTTCTCCGCCGCGGCCGCCACCCTGCTCGGCATCATCGCGGAGCACCCGGGCAAGGTTGACGGCGTGAAGATCAGCCTGCTCGACGCCGAGAAGGAGATCGAGCTGCGGCGCCGGCTGCCCGCGGGGGTGCTCATGTACAGCGGCGACGACTTCGCCTTCCCGCGCCTCATCAAGGGCGACGCGCACGGCCACAGCGACGGCCTGCTGGGAATCTTCGATGCCATCGCGCCCGCCGCGGCGGCCGCCATGGCAGCGCTCGAGGCCGGCCGCCCCGAGCGCTACGACGCCATCCTCGCCCCGGCCGAACGCCTATCGCGGCACGTCTTCGCCGAGCCGACATTCGATTACAAGGTGGGGATCGTGCTGCTTGCCTACCTCAACGGCCACCAGGACCACGTCCGAATGTTGGGCGGGATGGAGGACCGGCGCTCGCCGGCGCACCTGGGGACGGTCTTCCGGCTGGCCGACCGGGCAGGACTGCTGCGCGACCCGGAGGACGCGGCCGCCCGCATGGCGCGAGTGCTGGCGGACAGGGGCGTGGCGTGAGGGCGGGCGCTGCCGGGGCCGCATCGGAGCGTGGCGCCGACGAGGCGCCGCCCGACCTCGGCCGGCTGAGCCTCAACCAGTACACCACGTACCACTGGAGCGTGGCGGAAGCGGTGGAGGGCTGCGCCCGGGCGGGCCTCGGCTGGGTCGGCCTGTGGCGCGACAAGGTGGCCGCCCAGGGCCTGCGCGACAGCGTGCGAGCGCTGCGCGAGACGGGCGTGCACTGCTCGAGCCTGTGCCGCGGCGGGATGTTCCCGGCCGCCACCGCGGCTGAGCGCGCGGCGCGGCTCGACGACAACCGCCGCGCCATCGACGAGTGCGCCGAGCTGGGGGCCGACACACTGGTGCTGGTTTGTGGAGGCATCCACCACGGCGGCGACGTGGCCGCGGCGCGCGAGATGGTGTGGGACGGTATCGCCGCCATCGCCCCAGACGCTCGCGAGCGGGGCGTGCGGCTGGGGATCGAGCCCCTCCACCCCATGTTCTGCGCCGATCGCAGCGTCGTGGTCACCCTGGGCCAGGCCAACGACGCCGCCGACCGGCTCAACGAGCCCTTCCCCGCCGACGATCCCACCGTCGGCGTCGTCGTGGACGCCTATCATGTCTGGTGGGACCCCCGCGCCGGGGCCGAGATCACACGCGCCGGGAACAGGATCTTCGCGTTCCACGTGAGTGATTGGATCACCCCGTTGCCGGCGGTGCTCGAAGGCAGGGGCATGATGGGGGACGGCTGGATCGGGCTCCGGGAGTTCCGGCGAGCGGTGGACCGGGCCGGTTACCGGGGACCCATCGAGTGCGAGATCTTCAACCGAGAGCTCTGGGAGCAGCCGGGCGACGCCGTGCTCGAGCTGATGAAAGCCCGCTACCTCGCCCACGTGTAGCCGCGCCCGGCATGCGCCGGCTGCCGTGCGCAGGACCCCCTCGACCTGGAGTGTGATGAGCAACCACGCAACCTACCCCCTCGAAACCAACGGTGCCGTCCGGCACTGGCTCGCCTCCGGTCCCACGGTCACGCCGATCCCGGCCGACGGGGCGCTAGCCGAGGTGTTCGCGCCGAGCGGCCCGCCCTTCGGCGAACGCGGCCGCTGGACCCTCAATTACTGGGCCTGGGACGCGCGTGTGCAGGCCGCCAAGAGCCGTATCTACGAGGCGCTCGATCCCGCCCTCGACGTGATCGACCCCGCCCCCACGGTGACTGGGGCCGAGGGAGATGGCATGCGCTGGCGCTACCTGGCACCGGATGATGACACGGCCGACTTCAGCCGCTTCAGTCACACCCCCGCCCTATTCAGCGGCCACCTGTACACCGAGATCGTCTGTGACGAGGCACGACCTCGCGACGTCGAGCTGATCACGATCGGGCCCGCCCACCTGTGGCTCGACGGACGCCTCGTCCACCGCCACCGGCAGCCGTTCAGCTACGTGCACCCCTACGCGGTGCGGGTCTCGCTCTCTCTGGCCGAAGGCGTGCACGGCATCTGGCTGCGGGGCGACATGATCGGGCTGCGCGAGGCACGCCTGGCGCTCGGGCTGCGGTTCCTGGACTCGGCCGGCCTGAACGTGCGCGTGCCGATCGGCGATCGCTCGGAGGGCGCCTGGCACGAGGCCGAGCGTTGCGTGGGCGCCGTTCAGGTGAGCCGCTTCGTGGTGGAGGAGCAGGAGGCGGCCGCCAGCGTGGCCGCCGGAGCCGGCTCTGCGGTGAGCTTCACGGTCACGGCGGAGCTGGCGTCGGATCCGCCCATCCGCTCGCACCTCGGGACGTTCACGGCCGAACCCGGGCAGAGCGTCGCGCTGCCGCTGGGGGGTGGCGTGCGCCACGCCGTGGCCTCCACCCTGAGCGAGGGACGGGTGGACCTGGTGATCCGGCCAGCGACCGACCTGCCCCTGGAGCGCCGCTACGAGGTCGTGCCCGCGCTCGTGGCCTACCGCGACACGCCCTACGGCAGCTACGAATCGAGGCGGCGCGAGGCGCTGGCGCACCTGGCACAGATGGACGCGGACGTGCTCGGAAGCGCGGCCGCGGTGCGCCTCGGACACACGCCCAGGATCGCGCGCGAGGCCGTGGCGACCTCGCTGCGCTTCCTGAACGAGCGGCGCGACACCGCCGACTTCCACGCGCTGGGCCTGCTGGCGGTCGTGTACTGGTTCGCCGACAGCCCCGCGTTGGACGCCCGGGACCTGGAGGCCATCCGCGACGCCTTCCGTCACTTCAAGTACTGGCTCGAGGAGCCTGGCCTCGACGCCATGTGCTACTTCACCGAGAATCACCAGATCTTGTTCCACACCAGCGAGTACCTGGCAGCTCAGCGATGGCCCGATCTCACCTTCAGCAACAGCGGCATCACAGGCGCGGCGAAGCTCCCGACCGCGCGCAGCCGGATCCTCGCCTGGATCGAGCGCCGGCTGCGCTCGGGGTTCTCCGAGTGGGACTCCAACGCCTATCTCGCGATGGACGCCTTCGCCCTGCTGGCGCTGGTGGAGTTCGCCGACGAACAGGGCGTGTCCCAACGCGCGCGGAGCCTCCTCGACAAGCTGTTCTTCATGCTGGCCGCGCAGTCCTTCCGAGGCACACAGGGTTGCACGCATGGCCGCTGCTACGTGGGGGCGCTGAGATCGGGCCGCAACGACGCCACCGCCGGTCTGCAGCGCCTGGCGTGGGGAATGGGCACCTTCAACAGCGAGACGCGCGCGCCCGGTTTGCTCGCGATGAGTGAGCGCTATCGCGTCCCGGACGTGATCCAGGCCATCGGCGCGGACCTGCCCGAGGCGCTGGTCACCTACGCCCACGCCCGCGGCGACTTCCTTCCCGAAGCCGACATGCGCGCAGACGGCTGGGACGTGCGCACGCTCACCCGACGCACGCCGGACTACCAGCTCGCCGCCGCCCTGGACCACCGCCCCGGTGCGATGGGCATCCAGGAGCACCTCTGGCAAGCCACCCTCGGCCCGGAGGCGGTGGTCTTCACCACCTACCCCGGCAACCGGCTCGAGCACGGCCAGGCCCGTCCGAACTTCTGGGCCGGTTCGGCGCGGCTGCCCCAGGTGGGCATGCACGGCCGCACGGTGCTCTGCCTGTACCGCCTCGACGACGCCGTGGGGCTGGGCTTCACCCACGCCTACTTCCCTGTCGAGAGCTTCGACGCCTGGAGCGTCGAGGGGGCGTGGGCGTTCGCGCGCCACGGCTCCGGTTACGTGGCCCTGTGGGGCGACGGCCCGCTCGCGCTCACCGAGGAGGGCTGCTTCGCCCGGCAGGAGCTGCGCAGCCGCGGCGCCGGCCTTGCGTGGCTGTGCACGGTGGGAAGCGCGGCGGAAGACGGAACGTTCCAGGCGTTCTGCGAGCGCCTTCGCGCGGGCCCGTCGCCGGTCGCGGCAGAGGGCCCTCGCCTGAGCTGGCGGCCTACCGACGGCAGCGAGCTGACGCTCGGCTGGCTCGAAGGCCTGCAGGTGGACGGCGCGCTCGTCGACACCGCGGCCTTCCAGCACTACCACAACCGCTATACGCGGACGGAGCTCGGTGATGCCGCGATGGTGCTCGAGCACGCCGGCCTCCGACACGTCATCCCGCTGCGCTTCGACGGTGCCGGGCCGGCGCTCGGAGCGGCCGAGGGGAGGGCGCCATGAGCGTCACAGTGACGGGCGCCCGCTACGCGGGTGCGGACCACGAGGGTGCCCGCTGGGACGTGGGCGACGCCACGCTCCAGCTGTCGGCCGTCTCCAGCGGCGTCGCCCAGGTGCGGCTCATCGTCGGCGACGCGTCGTGGGAGGAAGCGGTGGCAGCGCCGCGCCACGCGCCGGCCTCGATCGCCAGCAAGGAGGGCCGGTGGACAGTGCAGCTCGACGGCCTCCGCGTCACGCTCCAAGGCGCGCCGCTGTCGTTGGACTGGGAGGTGGACGGCAACGCCTTTCTCGCCGACCACCCGACACACGCCTATGTCCTCAGAGGCTCCGGCCTGACGCATCGGCAGGTGCGCGCCGACGGCGAGCGCCTCTACGGCGTTGGCGAGGTCAGCGGGGCGCTGGAGCGCACCGGAAGGCGCTACCGGCTCGATCCAAGGGACGCGCTGGGCTACGACGCGGAGCTCGGCGACCCCCTCTACAAGCACTGGCCCGTCCTGCTGTTGCGCCGCCCCGAGGGCCGCTGGGCGGCGCTGGTATACGACATGCCCTTCCCCATGGTGTTCGACCTGGGCGCCGAGATCCACAACTATCTGGGGCCCTTCCGCTACGTCGAGGCGGGGGGGCGAGGCCTCACGTACTACGTGCTCGTCGCGCCCGACCTGCCAGCGCTGCTGCGGCGCCTGACGGGGCTGCTGGGCCGACCGCAGCTCCCGCCGCGCTGGAGCCTCGGCTACCTGGCCTCGGGCATGGCCTACGCCGACGCCGACGACCCCGAGGCCGCCCTGATCGCCTTCGCGGACCGCTGCGAGCGAGAGGGCATCCCCGTGGACGGCATGCACCTGTCGTCGGGCTATACCCTGCGACAGGGTCGCCGCTACGTGTTCACGTGGTCGGACCGCATCGCGGACCCGCGCGGCCTCGTGGCCAGGATGGCGGAGCGCGGGCTCCGAGTGGTGGCGAACGTGAAGCCCGGCATGCTCGAGGACCATCCCGACTACGCCTCCCTCTCCGAGCACGGTGCGTTCCTGCGGACGGCCGAGGGCACGCTCCACCACGGGGACTTCTGGGGCGGGGCGGGGAGCTTCCTCGACTTCACCAACGAGGTCGCCACCCGCTACTGGCGCGAGCGCGTCACGACCCAATTGCTGGACATCGGCATCGAAGGCATATGGAACGACAACAACGAGTTCGCACTCGAGGACGCCTTCACGGCCGGCGGGGAGCCTGCCCATCCGGCATCGCAGATGCGCGCCATGGCGCTCGCTTCGTACCGGGCGTGCGAGGCGGCGCGGCCGCAGCGCCGCCCGTTCGTGATCAGCCGCTCGGCGTCGCTGGGCGTCCAGCGCCTGGCCCAGACGTGGAGCGGCGACAACCGCTCGGACTGGCGGTCGTTGCACTTCAACACGCCCATGGGGTTGTCACTGGGCCTCAGCGGCTTCGCCAACAATGGCCACGACGTGGGCGGCTTCGCGGGTCCCGCCCCGGACGCGGAGCTGTTCCTGCGCTGGGTGCAGCAGGGCGTGTTCTTCCCGCGCTTCGTCATCCACTCGTGGAAGACGCCGCCGACCGAGCCGTGGAGCCACCCGGAGGTGCTTCCGGCCGTGCGCGAGGCCCTGCGGCTGCGCTACCGCCTCCTGCCCTACCTCTACAGCCTGTTCTTCGAGCACGGCGAGACGGGCGCGCCCGTGATGCGCCCGCTGTTCTACGCCTTCGACACACCCGAGGCCTACGAGCAACCCTTCAGCTTCCTGCTCGGCCCCGACGTCCTCGTGCCAGGAGAGGCGTTCGGGCCGGGCGTGCGCGAGGCCGAGACGCTCCTGCCCGGCGAGCAGGGCTGGTACCGCCTTCAGGACGCCCACTACTACCCCTCCGGGCGCCTCGTGGTGCCATACCCGCTCGAGGCGGCGCCGGCCTTCGTCCGGGCCGGCGCCATCTTGCCGCTCGGCTTCGCGCCGGACGGGCGCGCGCTCCGCGACGCGAGCGTCGCGGAGCTCCGTATCTACCCTCACCCGGGCGAGGGCACCACGACCTTCCGCCTTTACGCCGACGACGGCGAGAGCCTGGCGTACCAACGCGGCGAACGCACCCTCCTGGACCTCCGCGTGAGCTATGACGCAGGCGCCATCATGGTCGAGGCGGAGGTGCTCGAACACCGCTACCCGCTGCCCGATCACAGCGTCACGCTTCGGCTGCCTGCTGGCGAGACCCGCCCGCTACGACTCGGCGCAGGACTCAGCGCCGCCGGCGAGGAGACGGAGCACGAGGGCTGGCGCGAGCTCCCCACACGCTGGGACCTACCCACATGATCGCCGTTCGAAGCGGCACCACGCTCCAGGCCGAGCGCCCCGTCACGTGGCCGTTCGCGGCACCGCGATTGGAGGGGCGTGTGCACGGGGGCCGCCTCGAGGTCGCGCTCTGGGGTTGCGGCGCGATGGGGCACCTCACCCTCCCACGTACCGCAGGGCCCGGGGCAGCAGGCCCAGAGGCCGCCGGCCCCTGGCGGGTCCGGCCGAACACGCTGGAGACGCCCGCCTACCGCGTGGTGGTAGCGCGGTCGTGTCCGACGCTGCTGCTCGACGGGCTCGCGCCAGCCGGCGTCCGGGTGGTGCCCGCCCGCAGGCCGTCCGCCTCCGTGCGCGAATCCGTGCGCGCCTTGGTGGAGGACACGCCTGCGGGCCGCGCCTACCGTCTGCCGTGGGGCGTGCTCCTCGTCCGCCGGCAGGCCGACGGCATCCGGCTGGCCGCCGGCGAGGACCTCGAGGAAGCCCGGCGCGCGCTGGCGCTTCCCGATGAGACGCTGCTCCGCGAGGCGCGCGACTACGAGCAGCGCTGCGACTGCCTCCCCGAGGCCTCCCCGCTGCTCCGAAGCATGGCGGCGTTCGGACTCCACGCCGCGCTGTCGGCCGTGAAGTGCGATCCCCACGGCGGATTCGCGGGGGTCGCGGCGGGCCCCGGGTACTCGCTACCGGCGCGCAGCTACTACCGGGACGGTTACTGGACGGCGCAGGCACTAATGCAGGTCACGCCCGAAAGCGTGCGCGGCCTGCTGGCGCACCTGGCATCTGGCGTGCAGGAGACTGGCGAGGCGCCCAGCGGCGTTATCGTGCCGGGCCCGTTCCAGGCGCACGCGTGGGAGTCGCTCCGGTCGGAGGACCGCGGTCGCGTGCGTGACCACCGACGTCCCCTGGACTGGTGGAGCGATCACTTCGACTCGCCGGCGTTGTTCGTACTGCTCCTCGCCGAGTACGTGGCCGCGACCGGCGACCGCGAGCAGGTCTCGGCGTATTGGGCGCACCTGCAGGCTATCTACCACCGCTACGATGCTCTCGACCGCGACCGCGACGGCGTGCCGGAGAAGCCGCGGAACGACCGTGACTGGGCCGACAACGTGTACCGCTCGGGGCCGGTCACCTACGACGTTGCGCTCTACCACGGTGCGCTTCGAGCGATCGCAGTGCTGGCGGAGGGGGTCGACGACACCCTGCGCGACGGAGCGCTGAAACGCGCCGGGCGCGTTCGGACGGTGGCGGATCGACGGCTGTGGCAGGCCGGCCGGGGGCACTACGTGGAGTACGTCTCGGAGGACGGCTTCGTCGAAGACCATCTCGCCATCGATACCCTTACGGCTGTCCGCTTCGGTCTGGCCGACGCCGCGCAGGCGCGGGCGCTGCTGCAGGCCGTACGGCGCTCCCTCGAGACCCGGCACAACGCGGAGCAGCCCTACGGCGACTGGGGCGTGATGAGCGTCTGGCCGCCGTACCGCCGGCGGCGCGACCTGCGAAGCAAATCAGCGTTCGCCTACCGCTACCACAACGGCGCCGACTGGCCCTACTGGGACGGCGTCTACGCCGATCTGCTGTTGAAAGCAGGCATGCCGGGCTGGGAGTATCCCCTGCTGCGCTGGTGGGAGTACGGCCTGGCGCAGGGGTGGGCCTCGCCAGTCGAGTACTACAGCCCGCCATACGGACCGGGCGCGCTGCTCCAGGCCTGGAGTAGCGTGCCTGCGGCCGTCGCCCTGAAGCAGCGAGAGCAGGTCGTGGCGGCGGCGAAGCGCTGGGAGGAGCGGACGAACGACCATCCAGGCCGTTGCGGGGACGACCGTTAAGCGGAGAGGCGATCGACGCCGTCGCGCCCGAAGCTGCGGCGCAGCCGACATGGTGCGGTGGTGGGCCCTGCTGGACTTGAACCAGCAACCGATCGATGATGAGACACGTAGTCCGAAGTGTCGGAAGGCGCGAGAACGGCGGTTGAGCCGAACGGACCAGGAGGCAAGGACCCCGCCGGCTACTTCGGGCAGGAGCCAGTGTGCGGGCAGTGTGCGAACACACCTAAACTGAACCGAACGGTCATGCTCACCAGACTAGCGATGTTCTGTCCTGGACGAACGAAACGGAACACAGCACAAGAGGGGAAAGCAGTGCCGGGCCGACTTAAGATCTGCAGCCCGCCCGGGCATGCGGGTTCGAGTCCCGCTCCCGGCACCAATGCAGGACCGCGTTTGTGCAGGTACGGACGCCTCTCGGTTGAGGGCGCCGGTTGGCCTTGTGTGGAGATAGTGTGCGAGCGGTGGACCTCATGTGTCGGACAGCCCAGCCACCCATTCTTGAACCGTACGGGTTGAGCCTCCACAGAATCCAGGACGGGTCAGCGCCCTGAAGATCATTCGGGGGCTCGCCTGGCGCCAGCCCACTCCAGGTGAGCCGCACGGCGGGCCTGCACTTGCCCCGGCGGCGGCATGACCGGGCCCCGGCCCCGTGCCAATCGCCCCAAGCGGCACGCACTATCCCACATGTTCCGCGTCCAGGCCAAACTCAGCCGCCGATCAGACGGCACTTCGCACACGGGCGCCTAGCCCCTGTT
>CAZTTB010000046.1:0-14756 GCA_964616005.1 uncultured bacterium | reverse complement strand
AGATCCTCGAGCGCTTCGAGGCCGGCATGGAGCTCACCGGCAGCGAGGTCAAGGCTCTGCGGCAGGGGGGCGGCTCGATCGCCGAGGCGTTCGCACGGCTGCGCGGGGGAGAGGTGTTCCTGGAAGGCATGACGATCCCGGTCTACACCGAGGCGAGCTACAACAACCATGAACCGCTGCGGGCCCGCCGGCTGCTGCTGAACAGGCGTGAGATCGCCGAGATCGGTCGAGGGCTCGAGCGTAAGGGGCTGACCCTGGTGCCCCTGAAGCTCTACTTCAAGGGCGGTTGGGCCAAGATCGAGATCGGCCTTGCTCGCGGTAAGAAGCTCCACGACAAGCGCCGGACCGAAGCCAAGAAGGACGCGCAGCGCGAGATCGATCGGGCCATGAGCCGGCGCGGGCGCGAGTCGTGAGCGTCGTCTCGCGCGCCCGGCTCGCGCGCCTGATCGTCATCGTGCTGTGGCTGGCCGCGGCGTCCGCCGGCGCGCAGAACGCGCTGGTGGTCAACGGCGTGACGGTCGACGGCAACACCACCGAACTGGTCGCCGGGACCAGCTACGCGCCCGCGGCCGCCCTGGCCAGCGCCCTCGGCGCCCGCTACTACACCGATGCCGACACCACCATGGCCACGCTCCAGCTCGGAGGGCACCTGCTGTCCGTGGCGGTCGTGAGCGACCCCGCCCAGGCGGGCGCACAGGGTACGGCGCTGCATCTCGACGGGAGGCCCGTCGCCGGGCCGGCGGGGGTCCTGAACAACGGTGACGTGCTGGTGCCGGTGAAGCCGGTCGCCGAGGCGCTCGGCGGTCGGGTCGCCTACCTCCAGAAGGACCACACGGTCGTGGTGGTGCAGCCGCGGGCACAGCTCACCGCGCTCACCGCTCAGGGCAGCAGCCCGCAGCAGCGGCTGTCGATACGAGTGTCGGCTCCGGTCGGGTTCTCGCAGTTCTACAACGAGCCGGTGGGGACGTTGCAGCTCCACTTCGACCGCACCGACGTGGCGCCGGACGTGAGCGGCGTGGTGGGTGACGCGTTCGTGCGGGCCGACGCCGGGACGTCGGGCGGAGGCGCCGACGTTCGCGTGCAACTCGCCCCCGGTACCAGCTATCAGGTGTACAGCCTGCCCGACGGCAACGGCTTCCGGGTCGTGGTGGCGTTCACGCCCACGGGCGCGACCGTGCGGACCGGAGCGCGCATCGTGATCGACCCCGGCCACGGCGGGGGAGACCCGGGCGTTGCCTTCCCCGGCTACGGCAGCGAGGCGTCGCTCACGCTTGCGTTCGCCGATCAGCTCCAGAAGGCGCTCGAGCTGCGGGGCTTCGACGTGTCGTTGACGCGCACCGGCGATTACGCCGTGAGCGCCGCCGCGCGTTCGCGCGACGGCGTCGGCGCCGACCTGTTCGTGTCGATCCACGGCGCGGTGCTGCCGGCCGGGCAGTTCAACGCCTACTATCTGGCCGATGCCAGCGGCGTGAGCTCACTCGACGCCGCCATCCGCAAGAACGCTCAGAGTGCGGTGCAGAGCCAGGACGTGAACGCCCTGCGCCGCAAGATCCTGCTCGGACTGCTGCCGCAGCTCGACGTCGGCCGCAGCTTCGCGGAGGGACTGGGCACGCAGCTCTTCCAGAACGGGGGCTACCGGTCGAGCACCACCGCCGGAGCACCGCTGTACGTGCTCGGAGGGGCCGCCGGTCGGGGGATCCTGCTGGAGTTCAGCCCTCAGGACCTGGCCTCCAACGCCCTGCCCGGCGACCTGGCGAGCGCGCTGGCGGCGCTGCTCGGCTCGGGGGGCGCCACGCCATGAGCGAGCCGAGACGGCGCGGGCTCGCCCGCTTCAAGCACCTGGCGACCCCCTACGTGGCGGTGGCGGCGCTGGCGTTCCTGGCGAGCCTGGTGTTCTTCCTCGGGGGTCACGGCGCGCGCGTCGCCAAGCCCGGGCCGGTCGACATCAAGCCCGTCCAACAGCAGCTGCAGGGGTCCAGCGGCGAGGTCCGGTTGGAGCTGGTGGACGCCAGCGGGCTGGCGCGGCCCGACTTCGTCACGCTGACGCTGCCGTCCGATCCTGCGGCCCGGCTGCAGGTCATCCTGGGAGCCCTGCGCAAGGCCATGGACCAGGCAGGGAGCTGGCCGCAGGGCCTGCAGACGCCCGAGGTCTTCGTCGAGCAGGTCAACCGCAAGCAGGTCGCGATCCTCGATCTGCAGGAGAGTGCCCCGGTGGCCGTAGGGGTGGGGGAGGAGCTGCAACTCCTGCACTCCATCCGGCAGACCGTGCTCAACAACGGGGCCGACGAGGTGCGCTTCCTCCGCGATGGGCGGCCGGCGCACACGCTCCTCGGCCACGTGGCGGTCGACTCCGCCCTCTGATCAGGGGTACATGCGGGTGAGCATGCGTGGGAAGGGCACCACCTCGCGCAGGTGCTTGGCGCCGACGATCCACGCCAGCGTCCGTTCCAGCCCCAGGCCGAAGCCCGAGTGCGGCACGCTCCCGAAGCGGCGCAGATCGACGTACCAGCCGAACGCCGCGGCCGGCAAGCCGTGCGCCGCGATGCGCTCCTCGAGCAGGGCCAGGTCGTGGATGCGCTGCGAGCCGCCGATGATCTCGCCGTAGCCCTCGGGAGCGATCATGTCGTCACACAGCACCCGCGTCGGGTCGCCCTCGACCGGTTGCATGTAGAACGCCTTGGTCTCGGTGGGCCAGCGCTCGATCAACACCGGCCGATCGAAGTGCTCGCCCAGCAAGGTCTCGTGGGGGGCGCCGAAGTCCTCGCCCCAGTCCAGGGTCTCGCCCTTGTCGGCCAGCAGCGCCAGCGCCTCGTCGTAGCTCAACCGCGGGAAGCCCCCGGTCGCGCTGGGCTCCAACCGTTTGGGGTCGCGTCCGAGCATCTCCAGCTCGCTCGCACGGCGCTCCAGCACGCGACCTACCAGGTAGGCCACCAGCTCCTCCTGGAGCCGCATGTTCCCCTCGTGCTCGAGGTAGGCCACCTCGGGCTCGATCATCCAGAACTCCAGCAGGTGGCGCCGCGTCTTGCTCTTCTCCGCGCGGAAGGCGGGCCCGAAGGTGTACACCTTGCCGAAGGCCAGGGCGCCCGCTTCGGCGTAGAGTTGGCCGGACTGCGACAGGTAGGCGTTGTCCTGCTCGAACAGCTCGATCTCGAAGAGGTTGGTGGTGCCCTCCACGGCCGTCGGCATGAAGAACGGGGCGTCGAAGCGAAGGAAGTCGCGCTCGGCGAAGAAGTCGTGGATGGCGCGCTCCAGTTCGTCACGTACCCGTAACGTCGCCCACGGACCGCGGTGCCGCAGGTAGAGGTGCCGGTTCTCGAACAGGAAGTCCACGCCGTGTTCCTTGGGCGTGATGGGATAGTCGTGGGCCGGTGACACCACCGTCACGTCCTCGACCCCGAGCTCCACGCCGCTGGGCGCGCGCGCGTCCTCCCGCACCCGGCCGCGCACCACCACGCTGCTCTCCTGGGTCAGCGAGCGGGCTCTCTCGAACGCCTCGTCGCCGGCCTCGTTGCGTGTGATGACCCCCTGCACGAAGCCGCTTCCGTCGCGCAGTTGGAGGAAGGCGATCTTGCCACTCGAGCGGAGGTTGGTGATCCAGCCCCGCACCTCGACGGCTTCGCCGACATGCTCGGGAAGCCGCAGGATCGATGTCGTAGCCATGCGTGCGAGTCTACCAGGGGGGCGGACCGACGGTTCGGGCTCAGGCCGGGTCGAGCGTCAGCGCCTCGTCGAGCGCCTCCACCACGCCGCACGACTCCACGTCGCCGGCCACGTCGGCGAAGCGCGCGAGCAGCTCCGGGGCGCTGTTCGCCATGACCACCGGGTGGCCCACGATCTCGAGCATGGACAGGTCGCCCAGGCTGTCACCGACCGCCATGACGTCCGCGAGGGGCACCCGCAGCACCTCGGCGACGTGCCGGATGGCGCTGGCCTTGGACACGCCCTCGCGTGTCACGCTCACGAAGGCGGTGTCCTTCAAGGCCGGGCTGGTCGCGCTGGAGACCTGCACGCCGTCCCCCGAGATGCCCGTCACCGCAGCGATCTCATCGATCGGCACGATCCACTGGGCCCGCACCACCGGTTCGTTCGCGACCACGTCCTCGAGGTCGCGAACGATGGCGTTGACACCGATCATCTTGGCGTGCGCCTCGCTCATGTCGGTCTTGCGCTCGACGAACAGGTTGCTCGGGGTGTAGAGCTCCAGCACGCTGCCGAGCTTCCGAGCCTGCTCGATGATGTGGCGTGCCGTCGCCTCCCTGAGCGCCGACGCCTTGAGCGTCTCGCCGTCGGGATAGGCGATGTGAGCGCCCGACTGGAACACGTGCGGCGACGTCGGCCCCAGCCGTTGCGCCACCCGCTGCGCGACGCCGAACGCCGGGCGGCCGGTGCACACCACCAGCTTGATGCCCGCCTCGCGGACGCGCTCGGCGGCGTCCCACACACAAGACTGCACCACGCCCTGGGCGCCGATGAGGGTGCCGTCGAGGTCGAGGACGACGAGGGGGATCATGGTCTCTCGCTTGCCACGGTGAGTCCCAGCTCGTGGAGCTGGTCGGTCTCCAACGGCGACGGGGCGCCCGTCAGCGGGTCGCCGCCCCGCTGGTTCTTGGGGAAGGCGATCACGTCACGAAGGCTGGTGGCACCGCTCAACAGCATGACCAGACGGTCGAGCCCCCAGGCGATGCCGCCGTGGGGCGGCGCGCCGTAGGACAGCGCCTCCAGGAAGAAGCCGAAACGGCGTTCGGCCTCGTCGTCGCTGAATCCCAGCGCTCGGAACATGCGGCGCTGGAGGTCGAGGCGGTAGATCCTGAGGCTGCCGCCTCCGATCTCGTTGCCGTTCAGCACCAGGTCGTAGGCGTACGCCTGGACCGAGCCGGGATCGCTCTCCAGCCGGTCCAGATCCGCGTCGTTGGGGCGGGTGAAGGGGTGGTGTTTGAAGGTCCAGCCCCCGCTCTCCTCGTCCGGCTCCAGGAGCGGGAAGTCCACCACCCAGAGGAAGTCGAGCCGGTCGGGCAGGTCGATGCCGAGTACCCCGGGCAGCCGCGAGCGCACCGCGCCGAGGGCCGTGCAGGCCTCCTCCCAGCGGTCCGCGACCAGCAGCAGGACGTCGCCCTCATCCTCGGACAGCTCCTGTAGCCGCACCCGCTCGTACTCGCCCAGGAACTTGGCGATGGGCCCGTTGAAGCCACCGTCGCCGCCGTACTTCAACCATGCCATGCCCTTGGCGCCGTGCCGCTTGGCGTGAGCCTCCAGCTCGTCGAGCGCGCGGCGCGTCAGCGGAGCGGCCTCGGAGGCGGGCACCCGTAGTGCCTTCACCACACCGCCGGCGTCGAGCACCGAAGCGAAGCCCCGGAAGGCGGTACCTTCGAACGCCGGCGAGGCGTCGGCGAGGAAGAGATCGAAGCGGGTGTCGGGCTTGTCGCTGCCGTAGCGGTCCATCGCTTCGCGGTAGCTCAGGCGTGGGAACGGCGTGTCGATCGCGGTGCCCGTGGCCGCCTCGACGACCGCTTCCATCAGCCCTTCGCTGAGGTCCAGCACGTCGTCCTGATCGACGAACGCCATCTCCAGGTCGAGCTGGGTGAAGTCGGGCTGACGGTCGGCGCGCAGGTCCTCGTCACGGAAGCACCGCGCCACCTGGAAGTAGCGGTCCACGCCCGCCATCATCAACATCTGCTTGAACAGCTGCGGCGACTGGGGCAGGGCGTAGAACGAGCCCGGCCTGAGCCGCGCCGGTACCACGTAGTCGCGCGCGCCTTCGGGGGTCGACAGGGTGAGCAGCGGGGTCTCGACCTGCACGAAGCCGCGCGCATCGAGGTAGTCCCAGATGGCCTTGGTCACGCGGTGGCGCACGCGCAACGGTGCCAGCGCCTGCGGGCGCCGCAGGTCGAGGTAGCGGTGCTTGAGGCGCAGGTCCTCGCTGACCTCGCCGGCGTCGACGCTGCCGTCGACCAGGAACGGCGGGGTGCGGGCCGCCGAGAGCACCTCGAGCCGCCGGGCCACCACCTCGACCTCGCCGGTGGGGTTGTGCGCGGCGCGCTGCTCGGCCGGGCGCAGGCGCACCTCGCCCTCGAGCTCGACCACGAACTCGCTCCGGATGCTCTGGGCGGCGCTGAACGCCTCGCTGTCGCCGGGCTCCACCACGATCTGGGTGAGGCCCTCGCGATCGCGTAGGTCGAAGAAGATGAGTCCGCCGAGGTCGCGCCTGCGGTTGACCCAACCCTGCAGCACGACATCCTGGGCGGCGTGCGAGGCGCGCAACGCCCCGCAGGAATGGCTTCGTCTCATGCCCGTGAGCTTATCAGAGCGCGCCGTGCGCACCGCTGGGGTCGCCGGTGGGAGTTGGGTCCCGGCCGGGGTTCGCCCGGCGGGCGCCTCACCGTCGCTCGAGCAGGTAGCGCAGCAGCTCGCCCTCGGCGACCGGTGCCTGCTCCCCACTGGCCAGGTGCTTGACCTGCAGAACCCCTTGCTCCCGTTCGCTGCCGCCGCGCAGGCCGGCGAACGCCGCGCCGCTGCGATCGGCCTCCTTCAGCCCCTTGCCGGGATTGCGCGGCTGGTAGCTGTGCTCGACCCGGACATGGTCCCGCAGGGCGATGGCCAGCCGCGTGACCTCCAGCACCGCCGGCTCGTCGAGCGGCACCAGGAAGAGCGCGGGGCGGTCCTCGTCGACCGGCGCCACCCCTTCCTGGGCCAGGGCGTCGAACACCCGCTCGATGCCGACCGCCCAGCCCACGCCCGGGAGCGGGGGGCCGCCGAGTCTCTCGATCAGGCCGTCGTAACGGCCGCCGCCGCCCAGCGCCGACTGGGCGCCGATCCCCTCGAAATGGACCTCGAAGGCCGTCCGGCGGTAGTAGTCGAGCCCGCGCACGATGGCAGGGTCGATCTCGTAGGGCACGCCCCACGCGTCCAGATAGCCGCGCACCTCGTCCAGGTGTGCGCGGGCGCCCTCGCCCAGGAAGTCGATGGGGCGCTTGAGTCCCACCAGCAGGGCCTGGTCCTGATCGGCCTTGCTGTCGAGCACCCGCATGGGGTTGAGTTCCAGCCGCCGTCGGCTCGTCTCCGACAGCGCTTCGACCTTCGGGGCGAGCTGCTCGCGCAGGTAGGCGTTGTAGGCCGCGCGGTCCTGAGGGTCGCCGACCGAGCCCAGCCGCACGTGATGCCGGCGCAGCCCGCTGCGGTGCAGGACCCGGTACAGGAGCTGGACCGCCTCGGCGTCGGCGAGCGCCTGGGGGAGCCCCACGATCTCGAGGTTGATCTGGTGGAACTGGCGGTAGCGGCCGCGCTGCACGTTCTCGGCGCGGAACAGAGGACCGGCGCTCCATAGCTTCACGGGCCGCGGCAGCGTGTGCATGCCGTGCTCGATGAAGGCGCGCAACACGCCGGCGGTGAACTCCGGCCGCAGCGTCAGTTGCCGTCCGCCGCGATCCTCGAAGCTGTACATCTCCTTCTGAACCACCAGGTCGGCGGAATCTCCCACCGACTTGTCGAAGACCTCGCTGTATTCGAACACCGGCGTCGTCAGGCGGCGGGCGCCGGCGCGCGAGAGCTCGAGCTCGACCGCGGCCAGCAGATGCCGCCAGAGCGGCTGCTCGTCGGGCAGGACGTCGTGGGTGCCCTTCACGGCTTGCGGTTTCATAGGGTCCGAGTCTACCGCGCCCCGCTGCGCGCGCCACGAGCAACGGGGCCGCCGATGGCGGCCCCGCAGGTCGTTGGGCGGCGTCACGCCGCTCGCGAGATTCGGCTCAGGGGAAGTTGGCGGGCAGGCCGTTGCTGGCCTGGCCGTCGACCACGACGAAGACGAAGCCGTATCCCGCGTTCTGCGGTTCAGGGAACTCGATGCGGCTGGGGCTCCACGATGTCGGCTTCACCTTCATGCCGCCCTCGAGGTTCATGTTCGCCCCGATCAGGACGTAGCTGTTCGCTCCCGTGCCACCATGGCCGTCGCCGAAGTAGCGGCCCTGGAGCACGACGGTGCCGCCCTTCGTCTGCGGCGACGTGACGGAGATCAGGGTCGGGGTCACGTTGGTCTCCACCGCGGTGGTGGGTGCGCATGCTGCCAGCGTGATGGCGAGCAACCCGAGCGCTATCCAGGCAAGACGCTTCACGGTCTCCTCCTCGTTCACCAGAGCCTACGGAGCGCGGCGCCCTGCGTCAATGGGATGTTTCATAGCCTGCGGGCGGGCCCGTCCGCTGCTCACGGTACGATATCCGGCGTGAGTAGCCACTACTTCGCTTACCTTGCACGGTTGAAGTACATCCTGCGGTGGGGCCTGATGCGCAACACTCGCCCGGAGAACACGCAGGAGCACAGCCTACAGGTGGCGATGGTGGCGCATGCCCTGGCGGTGATCCGCAACCGCGTCTACGGCGGCTCCGTCGATCCCGATCGTACCGCGTTGCTGGCGGTGTTCCACGACGCCGAGGAGGTCATCACCGGCGACGTGCCGACCCCCATCAAGTACTTCAACCCCAAGGTGGCCGAGGCGATGGACGGGATCCGGGACGTAGCCCGCGATCGTCTGTTGGCGATGCTGCCGGACGAGCTCCGCGGCGCCTATCACGACCTGTTGTTCCCGGCCAGCGCGGACGCTGCCGAGTGGCGACTGGTCAAGCTCGCCGACAAGCTGAGCGCCTACCTCAAGTGCGTGGAGGAGGCGAAGGCGGGCAACGAGGAGTTCGCTCGCGCGGAGCAGGTCATCCGCTCCGATCTCGCCGCCATCGAGGAACCGGAGGTCGCGTACTTCCTGGAGACCTTCGCGCCGAGCTTCCAGTTGACACTCGACGAGCTGAACTGAGCTGCGGCGCCGGGATTCACGAGCGCACGAGCGGACACCTTGTGACTTCGTGCGCACGACGGCACGGCGGACGCGAACGTCGGTAACGGGGAGCGGCGGGGAAGAGCGACGCCCGGCTGGTAGACTTCTCTGGCGCCGGACGCGACGGACACGCGGCAGATCGCCGGCGACGGGCGGAGGTGAGGCGACATGGTTCAGGCTCCCGACTTGGAGGCTCAGCGTGAGGAGCTCCTGGAGCTGGTCGAGGCGCGACGCTTCGAGGAACTGCGGTCGCGGCTTCGCGACCGTGAGCCGCACGACCTCGCCGAGCTGATGGACGACCTGCCGCACGAGGCCGAGGCCGTGGTGTTCCGCATCCTGCCGCGCGAGCTGGCCGCAGACACCTTCGAGTACCTGCGGGTGGACGCCCAGGAGCGGTTGCTCAGGGCGATGGGCGACCGCGAGGTGACGCTCATCCTCAACGACATGTCGCCGGACGATCGCACCGCGCTGCTCGAGGAACTGCCCGGCAAGGTGACCAAACGGCTGCTCAACCTGCTGGCGCCCGACGAGCGCAGCGTGGCGACACGCTTGCTCGGTTACCCCGAAGACTCGGTCGGACGACTCATGACGCCCGACTACGTGGCCGTCAAGCCGCACTGGACGGTCAGCGACGCTCTCACGCACATCCGCGAGTTCGGCAGTGACTCGGAGACCCTCAACATCCTCTACGTGACGGCCAAGGGCGGCCGGCTCATCGACGACCTGCGCATGCGCGAGCTGCTGCTGGTCGATCCGGACACCCGTATCGAGGCGTTGATGGACCGCCAGTTCGTGGCGCTGGAGGCGACCCAGGACCAGGAGGAGGCGGTCAGCGCCTTCAGGAGGCTGGACCGTACCGCGCTGCCGGTCACCGACACCGGCGGCATCCTGGTCGGCATCGTGACGGTGGACGACGTGCTGGACGTGGCCGAGGAGGAAGCCACCGAGGACTTCCACAAGCTCGGCGGTGTCGAGGCGTTCGACGAGCCCTACCTCCGCATCGCGATCCCGGTCCTGGTCCGCAAGCGGGCGGTGTGGCTGGTGATGCTGTTCATCGGCGAGATGCTCACTGCCACGGCGATGGGGTTCTTCCAGAACGAGATCGCCAAGGCGGTGGTGCTGTCGCTGTTCATCCCGCTCATCATCTCCAGCGGCGGCAACTCCGGCTCGCAGGCGGCCACCCTGGTCACCCGGGCGATGGCGCTGGGCGAGGTCACGATGCGCGACTGGTGGCGCGTCACGCGGCGCGAGCTGCTCGCCGGGCTGTCGCTCGGCGTCATCCTCGGTGCCGTGGGCTTCGCGCGCATCACCGTGTGGGCCCTTGCGTTCAAGATGTACGGCCCGCACTGGCCCCTCATCGCCGCGACCATCTTCTTCTCGCTGATCGGTGTGGTGCTGTGGGGTTCGCTGGCGGGCTCGCTGCTGCCGATCGTGCTCAAGCGCATCGGCGCCGACCCGGCGTCGTCGTCGGCGCCCTTCGTGGCGACCATCGTGGACGTGACGGGGATCATCATCTTCTTCACGGTGGCGGCGGCGCTGTTGACCGGCACGTTGCTATAGGCACTCCGCTGTAGACGCCCTGTGGCGTAGTCGATGACGTCCGCGGCGTTCGGCCCTGGAGGGAGCCGAATGTCCCTGCAGCACCGACGTATCGTGGGCTCGTGCGGGAGGTGCCTATGACACGGCCACGTGGAATCCCTCCGACTTCAGACGCTCAGACTCCTGTGAAGGATGCCGACCAGCTCGACGACGTGCTGCATTCCCTCGACACCACGCTCGATGGCCTGAGCGGGGAAGAGGCGGCTGAGCGCCTGGAGCGCTACGGCCGCAACGCGCTGGCGGAGCGCACGCGCAACCCGCTGGGCCAGTTCCTGTCCTATCTGTGGGGCCCGATCCCCTGGATGATCGAGGTCGCGGCGATCCTTTCCGTCATCGACCGGCATTGGGCGGACCTCGTCATCATCGTGACGCTCCTGCTATTCAACGCAGCCGTGGGCTTCTTCCAGGAGTTCCAGGCCACCAACGCGGTGGACGCCTTGAAGAGGCAGCTCGCGCTGAAGGCCCGGGTGCGCCGTGACGGCAGCTGGCGGCAGATCGATGCTGCCGAGCTCGTACCGGGCGACGTGTTGCGCCTCCGGCTCGGGGACATCGTGCCCGGGGACGTCAAGCTGGCGGACGGCGACTTCCTCAGCGTCGACCAGTCGGCGTTGACGGGCGAGTCGTTGCCGGTCCAGAAGCGGGCGGGTGACGCCGCGTACTCGGGGTCCGTCGTGAAGCAGGGGGAGATGGTGGCGGTGGTGACGGCCACCGGGAGCAGTACCTTCTTCGGCAAGACGGCCAGGCTGGTGGGCGAGGCGAAGTCGGTGTCGCACTTCCAGCGTGCGGTGTTGCGCATCGGTGACTACCTGATCTACCTGAGCCTGGTGCTCGCCGCCGTGCTGGTGTTGGTGCAGGTCGGCCGTGGGGCGCGGTTGGTGACGCTGGCGCAGTTCACGCTGATCTTGGTGGTGGCGGCGATCCCCGTGGCGATGCCGGCGGTGCTGTCGGTCACCATGGCGATCGGGGCCAGGACTCTGGCCGGGATGAAGGCCATCGTCACGCGGCTCGAGTCGATCGAAGAGATGGCGGGCATGGACATCCTGTGCTCGGACAAGACGGGCACCCTGACGCAGAACAGCCTGACCCTGGGCGACCCTGTGCTGTTCGGGGCGGTCGACGCGCAGCAACTCATCCTGGCCGCGGCGCTGGCCTCGGTGGAGGAGGACCAGGACGCCATCGACCTTGCCGTGCTGGGCGGGTTGGAGGAAGCGTCCATGGCGGCAACGTTCCGGCGGCGGTCGTTCACGCCGTTCGACCCCGTCGGCAAGCGCACGGAAGCGACGATCGACGACCCCGCAGGTGGCTCGTTCCGGGTCAGCAAGGGGGCGCCGCAGGTGATCCTCGACCTGTGCCGGACCGCGCCGTCGGTCCGGGCCCGGGCCGAGCAGACGATCGACGACCTGGCCGCGAAGGGCTATCGCACCCTGGGTGTGGCCCGGTCGGACGGTGGACAGGGGTGGACGTTCCTGGGGATCCTGCCGCTGTTCGATCCGCCACGGGAGGACTCGCCCGAGACCATCCGACGGGCGCGTGAGCACGGCGTCGAGGTCAAGATGGTCACCGGCGACAACGTGGCGATCGCACGCGAGATGAGCGGACGGCTCGGCCTGGGGCAGAACATCCGGGCGGTCGAGGACCTGTCCACGGACGACGCGGACGGCGCTTTCGACGATGGAGCGGTCGAGGACGCCGATGGCTTCGCGCAGGTGTTCCCGGAGCACAAGTACCGCATCGTGAAGCGCCTACAGGCCTTGGGTCACATCGTCGGCATGACCGGTGACGGGGTGAACGATGCCCCGGCACTCAAGCAGGCGGACACCGGCGTCGCCGTGAGCGGGGCCACCGATGCCGCCCGCGCGGCCTCTGACCTAGTTCTCGTCGCGCCGGGGCTGTCGGTCATCGTGCGCGCCATCGAAGAGGCCCGCAAGATCTTCGAGCGCATGAACAGCTATGCCATCTACCGCATCACCGAGACGATCCGCATCATGGTGTTCGTGGTCCTGGCCATGACGGTGTTCAACGTCTATCCGATCACCGCCATCATGATCATCCTGCTGGCGTTCTTCAACGATGTGCCCATCATGGCCATCGCCTACGACAACACCTGGCTCGACCCGAAGCCCGTGCGTTGGGACATGCGCCGGATCCTTACTGTCTCGACCGTCCTGGGGCTGATCGGTGTGATCGAGACCTTCGGCCTGCTGGTCCTCGGGCGTGTGTGGCTCCAGCTCGACAACGCCCAGATCCAGAGCTTCATCTTCCTGAAGCTGGCCGTGGCCGGCCACCTTACGCTGTTCGTGACGCGCACCCGCAAGCCGTTCCTGAGCCGACCGCACCCGGCGCCGGTAGTGCTGTGGTCGGCCATCGTGACCAAGATCGCGGCCACGTTGCTGGTGGCCTTCGGACTGGGCCTGGTCGCGCCCATCTCGTGGCTGGACATCGGGCTGATCTGGGGGTACTGCCTGGTCTGGATCTTCATCGAGGACTGGGCCAAGCTCGCGACCTACCACCACTTGGATCTCAGCGGACCTCGGCATCGCGCCTTCCTAGACCGCATCCAGACGCCTCTCCACGCCTACGGCAAGACGCATCGCGGGCGCTCGGCCTCCGGCGGCGACTAGATTCTCTAAGCCGTGTCAAGCCTTTCGGGCGAGTTCGAGGGCGGTGTCGGTAAGCTGGGTTCTTGAGGGTCGGGTGACGCCGTGAGGAGCCTTGGGCTGCCTCGAGCTTGGTGCGCCCGGCCCTCCTTTGCCTGTCTTGAGTTGTTGGCGGGTGTCGGGGTCGATGGCGAGATCGAGCGCGAGGATCCTGGCTTGCTGCTGCGTGATGGGGTGGCCGTCGAGGTCGCGTGGTTGGTAGGGGCGGCGTTCGCGCAACACGGCCCAGATGCGGGCAGTGAGATGCGTTGCGACGGCGCACACGGCTTGGGTGTGGTGATGCCCGCGCTCCAGCAGGAGGCGGCGGTAGAGGCTGGCGAGCTCGGGATCGTTGCGGCGGGCGCTGTCCGCAGCGAGGTAGAGCGCGGCCCGCAGCAGGTTGGGTCCGGCTTTGGAGATGCGTCCGCGGCGCTTGGCTTCGCCGGAGCTGTTCTCGCGCGGCACCAGCCCGGTGTAGGCCTTGAACGCCGCCAGGTTGGTGAAGCTGCCGGCGTCACCGACGGTGGCGCGGATCACCGCCGCGGTGGCGGGCCCCACTCCGGGCAGGGTGAGCAGGGGATCCTCGGGGTACTGGCTGGTGTGCAGCGCCTGGATTTGGTTTTCGAGCTGGCGCTGCTGGTTCTGCAATAGCTTGAGGTGACCGGTGGTGAGGGTGATCTCCAAAGCCAACATGTTGAAGTCGACGCGGCCGGCGTAGAAGCTGACCGCCTCCCGCGCGGCACGCCGGAGGACCTCGGCCTGCTCCTGATCGATGCCGGCCTCCCGCGCGACGGTGCTGGTGCGGGCGGCAGCCAGGCGCTGCAGGTTCGGCCAGCGCGACAGCAGCGCCACCACCCCGTCGGTGACGGCGCGCTTGCCCAGCAGGCCGGGCGCCGCCCAGTGCAGGGTAGAACGCAGGCGGCCCCGCAGACGGGTGGCGTCACGCACCAGCTTCGCCCGCAGCGTCACCAGCCGCTTCAACGCCAGCTCCCCCTGAGAGGGCAGCCGAAACTGCCTGAGGGCGTCATCGAGCATCGGCATGCGAGCCAGCACGCGAGCGTCGATGCGATCGGTTTTGGTGTGGAAACGGTAGAAGTCCCGCAACGCGGCCGCCTTCCGGCCCGACACACGGTAGAGGGTGTGCTCCACCCCGCTCTTCTCGGCCGCGACGCCGGCCACGAACCACGCCATGGCGGTGCTCTCCAGCACCAGATTCACCGGCTCGCCGCCGGCCGCCCGCCGAATGGCGCGGGTCAGGCCCTCGGGCGTCGATGGTGCCCTGAACGCCCTCTCCACGCTGACGCCCTGCGCCACCACCACCTCCGAAGCGGACGTCACCCCCAGGTCCATGCCAATCACGCGCGTGGCCATATCGGCCTCCCTTCCGCTGCAGGCAGCAGGCCGGCACTCCGGCTACCGCCCGCCCGGCCGAGGGCCAGGTAGGAGACCGCCACACGCTAGTGACGAAACCGCGACACGCGAACCAGCGCTCGCTCTTCTCTGAACCGGAGCCAACCCCGGCCGGGATCCGGACGACGCGATCTAGTCGACGAGGCAACCCGAAGGCCCCACAGCGGCCGCTCGTTCCGCCGGAATCCCGACCAGGCGACCCTACCAACCCACAACCAGGCCCGCAGGGCCTAACCGGAACTTACTAGCGGTCGGAGAGGCGCGGCCACCGCGGCCCCCGGCCGGCCAGTGTGCGACC
>CAZTTB010000045.1:0-15323 GCA_964616005.1 uncultured bacterium | reverse complement strand
CGGCGAGCCCCTGGATGATGAGCGGGGCGCTGGCCCCGACGTTGACCGCCAGGATGGGCCCCAGGCGCTGCCCCGAGGCCACGTACGCCACCGCCAGCATGCCGCCGGCCAGCACGATGACCACCGTGAGTCCCCAGTAGAGCGGGCTGCGGGCGTAGACCGGCAGGTTGAGCGTCGTTCCCTGCTGCTGGGCGCGGATCAGGCGCCACCAGCGCAGTGCCTCAGCCGCCAGGCCGCCGCCGGCGGCCCACAGGAAGGTACCCCAGGTCGTCTCCATCGTGCTCCCCCTCCCGCGACCGGCGAGCACGCCGACCGCAGTTCACCGAACCCCTGCCGGGTGCGGCCATGCTAGCGCACGGCGCTGGCACGGTGCTGGCACGGCGCCGCCAGGGCTCACCGCCGGGCGCCGCGGGCGGCGCGACTTCAGGTCGGGGCCGCGTCCGTGGTCGCCGCCGGCGGCGCGGCCGGGGGCGCCGCCGGCGTCACCACGACCGCGCTGGTGAAGATCGTCTGGTTGGGGACCAGGACACGCTTGTCCCCATCGGACAGTTCCGTGTAGCGCAGATCGATGGCGGCGACCGTTCCGCTCTGGCCTGCCACGGTGATGGTCTCGCCCTCCTTGAACGGCCGGTACACCAGGATGAGCACGCCGGCGACGAGGTTGGCGAGGATGTCGCGCAGCGCGAAGCCCAGTGCGAAGCCGCCGAGCCCAAGGCCCGCGACCAGCGCAGAGATGTTCACCCCCAGCGTGCCTAGCGCGGACGCCAGGCCCGCCAGCCACAGCACCACCCGCAGGCCCTGGCGGACCAGCACCCGCAGGCCGGCATGGACCGATCGACTGCGCAGCGCCCGGACCAGGACCGCCTGCAGGATCAGGTTGACGATCACGAAGAGGGCGAGCACCCCAACGGCGAGCGCGATGCGGGTGGTGAGGCCGTACAGGGGGAGGAGGGTGGCGGTAGGAGCTGACATGCCCCATTCTGGCCGGGCGCCCGCGGCCGGGCCGTTCGGCGGGCGGCGCAGGCCGGCGGCCGACGGCCTCGCGAGCCAAGGAACCCGCTCCCTGACAGGACATCTGTCCCTTCCCAGGCGGCGTCGCGACCCCTATGATGTGCGTTCCATAGGAGAGATCGTAGCTGCATGCCTGAGAAGGCACCTACGAACTCTCTTACGAGCCCCGGCGGTCGATGAGCGTTCTTGCGACCGCCGGGTGGTTCATGTGGAGGGGTGCACCCTCGGGGCCTCCGCGTGCGCCGGTCCGCCCGGAAGGCGGGCCAACGGTGGCAGGCATACCCGTCCCGTACCCTGGAGGAGCGACCGGAGCCCGGGCCTACCCTCGCGCGACGGGCGCGGCGGGCGCCCTGCGAGCGACGCCAGCCCTCGAGAAAGGAGCCGACCATGGCCCAGACCTATCTAGAGCACCTCGGTGACCAGGCCGAAGCACTGCTCAACTACCGCGCCACGGGGATCGCCAAGGAGCGGCTCACGTTGCCGGGGCCGGACTTCATCGAGCGGGCGTTCCTCGACACCGATCGCAACCCGCAGACGCTGCGCAGCCTGCAGCAGCTCTACGGCCACGGCCGACTGGGGGGCAGCGGGTACCTCTCGATCCTGCCGGTGGATCAGGGCATCGAGCACACCGCGGGCGCCTCCTTCGCGCCGAACCCCGACTACTTCGACCCGCGTAGGATCGTGGAGCTGGCGATCCAAGGTGGCTGCAACGCCGTCGCTTCGACCTTCGGCGTGCTGGGCGCGGTGGCTCGGCGCTACGCGCACCGCATCCCCTTCATCGTGAAGCTCAACCACAACGAGCTCATGACCTACCCGCAGACCTACGACCAGATCCTCTTCGGGACCGTCGAGGAGGCCTGGAACATGGGGGCCGTGGCGGTCGGCGCCACCATCTACTTCGGCAGCGACGCCTCCGATCGGCAGCTCATCGAGATCGCCGAGGCCTTCGCGCACGCTCACGAGCTCGGCATGGCCACCATCCTGTGGTGCTACACGCGCAACGAGGGTTTCAAGAAGGCCGGCACCGACTACCACACCGCCGCCGACCTCACCGCCCAGGCCAACCACCTCGGCGTGACCATCCAGGCCGACATCGTCAAGCAGAAGCTCCCGACGGTCAACGGCGGCTTCACGGCCATCGGCTTCGGCCGCAGCGACCCACGGATGTACGGCGAGCTGGTGCCCGATCACCCCATCGAATGGGTCCGCTGGCAGGTCGCGAACGGCTACATGGGCCGCGTGGGGCTCATCAACTCCGGAGGCGCCTCGGGCGCCAACGATTTCGCCGAAGCCGTCACGACCGCGGTCGTGAACAAGCGTGGCGGCGGCAGCGGCCTGATCAGCGGGCGCAAGGCCTTCCAGCGCCCCTTCGAGGAGGGCGTGGCGCTGCTCCATCTCATCCAGGACGTCTACCTGTCCGACGAGGTGACGGTGGCCTGAGGCGTGCGCGGGGCGGCGTTCAGGTAGCGGGCCGCACCCGCACCACGCTGCTCTTGCTCACGCTGAGCACGTCGGCGGCCCGGCCGTCGCGTACCGCGATCTCGAGCAGGCCGCTGCTGCCGACGAAGGCGAGCGGGCGTCCCACCGGCACGTCGGAGAAGGCGCGTCGGATGGGGCCGATCTCGAAGCTGTCCAGGAACACGTGCCAGCGCGAGAGATCGGGTTGCAACGCCTGGCTGGGCAGGTTGCTGATCAGGTTGCCGAAGGGGTCCTTGTGGATCAGGTCGGCCTCCCAGCCGTCATCGGTCCGCCTGGGTCGGTCCCACGGCAACCGGACCAGCGAGTCCGGGTCGACCGCCGCGCCGAGCGCCTCGACGCCCACGCCGCGCGCCAGATGGGCGGCGGCGGGGGCGAAGATGTCGCGGCCGTGGAAGGTGCTGCTCACGGCTGCGAGCTGGTAGGCGGGATCGTCGAGGCTGGCGGCGGCTTCCACCGTGGCGCTCTCGAGGACGGCCGTGAACAAGCCGTTGTCGGGCCCGACGAACCGGTAGGGGTGGCCGTTGCCGCGTCGCAGACGCAGTGCCACCGCGCGCCGGCTCGAGCCGACGCCCGGGTCGACCACGCAACAGAACACCGTACCGGCCGGGAAGTAGGCGTGCGAGACGAACAGGTCGAACGCGGCTTCGCGCACGTCGTGCGCCGCCACCTGGTGGGTGAGGTCGATGACGGCCGCGTCGGGAGCGATGCCCTGGATCACGGCCTTCAGCATGGCCACGTAGGTATCGCGCAGCCCGAAGTCCGTGAGCAGGGCGATGGTGGCGTTCGGGGTGCTGCCGGTCATGGTGGTCCCATCCTAGGCTCTGGCATCTAGCGGCCCCCGGTCGCCTCGTCGGGGTTCGCGGGCTCGGTGCGTGCGCGACCCCGTTCGGTGGTGGGGTTCGGGCTAGCGGTGTTCGGGCTCGCGCCGCTCGGACGTCGCTGCGAGGGGCCGCGCCCGCCGCTCCGGGGGGAGCGGTCTTGCCCGCGCTCTACCGGGCCACCCGCGCCCCCGCCGCTGGGCGAGGCGTCCGGGGCCACGCCGCTGCGCGGGACCGCCGCCGCTCCGAGGCGTTCGTAGCGCTTGCGCTCGAACTGGTAGAAGGCGGCCGGCACCACGAAGAAGGTCAACAGGGCCGAGCTGAGCACGCCCCCCACGATGACCAGGCCCAGCGGGAAGCGGAACTCCGCCCCTTGCGAGGCGCCGACCATGAGCGGGATGCTGATGACCACGACGGTGAGGGTGGTCATCACGATGGGTCGGAAGCGTACGCGCCCGGCCTCCACCAGAGCGGCGAAGAGGTCGCTCCCTTCGGAGACCCGTCGCATCGTGACGTCGAGCAACAGGATGGCGTTCTTGGTGACCAGGCCCACCAGCATCACTACCCCCAGGATGCTGATGACGTCGAGCGAGTTGCCGGTGATGTAGAACAGCCAGATCGCGCCGACCAGCGCCAGCGGGACCGTCAGCAACAGGTAGAGCGGGTACTTGAAGGAGTTGAACTGGCTGCCGATCGCGAGGTAGTTCAGCAGCAGCGCCAGTGCGAAGGCGATCGGTCCGTACTTGAGCAGGTCGCCCAGCAAGTTGAGGTTGCCGCTGGTGGTCTGTACGACCTGGGCGTCGAGGACGCCGGCGGCCACCAGCCGCTGGTGCGCCACCTGCTTCGCCTCGGACTGGGTCACGCCCGGCGCCAGGTCGGCCGTAACGTCGGCGCTGTACGACTGGTTGGTCCGCCGTATCACCGCGGGGGCGAGGCGGGTCTCGAAGTGGCCGAGGTCGCCCAGCGTGACGGTGCTCTTCAGGCCGGGCGCGTACAGCGGCAGGCTGAGGATGGTCTGCTCGTTCACGAGGTCGCGCGGAGCGGCCATCACCTGGATGGGGATCTCCACGCCCGCCTTGCGCATGGTGGCGGCCTGGGTGCCGACGTTGTAGGTACGCAGCGCCTGGAAGACCTGCGCGCGGGTCAGGCCGGTACCCGCCAGTTGCGCGGCGTCCGCCACGAAGACGCGCTCGGTGGAGCTGGAGGAAACGTCGGAGCGAACGTTGCGGAGCTGTGGGTCGCCTTGGAGCACGACCACCGCCTGGCTGGCGTGCTGGCGCAGCGCGCTCAGGTTGGTCGACGCCAGCGTCAGGTCGTAGCCGGCGTTGGTGGGGGCGTTGCTGGGGTCGGAGCTGCCGACGTTGATGCGGATCTCGGGGTGGTCGGCGAACATCGTTCGCAAGCGGTCCTGGACGGCCACCGCCAGCTCGGTGGTGGTGCTGTGGCGCTTGCTCTTGTCGACGAGCTGCACGGTGAGGCTGGCGTCCTCGGGTAGCGCTCCGCCGACCTGGGTACCGGAGCCGACCGTCGTCTGCACGCTCGTCACCAGGGGGTCGGCCAGCAGGTTGGCCTCGATCTGTGTGGCCACCTCGTTGGTGCGTGCCAGGCTGGTCCCCACCGGTAGACGGGCGTCGACCACGAGCTGGCCGGTGTCCGACGGCGGCTGGAAGTTGAACCCGATGCGCGGGAACACCCAGAACAGGCTGGCGAACAGCAACGCGGCCGTGATGAGCACGGTCCACGATCGCGGTAGCAGGCGCGACAGCGCCGCCACGTAGGCGTCGCGGGTGCGCGTGACCAGGAAGTCTCCGACCTGGAAGAGGTTGAGCGAGAGTGCCCCGAGCACCGCGAGCACGACGCGCAGGACCATGCGGAGCAGCACCAGCAGCAACGGCAGCAGCACCAACAGCGCCAGGTAGCGTACGCCCAGGGCCCGCACGAGGCCGGCGCCCGCGACCAGGGCGATGAGCCAGAACCAGACGCTGCGGTAGAAGTGCAGGCCCCAACGCAGATCGCTGGAGGTCCGGCGCAGCGTTGCCGGGAACTCATGCCACGACGGCGGGAAAGGGTCTGGCGACAGCGCCAGGCGGACCGTCAGGAAGAACATCGCCTCCAAGTAGCTGAACGCCACGGTGGCCGCCAGGGTGATGCCGAACTGGGCGAAGAACTGACCGATGATGCCGGGCAGGAACGAGATCGGCAGGAACACCGCCAGCAGCGACATGGTCGCCGCCAGGACCGCGGTGGAGACCTCGCCGGCGCCCTTGAGCACCGCCTCGTGGCGTGCGTACCCCATCTCGCGGTAGCGGTCGATGTTCTCGGCCACCACGATGGCGTCGTCGACCACCAGGCCGATGGCGACGGTGAGGGCGAGGAGCGTGATGATGTTGAAGCTGTAGTTGAACAGCCAGAACATCACCAGTGCGCCCGACAGCGCCACCGGGATCGCGAGCACCACCGCGAACACCGAACCGAGCCGGCCGACGAACATCAGCACGACCAGGGAGACGGCGAGGGCTGCGATCAGCATCTCCTGGAGGGTGTCGTAGACGCTGGACGCCACGTAGGTCGTGGTGTCGCCCACGATCTGCGTGCTGTAGCCGGCGGGCAGGTCGAGCTTCTTCAAGGCCGCACGCAGGTCGTTGGCGGTCGCCACGGCGTTGCTGTCGGACAGCTTGCGCACCTGGAGCAGCACCACCGGCTCGCCGTTCAGGCGCGCGTAGGAGGTGGGTCTGGCGGTGGTGTCGCGCACCGTGGCGACATCGGAGACGGTGAGGCCGCGCGAGGGATCGACCGGGATCGACGCCACCTGAGCGAGATCGGTCGGGGTGGCGCGCGCCGTCAGCAGAACGCGGCTGTTGGCGAAATCCAGGCTGCCTGCCGGTACGTCGAGCGCCGACGCCTGGATGGCGCTGGCCACCTGCTGGGGGGTCAGGCCGAAGTTGGCCAGCGCGTTGGGGTCGAGCAGGACCTGCACCTGCTCCTTGGCCGGTCCCACCACGGTGACGTCCGCTACGCCGTTGACCCTCTCGATGGCGGGCTGCAGCGTGTTCTCGGCGTAGTTCTGCACGGCCATCAGGTCCTGACCGGGTGCTGAGACCGCCACGCTGAGGATCGGCTGGTCGTTGGGGTTGAACTTCTGGACCGTCGGGTTGCCGGCTCCGTTGGGGAGCTGGTTGCCGATCTGGGAGATACGCTGACTCACGTCGATGGCTGCCTGGTTGATGTCGGCGTTGGCGTTGAACTGGGCGATGACGATGGCGTAGCCCTCGTAGCTGACCGAGCTCACGGAGCTGATGCCGGGGAGCGTGGTGAGGGCGCCCTCCTCGGGCTGCGCCACCTGGCGCGACACCTCCTCCGGTCCCGCCCCGCTGTAGCTGGTGGTGACGGCGATGACCGGCACGGTGATGGGCGGGAACAGCTCGATGCCGCGGCTCAGGGTGCTCACCGCGCCGAACAGCACCAGGGCCCCGAAGACGCTGATGGTCAGGACGTAGTTGTTGACGAAGAACTGGACCAGGCGTCTCATGGCGACGTGGCGCCCCCCACGACCTGGACCTTGGAGCCCGCCAGCAGGTCACTGGGGACCGGGTAGACGACCTGAGCGCCGGCCGCTAGGCCCTGGATCGCGGCGGTGCCCCCGACCTCGGCCAGGAGCTGCACTTTCGTCTGCGTCGCGACGCCGTCCTTGACCAGCAGCACCGTGCTCTCACCGCTGTCGGTCTTGAGCGCGTCGGACGGGAGCAGCAGCCCGGACGCCAGCGTCACCTGGTAGTTGACCTGGCCGGTCGCACCGATCGGCATGGGGTGCTTGGAGGCGTACACGCTGGCGGTCAGCTCCACCTGCCGTGCCGATCCCGTTACGGTGGTGCTGCGGACGATCTTGGCGGCGTAGTCGAGGCCGCCGTAGCTCACGTAGACCAGTCCCTTGTCGGAGAGCTGCTGGGCGTCCTGCGGGGGAACGTCGAACCGTGCGAGCTGGGACGTGGTGGAGACGAGCCGGAAGACGGCGCTGCCGGTGCCCACGAACTCGCCTTCGGAGACGCGCATGTCCGCGATCTGTCCGTCGAACGGCGCCGTGATGCTGGCCTCGTCGAGGGTGTGACGCGCCTGGTCGAGCTGGGTCTGGGCCTGTTGAACCTGCAGCCGCTGGAGCTGGAGGTCCTCGGTCTCGGCGCGCTGCGCCCGGTCGACCGCATCCCTGGCCTGCTGGTAGCTCGAGCGGGCCTGGGCGAGCTGCGCCTGCAGGCTCTGCAGGTCGGTCGCCGAGATGCCGCCGGCAGCGTAGAGGTTCTGGCCGTTGTCGACCTGCCTCTGCGCCAGCGACAAGTTCTGCTGGGCGGCATCGAGCGCGGCCTGGGCCTGTGCCAGGCCGTCCTTCGCCGACTGCTGGGCCTTGTCGAGGCTCACGTTGGCGCTCTCCAAGGCGGTCTTGGCGTTCTGGAGCTGGAGCTTCAGCGAGGTGGTGTCGAGCTGCACCACGGTCTCGCCGGCCTTCACGGTGGCGCCTTCGCGGTGGAGAACCGCGGCCACCTGCCCGGACGTGCCGGCCGCGACCATCGACGAGCGCGCCGGGTCGATGGTCACCGAGGCGCTTCGCTGCGCCGTCAGCGCGCCCTGGCGCAGCTGCACGACACGCACCTTGCGCACGTCGCCGCCGGACCCCGGTCCACTCGCCGCCGGCGCAGGGGTCGAGGTGGCGGCCGGGGCGGCGCTCGAGTTGCTCGCGTTGCGGCCGCCGCACGCCGCCAACGGGATCAGAACCAGAGCCAGCAGCAGGGGAGTGAGGGCGCGACGGGCCGCCCTACTGGCCATTGCCGCCACCGTTCCCCGCGCCTCCGCCGGACGTCGCTCCGCCCCCGGACGTGCCGGGTGTGGCGCCGGCATCGCCGGGAAGCGGGCCGACGGTAGCGGCGAAGTCGTAGACGCTCGGACCCTGGAGCTGCACCTGCGTGCCTGCCTGGAGCTGGAGCAGCGCGACCACGTAGCCGTCGCGCGCCTGCAGCGCCGCGAGCTTGGCCTGGAGCTGATCGAGCTCCGCCTTCTGGTACTGGATCTTGGGGATCAGGCCCGCTTTCAACCGGTCGGAGGCGAACCCGAGCCGCTGGTCGGCGTTGTTCAGGTTGTCCTGCTCGATGCGGAACGACTCGGCCGCGCTCTGCGCCTGCACCACCAGGTTCCTGGCCTGGATCCCGAGGCCGCGCCGGGCCTCGGCGACGAGCTTCTCGGTGGTCTGGAGCTGCGTCTTGGCGGACTCGATCTGCGAGGCCGAGGCGTAGCTGGGGTCGAGCATCTGGACGCCGAGCCCGGCGAGCACCAGGCCCTGCTGCGACTGCAGCAGCTGAGGTGTGCGCGGTAGCGCCTGGGTGGCGGCGTCGGTCGACGGGACCGGCACCAGGAAGGCATCGGGGATCGGCTCGAGGGCACCGGGGTCGAGGCTCTGCCCGACCAGCCCCTCGAGGTTCGCTTCGGCGATCGCCAGGCTCTTGTGCGCGGTCTGCGCGTTCTTGGTGGCGTTGTCGAGCGACACCTGGGCGTCCTGAACGTCGAGGTCGGTGCCGCTGCCGTTGGCACGCCGGATCTTGGCGATGTCGAGCGATGCCTGGCCGACGGTCACGCCCTTGTCGGCCAGAGCCGCCTGCTCGCGCGCCTCGAGGACGCCCGTGTAGGCCTGGGCGATGGTCACCAGCGCGTCGTCATAGGCCTTCTCGAGCTGGGCGCGATCGAGAGCGACCGCTTGCTGGGCCTTGACCAGGTCCATCTTGAGGGCGAGGGGATCGCCCTGCACGCGGACGAGCTCGTTGCTGTCGTTGAGCAGCTCGAGCCGCTTGGTCACGGCGTCGGGTCGCGACTGCGCGGCCAGCAGGGCGTCCTGGAAGCCGAACGCGTGCGCGGCGGGCAGGAGCAGCGGCAGCACGCCGACGAGAGCGAAGATGAGGCGTTTCACGGCTGGACCTCCGACGGGGTCTGGCTCACCAGGGGGTGGGCGTAGAAACGGTAGTACGCCAGGGTCTTGGCGAGGGCGTCCTGGCGTGCCTGCTGTAGGTCGAGCTGGCGCTGGGTCAGGTCCAGCGCCGCCTGTTGCGTGGTCAGGGGGGTTCCCAGGCCGAGCTTCTCGCGGGTCTGGTCCTCGTGGAGGGTGGTGCGCGCGTCGTCGACCTGGCGTTGCGCCAGACTCAGGGCGCGCTTGGCCTGGGCGAGGTCGTTGTCGAGCGCCGCCTTCTGAACCGCGGCGCTGCGCACTGCTGCGTCGACGCCGTCCTGGGCCGCCCTGAGCTGCGCGTGGGTGGCCTGCAGCCCGTCGATGACGCCGGGGGAGAACGTCAGCGACACGCCGATCTGGAAGCTGCCGTTGATCTGGTCCTGCGGGAAGCTGGTGCCTGGGCTCTGGAAGTCGTAGCTCACCTTCGGTTGGAGCGTGCGCGACTCGATCGACACCCCGAGGCTGTCCTTGCTGTCGACGTTCCAGGTGTAACCGGCCTGGACCACCGGGTAGACGGAGCGGGTGGCGTTGCGTACCGAGATCGCGGCCAGCTCCGCGCTCAAGCGCGCCTTCTGGACCGACAGGGCGGTGCCGGTCGGGACCCTTAGGGTCAGGGTCGCCACGTCCGGGGCGGCGGTGGGGCCGACGAGGCTCTCCAACGTGGTCTGCGCCAGTGCCAGGCCGCCCTCGGCATTGGCCACGTACTGTTGGGCTTGTTGCAAGCCGGTCTGGGCGTTGCGCAGGTCGCGGTCGCTGGCCGCCCCCTTGGTGTGGCGCAACCCGGTGGCGTCGAGCGCTGCCTTGGCGACCTTCTCGCCCTCCTGCGCCGAGGCGAGGGACTCGCGCGCGAGTTGCACGCCGTAGGCGGCCTGCACGGCCTGGATCTGGAGTCCGGTCAGGGCGTCGCGGTAGTCGAGCCGGGTCTGGTCGAGCTGGAGCCGGCTCTTGTCGGCCTGGTCGGCGGTATCACCGAAGAGCCAGGGGCGCACGGTGACCGCGGCCGAGATCTGGCCGCCGCTGGCCGGCAGGTTCTGGACGCCCGGTTGCGCGGGGTTGATGTCGGTCGAGGTGGTGTCGAAGGCGCTGTAGCCCCCGGACGCCTGCAGCGAGACCGGATCGTAGGCCGCCCGGAGCTGGGCCTGGGCGGACGCGACCTGTTCACCGACCGCACGTAGCGACGGCTGATCGACGATGGGGGCGAGGAAGGAGGCGAGGGTCGGCGCGTCCTGGCCCTTCTGGGCCACTGCGGCCGGCGCCAGCAGGAGTAGCGTGAGCAACAAGGCACGTTTCATGGCGTCAGTCCTCCAGCAGGGCCTTCTGGATCCGCACCAGCGTTTCCAGGTCGGCCGTGCCGAGACGGGCGAGACGGTGGGCGTTGGCGTCGAACCAGGCGTGGTGGATGGCCTCCAGTGCGAGACGCCCCGTGGGCGTGAGCTCGAGCCGGACTCGGCGCCGATCGGCCGGGTCGACCGTGCGGCTCACCAGATCGCGTTCCTCGAGATCGGCAAGCAGCACCGAGATCACCGAGGGCGGAGCGTCGAGCAAGTGGGCCAACTCCTTCGGGTAGCTGGCCTCCTGTCCCAGCATCGCGAGCGCGAAGGCCTGCACCGGCCGCAGGCCGAGTGGCGAGAAGGCCCGCTCGGCGACCTGGCGCTGCGCCCGCATCATCCGGAAGGTGATCTCGTGCAGTTCGGTGAGCAGCCCGGCGCGCGTGTCTGGGCGGGCGCCGCTCACGGCCACGGCGAGGCGGGCGCGGGGTCGGGTCCGCGGCCGTAGCCAGCGCGAACCGCGAGAAAAGTTGAGGACTCTGAAAAGTTCAACATAGCCAACTATCGATTCTAGCAGCCCGACCCGGCGCCCGCGCTGTAGCCCCGGATGCACTTCCCGGCCGCCGCGGCGCGGCGGCCTGCTAGGCTATCCGTGCGTCTGCACATGAACTGCACATCGTACGCGCGATTCCTGCACGCCTTTGACGGAGGCTTGACGGCATGAGTTCCAACCGCATGCGAGGGCTGGAGACGGTCCTCGCCCTGGCGCTCGTCCTGCCGCCGTTCCTGGTGGGTCCGCAGGCGCGCGCGCAGGCGCCTGCGCGCGCGCCTGCGCAGGCATCTGTTCCGTCCTCCACGCAGGCATCCGGCTTCACGCTCGCCGACGCCCTGGCGGCGCTCTCCGGAGCCCCTGCCTGGCAGAAGGCGGACCTCGACGTCCAGAGTGCTGCGGACGCACTGGCCGCCGCCCGCGCCAGCGCCGGGCTGCAAGTGTCTGCGGGGGGCAGCTACGATCGCACCGACACGCTGGCGGGCAGCGGCGGCCGGAACTCGGTGTCGGCCAAGGTCTCGGTGTCGGCCTCGGCGACGGTGTTGCCGTGGGCTCCCGTGGACGCTTCGATCGCCAACGCCGAGACGGCTCTGGCCGTGGCCACGCTCGGGCGCGACGCGGCGCGTGTGGGGCTGCGGCTCACGGTGGAGCAGCAGTACTTCGCCGCCCGTCAGGCGGCCGGCGCGCGCGACGTGGCGCAGGCCGCGGCCGACCAGGCGCAAGCCAGGCTCGCCGCGGCCACGGCACAGCATGCCCAGGGGCAACTGAGTGACGTGGGCCTGGCTCAGGCTCGGGCGGCCGTCGCCGGCGCCCAGGCAACGCTGACCCAGGCTGCGAGCGCCATGGATTTCGATCGAAGGACGCTCTTCGACAGCCTCGGCGTTCCTCCCACCGAAGCTCCCCTGACGACGGCTCCCCCACAGCCCGCGGCGCCCGCCGGATCCCTCGATGCGCTCGTGCAAGTAGGCATTCCCAAGCGCACCGATGTGCGTGTGGCGGAGCTCAAGGTGCGGCAGGCCCAGGCCTCGCTGTCGGCGGTCGCCGCGCAGCGCTGGATCCCCGGCGCCAGCCTCGCCGTAGGTCTGTCGAGCAACGACGGCAGCGGCGCGCAGGCAGGCCTCGGCATGAACGTCGCCCTCGATTTCCAGAAGGGCATCGTCAGTGGCAACGCCTCCTATCCCATCGCGCCGGCCGGGAACGGCAGCGTCTCGACCCAGTTGAGCATCGGCGCCTCGGTCAGCATCCCGCTGGACGCCCCGTCGTCCGATGCGGCCGTGCGCTCCGCGCGCACCGCTCTGGCCAGCGCCAAGGCGGCGCTGTCGGCCACCGAACGGGCCGCCGCGCTCGATATCCGCCAGCGTTACGCGGCCTGGCAGGCGGCGCAGGCGTCCCTGGCCGCGGATTCGGCCTCCCTGGCCGCCGCCCGTCAGGCTCTCGGAACGGCTCAGGCGCGGCTCGCCGCCGGCCTGGCCATCACCCTGGACGTCGGCGACGCCAACGTCGCGTACGCCCGGGCCCAACGGACCGTCGAGTCCGATCAGAACGCGCTCTACCTGGCTCTGCTCCAACTGCGCAACGCGCTGGGAGAGCTCGCCGCAACCCCCGGAGGCGTCCCATGAGAATCCGCACGGCCATCCTCGTCGCCCTGATCGTCGGTGTGGCGTCGGCGCAACAGAACGCCGTCGAGCCGCAGCCGCCCACGGCGGCGCCGGCTGCGACGATCGACCTGCCCCAGGCGCTGGCCCGCGCCTACGGCCAGGGCACCGCGTTGGCGAACGCCCAGACCAACCTGGCCAACGCGGAGCTTCAGCTCGAGGCCGTGCAGGCGGACCCGTCCGCGTTGGTGTTGCAGAAGACGCAGGCACAGCAGGCCGCCGCACAGAGCCGGATCGCGCTCGAATCGACCCGGCTCCAGGTGTTGCAGAGCGTCGTCAACGCCTACCAGTCGCTCTACGAGGCGCAGCAGAGCGTGGCCCTGGCACAGGCCCAACGAGATCTCGCGGACCGTGACCTGCAGGTGGCGCAGGCGAAGTTCGGTGACGGCAACGCCACGTCGCTCGACGTATCCAAGGCGCGGACGGCGCTGCAGAGCGCGCAACAGACCCTCGCCAATGCCCAGGCCAAGGTTCCCGTGGCGGGCTCGCAGCTCGCAACGCTGCTGGGCGTGACCGACCTGGGGTCGGTGACGGCGGTCGCTCCGCCCGACCTGCCGCAGGTGAGCGCGAAGCTCGCCGACCTCGAACAGGGGCTGCTGGGACGCCTGGCGTCGGTCGCGCAAGCGCAGCAGGCGGTCGATCTGTACACGCTGCAGACCAAGCTCTACGACAACGACTACACCCCCCGGATGACCTACCAGACGGCGAAGACGGCGCTCGACAATGCCCGCCGCAGCCTCGACACCGCCCGGCAGAACGCGTCCACCAGCCTCGCGAACGCCTATCAGGCCGCCCACGACGCCTACGCCCGCATCGCCATCGCGCAGCAGAACCTCGGCAACGCCCAGTCGGTGCTGCAACAGGACCAGGCGGCGCTGCAGGCGGGCACCGTGTCCGCCCTCCAGGTGCAGTCCGATCAGGTGGCCGTCGCTTCGTCGCGGTTCAGCCTCCTGCAGGCCGTCGACGGGTACCGTAACGCGCTCGTGACGCTCTCCGTCTCCGCCGGCCAGGACCTCACCGGTCTGGTGGCCCCCGCCGCGCCGGGGGCCGGGGGCTCCTCGTGAAGGCCCGCGGCTGGGTGCTCGTGATCGTGGTGGTGGTGGCCGCCGGCATCGGCGGCTACGTGCTACGCGGCAGGGTGGGCGCTCCCGCCGGGACGGGAGGCAGCGCCGCCGGAGGTGGCGCTGCGGCCGGAGCCGCGCGCGGTGGCGCCGGCGGGTTCGCGCGGGGCGGTGCGGGTGCTCCGGCGCGCGGCGGCTTCCCGGGCGGCGGCGGCACCGGGGCCACCATCGAGGTGCGGTCCGTGGTGGTCAAGTCCGCACCGCTGGTGGCCGATCGCACCGCCACCGCCGCGGTGACCGCGGTGACGCAGAGCAACGTGGCGGCGCAGACCGGCGGCACCGTGAAGGCCCTGCTGGTGGCCGCCGGCGCCGACGTCCAAGCCGAGCAGCCGATCGTGCAGCTCGCCACCGACACGCTGCAGCTCTCCCTCGCCAACGCCAAGACAGCGCTCAGCGCGGCTGAGATCAACCTGAGCACGCAGCAGACCAACACCGAACAGGCCGTCGCCCAGCTCAATCATCAACTGGAGGCTGCCCAGTCGGCGCTGTCGGCCGCCGAGTCGGGCTACGCCTCGGCCCAGAAGGTCTACGCGCTGGGTGGCACTTCCAAGGCCAGCGTGGACAGCGCCAAGAGCCAGCTCGATCAGGCCCGGGCGAACGTGACCTCGGCGCAGAACAACCTGTCGCAGAACCAACGCGCCCAGACGGGCAGCCTCCAGCAGTTGCGGCTGGCCGTGTCGCAGGCGCAGAACGGCGTCAAGCAGGCGGAGATGAACCTTGCCGATGCCACCATCCGGGCCCCCTTCGCGGGCCAGGTCGCCGCTTTCAACGTCGCGCCCGGCGAGTACGTGGGGCCGTCGACGGCGGTGGCGACCGTGGTCAGCGTCGATCGGCAGGTGCAGATGTCGGTGCCGCCCTCCGACGCGACCGCCTTCCCGACCGGCACGCGTCTGTCGTTCGACACCGGCGTGACGCAGTACCCGATCACCGTCATCCAGCGGCCGGGTATCCCTGTCAACCAGGGTGTCACGGTGACGGCCCGCTTCGACGGAGCTGGCCCCGGTGCCGGTGCGGGAGCCGCCGCGGGGGCCGGTACGGGAGCCGCCGCGGGTTCCTCCTCCGGGGCCGCGAAGAATGCGGCCGCCGACCCGCCCGCCGTCGGCGTGGTGGGCACCGTGCCCTACCGGGTCACCCTGGCAACGGCCACGATCGTGCCGATCAGCGCCGTCCAGAACGATGGCACCCATACCTTCGTGTTCTTGATCCAGGGGGGCAAGGCGGTGCAGACCAACCTGACCATCCTGGCGCAGGCCGGCAACCAGGCGGCGGTGAGCGGGGTCCCTTCGGGCGCCACCGTCATCGACCAGCCGCCGCCCGGCCTGCTCGACGGTTCCAGCGTCAGTACGGCCGGCGCGGGGGCGCCGGGCGGTAGCGTGCCGGGCAGTAGCGTGCCGGCTCGCAGCGGCACGGCCAGCGGACCGCGAGCGGCGAGCGGCAG
>CAZTTB010000044.1:0-15380 GCA_964616005.1 uncultured bacterium | reverse complement strand
GCTCGAGGCTGGTCTTGAGCACCGCCGCCACGTCGGGCTCGGTCGAGCCGTAGTGCCCGGTGGGGTACCACAGCGTGATGGTCAGCGGGTTGGACGCGCTGTAGCCGGCCTTCTGCAGCAGCTCCTTGGCCTTGGCGAGGTCACGCTGCGGGAAGACGTTCTTGCTGCTCCACATGCCCGGAGGCACCATCGAGTAGAGCGGCTGGTTGATGCCCGAGAAGACGTCGGTCACGATCGCCTTGCGATCGACGGCGTAGGAGATGGCCCGCCGCACGTCGACGTTGTCGAACGGCTTCTGGGTGACGTTGAACAACAGGTAGCGGATGCTGAGTGAACCGGAGGGCTTGACCTCCTTGAAGTTCGCGTCCTTCGCCAGGCTGGTGACGTCCTGTGGATTGAAGCTCCGGTAGCCGATGTCGATGGCGCCGGACTGCAGCGCGGAGCGCAGCGCCGAGGCGTCGGAGTACATGTTGTAGATGACGCGCGGCTCCTTGGGCTGGGCGCCCCAGTAGCCCTTGTAGGCCTCGAGCACGACCCGCTGGTTGGGCACGTACGACACCAGCTTGTACGGACCGGTGCCGGCGTACTTGCCCTTGGCGAAGCTGTCGGCCGGCGTGCTCTTCGGCGACATGATCATCACCGGGCTGATCGGCGGAGCGAGGCGCGCCAGGAACGTGGCGTCGGGCTGGTTGAGGGTGAACACCACGGTGCTGGGATCGGGGGTGGCGATGCTCTTGATGTCGCCCTTGATGAGCCCCACCGCGCCCTTGGGGCCGTCGAGCTTCAAGGCACGCTCGAACGACCACTTGACGGCCTGCGCGTTCATCGGCGAGCCGTCGGTGAACGTGACACCCTGCCGCAGATGGAAGGTGTAGGTCAGCCCGTCACTGGAGATGTCCCACGAGGTGGCCAGCGAAGGCTCGATCTTGGTGCCCCCTGGCTGCAGCTTCACGAGGCCCTCGGCCGTCTGGGCGAGCACGTTCCACGTGAAGAAATCGTAGGAGTTGGCCGGCGAGAGCTCGGTGACGGAATCCGTCGTGCCGATGGTGAGCACGCCGTTCTGGGCGAACACCAGGCCGGTCGCTGCGAACAGCAGCGTCAGGAACAGACGAAAACGCATAGCATGTGCCTCCTTCCGAGCGCCCCATTGTGTCAGACGTCTTCATTTGATTCATTTGAATCTCGGGGTCTGCTCGAACGTCGGCGCGGCGGGGAACGTCCACGGTCGGCTCAGCTCTGGGGCCCCACGGCCTCCCCGATCCCCTCGCCCAGCAGGTTGAAGCCGAGCGAGGTCACGACGATCGCGATCCCGGGGAAGGTGATGAGCCACCAGTAGCCCGACTGCAGGAAAGCCTGCCCGTTCTGGATGTCGAAACCCCAGTCGGGCGTGGGCGGCGGCAATCCGAAGCCGAGGAAGGCCAGGCCCGCCTCTGTGAGGATGGCGTCGGCGATGTTGAACGAGACGATCGCCATCAGCGCGTTCAAGGTGTTGGGCGCGATATGGAAGCGGAGCACGCGCACGCCACGGGCACCCAGCGCCTGGGCCGCCTCCACGTACGCCTCCTCGCGGACCTTGAGGGTCTGGCCGCGTGCCACCCGGAAGTAGGTCGGGATGTAGACGATGGCGATCGCCGCGACCATGTTGAAGACGCCGGGACCCAGCATGGCGACGATGGTGATCGCCAGGATCAACGCGGGGAAGGAGTAGAGCGCGTCCATGATCAACGACAGGATCCGGTCGAGGCGCCCGCCGGAGTACCCCGAGATCCAGCCCAGCGTGGCCCCCAGGAACAGCGACAGCAGGGTGGAGGTCAACGCGACCTCCAGCGGGATGCGCCCGCCGTAGATCACCCGCGACAGCACGTCGCGCCGGAGCTGATCGGTCCCCAGCCAGTGCGCCGCGCCGGGCGCGGCGAGCCGGTCGGCGCCGGGCGCGGTGGGGCTGTAGGGCGCGAACAGCGGCGCGGCCACCGTGACCAGCACGACGATGCCGATCAACACGATGCCGGCCACCAGCACCCGCCTGCGGCCCAGCCAGGCCGTCAGCGGCGCCGCCATCACGCGGCTGCCGTTCAGCGGCTCGGTCATCAGCTGAACCTCACGCGCGGATCGACCAGGGCGTAGCAGAGGTCGACGATCAGATTGACGCTCGCGATGAGGACGGCGATCACCACCACCGTCCCCTGGATGGCGTTGAAGTCACGGGCCTTGATGCTCTGCAGCAGGAAGCTCCCGATGCCGGGCCAGCTGAACACCGCTTCGGTGAGCACGGCGCCGCCCATCAGGATGGCGAACTGGATCCCCACCACCGTGATGATGGGGATGAGGGCGTTGCGCAGCGCGTGCTTCAGCACCATGGTGCGCGCCGGCAGGCCCTTGGCCCGAGCGGTGCGCACGTAGTCGAGGTCGAGGACCTCGATCAGGGCGGCGCGCGTCACGCGGCCGACCAGCCCGGAAAGGGCAAGTCCCAGCGTGAAGGCGGGGAGCAGCAGATGTTCCAGCGCCTGCCCGAACACGGCCCAGTTCCCGCGCAACACCGCGTCGAGCAAGACGAAGCCCGTGATCGGCTGGAAGAAAGCGGCGGACACCGGGTTGAGCTGCAGCCCCGTGGGGAGCCACTTGAGGAAGATGCCGAAGACCATCTGCAGCATCAGGCCGCTCCAGAAGATGGGGATGGCGTAGGTACCGATATGGGCGAAGCGCAGCAGCTGGTCGACGTAGCCGCCCTGGCGCAGGGCCGCCCACACGCCGGTGGACACGCCGATGACGCCGGCGATGAACAGGCCGGAGAACGACAGCTCCAGCGTGGCCGGCAGGTGCAGGGCGATCTGCGACGTCACCGACATGCCAGACGAGAACGAATCGCCCAGGTTCCCGTGCGCGACGCCCCACAGGTAGCGCGCATACTGCACGTAGATGGGTTGGTCGAAGCCGAGCCGGTGCTCGTACTGGTGGATGAGCGCCACCGGCACGTTGCGTCCGCCCAGGATGACCAGGACCGGATTGCCGGGCATGACGTGCAGCACCAGGAACACCACAGTCAGCAGGATCAGGACCATGGGGATGGTCAGGAGCACACGGGTGAAGGCATAACGCAGGAGTCCCATGAACGACCGCGTGCATGATAGTTCCAGCCGACCGGTCGGTCAACACGAAGTGATGAGAGAACACCTGCGCGAGACGCGCTTCCTGCGTGCTGTGCGTACCTCGTCAGTTGTCGGCGGGGCGGTCGCGGCGCTTCAGCCAGAGGTACTGGATGCCGGCGGTGGCGCACACGAACAGCACCAGGAACACCAGGCCGCCGCCGACGGTGGCGACCACGGTCGGCTCGGAGCCTGCGACCACCACGATCAGCGCTCCGAACACGGTGCTCACGACGGCCACCGGAAGCACCGCAACGACGGCGCCGCGCAGGGTGCCGTGCTCCAGGAGGCCGGCGCGGGCGCGTTCGAGTGCCAGCACCACGTTCACAGCCGCGAACAGCAACGCCACGTCGAGATAGCCCACGGGCGGGACGTGCACCACGAACTGCTCGATGAGCAGGAGCAGCAGCAGGCCGAGGTAGAGCACCACGAAGGCGCCGGAGTTGCGCTTGTGACCCTCGAGGAGGGAGGCCTGCAACGAACGGCGGCCGCTCATGTCGGCCGCCTCCGCGCGTTCCGCGCGTGATCGACCGCCCCGGCGCGGCACCTGCGATGGTCCGAACCCGACAGCGCGACCATGCGGCATCTTGGACCGTGCCGACGGACCGCGGCCAGGGGCGAAAGTCCTTTGGGCCGCCGTGGACGCGACACCGCCGGGGCGCCACTCCTTCCCGGCGCCCCGGCCCCCGCCTGCCAATGGCGCAACGTCAACGCAACGTCAACGCAACGTCAACTCGGTGGGCCCGGGTCGTCCTTCTTCTCGTTCCCGGGAGCCTTGCCGCCCTTCCCGCCCTTCCCAGCCTGGGCCGCGGTGATCTTGCTCACCAGATCGGGCATGTGCTCGAACAGCTCGCCCAAGGCGCCCTTCCGGCCTGGCGCCGCCAGGATGGAGAGCTCGCTCCCCTTGACCACGATGAACGCGGCCGGCTCGACCTTGACGCCGCCGCCACCGCCACCGCCCGTGCCCTTGCCCTGACCCTTGGCGGCGTCGCCGCCCTCGCCCTCGCCGCTCCCACCGCCGAAGCCCACCGTCACCCGCGAGATGGGGATGACGGTGTGCTCGCCGAGTTGCAGCGCTTCGCCGATCACGGTCTCGGTCTTGGCCAACGTGCCGATCTCGTCGATCAGGGTCTTCAACAGGTCCTGTACGCTCATGACGCTTCGTTCCTTCCTCCCGCCTCGGAGGCGGGTCGAACCCTGCTCCTGGTCGATGCAGGCCTACGCCGCGCCCGGCGCACGACCCACCACATCCGCAGCGCCAGCAGCGCCACGATCACGGGCCGGAACCGCAGCGCCGCCTCGCCCTCCAGCCGCGGCACCTCCCCCTCGAAATCGACCCTCACCTCGGCGCCGTGCCGGACGCGCGCCGGCAAGGCGCCCCAGCCGGCGTAGGCCATGCCGGTCGCCCACCCCGTCCATGCCGGGTCGGGGCTGGCGATCACCGCACGGGCGCGGAAGCGCTCGATCCGCACGCGCCGCACGAAGGCGCGCAGCGCCGCGCCGATCTGCCGGCGGTCCCGCCACAGGCTGGTCGGCGAGATGCGTCTGCGGCCCCGCTTCCGACGCTCGCGCGACGTCCGGCGACGGCGGCGCGGCGAACGCTCGCCGTCCCGCGGCGTGAACCTTCCCACGCGCAGCGACAGAACGCGGATCTCCAGGCTCCGCTCGGCGACGTCGTAGCCGAGTCTCAGCCCGGGCCCGGCCACGGCGAAGCGGCGGGTGTCGTCGGTCCAGATGCCGTCGAGCTCCACCGGCACCAGCAGCAGCAGCGCCAACGCCAGCAGCAGCAGCGCCACGAGCGCTCCGAACCCGAGGGCGATCCAGATCAGTACCGCGATCACGGGGTCCCCCTCCCTGTCGGTCGCCCGCAGCGACAAGGGGAGCATGCGCGGGCGCCACGCCCGGCGGGTCCGTCGATTTCCGACGGGCCGCGTGGGGCGCACAGACCTCGCAGGACCGCGCCAGCCCCGGCCCGTGCGATCGCGGTCGCCCTCCGCACGCGCCCGACGCGGGCGGCAACGGCGTCCTGCTCGAGCACTATCCGCCCTGAGGCGCTGCGGCGGCCGGCTCGCGGCTGCGCGGCTCGCGACCGCCGAAGCGGGTGCTGCGCACGGCACCCAGCGCCACCAGCGCCAGGAGGAAGCCGGCCAGACCGCCCAGGACGGGGATGACCTGGAGCACCAACAGTCCCACCGAGACCGAGAAGGTGCCCACGCCCGCGCGCATCGGCGCCGACCAGGTCTGCTCGAACCTCGCGGCCAGGGCGCTCCCCACGGCGTCACCGAAGGCGATGAGACCGAACAGCACGGTGGCGTACAGCAGCGCTCCCCCCGCGATCGCCAGCGGGATCCCGATCAGCGTCACGGCCAGCAGCACCAGGATCAGCACGGCGACGACGAAGGTCACGAAGCCGTCGAGACCGGCGCGCGCGGGGTGGTGCAGCATGGTGTCGCGCACCCGGCCCACGCGCAACGGCAGGGCGGCCATCAGCAGCGCCGCCACCAGGCCCAGTGCCAGCGACCGTACGACGGCGTCCGCCGGGTTGCGGGCCGCGACCGCGCGCGACGCCAGGCCCGCGGGCGCCCCGACGTCGGCCGGAAGGGCGAAGCGCACCGGCGGCTCGTTCCCGGCCTGGACCGTCCCCTCGACGCGCGAGCCTGCGGTCGGGTCGTAGGCGGCGTAGTTGCTGCTCAGGTCGCCGAGCACCCGGGCGGACGACCCCAGCGACAGCGCCCCCCCGTAGGCGTGTACGGCACCCGTGACCAGCCCGTCGACGACGGTGCTGCCGCCCACCACCGTGAGCGCGCCGTCCAGCGTCGCGCCCGCCTCGATGACCACCGAGGCGCCGATGGCGACGAGATCGCCGCGCACCGTCTGGCCCGCGACCACGGCGTAGCTGCCCCCCACCACCACGCCGGGCGGCCGGGCGGGCTGCTGTTGTGCGGCCGCCACTCCCAGAACCGCGACCAGCGCCAGTGCCGGCAGGACGGTCCGCCGCCCGGCCAGCATCGATCTCCTTGCCATGGGCCCACCCCTTCCGACGCACCACCGCAGGTCCGGCATTGGACGGCGGCCGGGGCGTCCCCTCTGGGATAGCGGCTCGGCGCGGCCCGGGGGTCGGGGGCTCTCCGACCGGGGTGTGGGTGGAAGTCCGACCCGGTAGGGCGACGTCCGGCGCGAGGGGTTGACTTCTGCTATGACCTAAATTTATGATCCGAGCCATCTTGCAGCTTCCGCATCCGCGGACGCGCCGGTACGTCCCAGGCCCCACCGGGCCCGGGCCCGCGACCGGTGAACGGGAGTGCTCCGTGTCGACGCGCTGGACCCTGCCTCGTACACCCCCCCACGCTGCGCCGATCGCACGTGGCGCGGCGGTCGTCGATGCCTCATACCCCGGCGTCCTCGCGACCCCGTGCACCCGAGGGCCGCGGCCGTGAGCCGCCGCCGCTCACGGAGCGCACAGACGTACCCCACGGCGACCACGGGGTTCTCTCGCGACGTCAACCGCACCGCCATCCTGCGGCTGATCGCAACGGCAGGACCGATCGCCCGCAAGACCATCGCCTCCCGGCTCGGGCTCAGCTCCGCTACCGTGACCGGGATCACCCGCGAGCTGCTGGCGCAAGGACTCATCCACGTCGCCGAGCATGCCCCCTCCCGCGGCGGACGGCCCGCCGTCTTGCTCGAGCTCGTCGGCCAGGCCGCCACCGTGCTGGGCGCGAAGGTCGCCTCGGATCACGTGGTGGGGGTGCGCGTGGACCTCGAGGCGCAGGTGCTCGAGCGCTTCGAGAGCCCCTTCGACGCCGCGGCCGACGACTCGATCGAGCGGCTCGGCGCCATCCTCGACGACTGGCTCGCGCGCTCGCCGTCGTCGCCGCCCCTCCTCGGGCTCGGCATCGGCGTCGCGGGCGTGTTCGACGCGGCCGCCGGCACGCTCGACTCGCCGCTGCTGGGCTGGCGCGACCTGCCTCTGGCCCGGCTCCTGCAGGAACGGCTCGGCGTGCCCGTGCTCGTCGACAACGACGTCAACACGCTGGCCATCTGGGAGCGGCTGTACGGCCGCGGTGAACGGCACGAGCACTTCATCACCGTCACCATCGGCCGCGGCGTCGGGCTCGGCATCGTTGCCGGAGGCGACATCTATCGCGGTTCCCGGGGGGGCGCCGGCGAGTTCGGGCACGTGAGCGTCCAAGCCGACGGTCCGCTGTGCAGTTGCGGCAAACGCGGCTGCCTGGAGGCCGTGGTCGCCGACCCCGCCCTCGTCGCCCGCGCTCGCGAGTCGGGTCTCCTGAGCCCGGGCGAAGGCATCGAACGCCTGATGACGCTCGCCGAGGCGGGCGAGCCGCGGGCCATCGACATCTACGGCGCCGCCGGCGCGGTCCTGGGCCGCGCCGTCTCCGGCCTGGTCAACGTCCTCGCCCCGGAACGGGTCCTGTTCAGCGGTGAGGGGACCCGGGCCTGGCGCTGGCTCGAGCCCGCGTTCGAGAAGGAGCTGCGGGCCCACCTCTTCCCGGCTGCGTCCGACGTGCAGGTCGAGGTCGATCCCTGGGATGACACCAAGTGGGCTGTGGGAGCAGCCAGCCTGGTGCTCCGGGCGACCTTCAACGGCCCGCTCGACGGCCGGCACACCAACCTGGCCAGGGCGCGCATGGGCGCCGGCACGTCCGAGCCCACGGAGGTGGTCGACTAGCACGCGAAGAAGCGACCGATCGACCGTGCCGGCCGTAGCCTTCCGCCGCCGCCGGTGCGCCGCAGGGATCCAACGCGATCCGAAGGGAAGGGAACGTGGGCATGCGCAACGGAAGGCTCCTCAAGGTTCTCGCGCTGGCGGCACTGGCCGCCGGCCTGGCATCGACGGCCGCCGCTCAGGCGAAGACGACCATCACGTTCTGGAGCGCCTACAGCTCCGACGGCCCCGAGGTGAAGCAGCTCGAGACGGTGATCATCCCCGCCTTCGAGAAGGCACACCCCGACATCACCGTCAAAGACGTCACGATCCCCTACAACGACCTGCACCAGAAGCTGATCACGGCCGTGGCCGGCGCCCAGCTCCCCGACCTGGTGCGTTCCGACATCATCTGGGTGCCCGAGCTCGCCAACCTGGGCGTGCTCGCTCCCCTCGACACCACCATGCCCGACTTCAAGACGCTGTCCGATAGCGTCTTCTCGGGCCCGCTGGCCACCAACGCCTGGAAGGGCCACTACTACGGCCTGCCGCTCGACACCAACACCCGCATCTGGGTGTACGATCCCGCCACCCTGTCCAAGCTCGGCATGAGCGGCCCGCCCAAGACCTTCGCCGAGCTCAAGACCATGGCGGCGGCGGCCAAGCGCAAAGGCGTGTTCCTCTACGCCGAGGGCGGCACCGGCGGCTGGAACATCCTGCCCTGGATCTGGTCCGGCGGCGGCAGGCTGACCAACGACACCTACACCAAGGCCTCCGGCTACCTCGACGGGCCCAAGAGCGTGGCGGCCGTGCAGATGCTGGTCGACCTGTACAAGGCCGGTGAGATGCCCAACATCATCGTCAACCCCAACGGCGGGCTGGGTGCCTACGACGGCATCTTCCAGGGCAAGTACGCCGCCACCCTCGATGGCCCCTGGATGTTCGCCATCTTCAGCTCGGCGCACCCCGATACCAAGCTGGCGGGCAGCCTCGTCCCGGCCGGTCCGGGCGGCAGCGTGAGCGTCGTCGGCGGTGAGGACATCGTGCTCACGCAGCAGTCGAAGCACAAGCAAGCGGCGCTCGAGTTCCTGCGCTTCATGCTCAGCCCCTTCGCGCAACGCCAGATGGCGGAGGCCGGGCAGATGCCGGTCCTGAAGAGCGCCGAAGGCTGGCTTCCGACCATCCACGCGTACTACGACACCTACCTCAAGCAGATCGCCACGGCGCGGCCCCGCACGCCCACACCCAAGTGGCCGCAGATCGACCAGGTGCTGAACACCGAGATCGCCAAGGCCTTCCAGGGCAGCGAGACGGTGCAGCAGGCGCTGACCCATGCTGCCCACCAGATCGACGCCCTCCTCCAGTAACGCCAAGCTTCCCGAGGCTCGCTCCGCGAGCCTCGGGAAGCCCTCGGCCCGGCGCCGCCGGGACGTCCTCTACGCCTATCTGTTCCTGGCGCCGGGCTTCGCGCTGTTCGCGCTCACGATCCTCTATCCCATCGTGCGCGCCTTCCAGATCAGCCTGTTCCACTGGGCGATCGTCCCCGGCGCCGCCAGCGCCTTCGTGGGCCTGAAGAACTACGCGCACGCGCTGCACGACCCGGTCTTCTGGAGGGCGGTGGCCAACACCGCGTTCTACATGCTGATCACCGTGCCGTCGCAGATCGTCCTGGGACTGCTGGCCGCCGTCTTGCTCGACGCCCGCATGCCCGCCCGCGCACTGTTCCGCACGCTCTACTACCTGCCCGTCGTGACGAGCTGGGTGGTGGTCGCGCTGGTGTTCCGCTATCTGTTCATCACCGAAGGTGGGTTGGTCAACTGGATCCTCCACGATAACCTCCACCTGATCCCGCACAACATCAACTGGCTGGGCGCGCGCTGGACGGCGATGACGGCGCTCGGCATCCTCGGGGTCTGGAAGGGCGTCGGCTGGTCGATGGTCATCTTCCTCGCCGCGCTGCAGGGCGTGCCGCGGGTCCTTCACGAAGCCGCCGCGGTCGACGGCGCTCGCGCCTGGGACCGCTTCCGCGCCGTGTCGCTGCCGGCCATCCGGCCCGTCGTGGCGTTCGTGACGGTACTGCTGGTCATCGGCGGCTTCAACGTGTTCATCTCCGTCTACCTGATGACCAATGGCGGCCCCGTCGATCAGACCCAGGTGCTGCTCACCTACATGTACCGGCAGGCGTTCTCCTTCCTCGACTTCGGCTACGGCACCGCCATCTCCTTCCTCCTCACACTGATCGTCTTCGCGATCTCGCTGGTGCAACTGCGGCTGTTCCGGCGCCCTGCGGGAGAGCGCTGATGGTCGTCGGTAGCCACGGCCGCAGGCGCGCCGCCATGGCGCTGCGGCTGGCCCTGTTGACGGCCGGCCTGGTCGTCATGCTGCTGCCGTTCATCTACATGCTCGCCACCTCGTTCAAGCCCAACGCGGTGGTCCTCGAGATCCCGCTCAAGTTCTTCCCGCAGCACCCCACCCCTGCCAACTACGTCAGCGCCTGGACCTCGAACCGCTTCGCCCAGTACTTCGTCAACTCGGTGTTCGTGGCGATCGTGACGACCGCGGCCGCCCTGCTGCTGTCGTCGATGATGGCGTACTCCTTCGCGCGCTTCCGCTTCCCGGGCCGCTCGTTCTTCTTCGGCCTCATCCTGATCGCGCTGATGGTGCCGACCATGATGATGCTGATCCCGCAGTTCCTGCTCGCGCGGGACCTGCACCTCCTCGACTCGTTGTGGGGCCTGGTGGTCTTCTACACCGGTGGCAACATGGGCCTCAACACCTTCCTACTGCACAGCTTCTTCCAGGACATCCCCGTCGAGCTCGAGGAGGCCATGATCGTCGACGGAGCCAACCCCTGGACACGCTACTGGCGCCTCATCCTGCCGCTGTCCCGGCCCGCCCTCGCCACCGCCGCGATCTTCACCTTCCTGGCGAGCTGGGACGAGTTCACCTGGGCCCTGACCATCATCAACGACCCCTCCAGGTACACGCTGCCGATCGCCATCGCGCTGTTCCAGGGCCAGCACTCCACCAGTTGGGGGCTCGTCTTCGCGGCCTCGGCGATCGCCATCGCACCGGTGCTGATCATCTTCGCCATCTTCCAGCGGCAGTTCATCGCTGGCATCGCGAGTGGAGCCGTGAAAGCATGACGACCCTCACCCAAGGGGAGCGGCTGGCGCGCCGCAGCGTCGAGGTGCTCCTCGAGGGGCAGTCGGCCGGCGGCGCGCTCGTCGCCAGCCCCGCCTTCCCCGTCTACCGCTACGCCTGGCTGCGAGACGGCGCCTTCTGCGCGCACGCGCTCGACCTCGTCGGCGAGCACGCTGCGGCCCGCGCCTTCCACGCCTGGGCGGGCCGCAGCGTCGAGGCGCATCGCACCCTGTTCGAGGACGCCATCGCGAGCGTGCAGGCGGGCGCGTCGCCGCCGCCGGAGGCGATGCCGCCCACCCGCTACACCCTGGAGGGCACGCTGGAGCGGGCCGACGACGAGCCATGGCCCAACTTCCAGCTCGATGGCTACGGCACCTGGCTGTGGGCGCTCGACCAGCACCTGGCAGGCCGGGCCGCCCCGGAGACGCTGGCGCCCGCGGTGGAGCTGGTGGCGCGCTACCTGCAGGCGACCTGGCGGCTGAAGTGCTTCGACTGCTGGGAGGAGTTCGGCGGCGGCGAGCACGCTTCCACGCTGGGCGCCGTGGTGGCGGGCCTCGACGGGGCCTCCCGGCTGCTCGGCGAACCCGCCTGGCGGGCCGCAGCGGACCGCGTGCGCGACGACTTGCTCGAGCGCTTCACGGTGTCTGGGCGCTTCAGGCGCGGCGCCGACGATGACCGCGTCGACGGCAGCCTGCTGTGGCTCGGCGTACCGTTCGGCGTGCTCGAGCCCGACCACCCCACCCTCCGGGCCACCGTCGACGCCGTCCGGCGCGACCTGACGGGACCGGGAGGCGGCCTGTACCGGTACCGCGGGGACACCTACTACGGCGGCGGCCAATGGTTGCTGCTCACCAGCTCACTCGCCTGGCACGACGCCTCCACCGGCAACCACGACGCCGCGGCGGCCGGCCGCGCCTGGGTGCGTGCCCAGGCCACGGCCGACGGAGACCTCCCCGAGCAGGTCGACGCGCACGCCCAGGACCCCGCCATGGTGGAGCCCTGGCGGCGGCGCTGGGGACCCGTAGCCACGCCGCTGCTGTGGTCGCACGCGATGTACCTGATCGCGGAGAGGACGGCGCGCTGATGGAGCTCCTGCCGACCCGAGCGAGCTTCGCGCCCGGCGAAGCGATCGACATCGAGGTCCGCGATACCGCCGGGCCGGTCGAGGTATCGCTGTGGCACCTCGACCGGCGGGTGGCCGTCGCGACGGTCCCGAGCGGCGGCACCGTGGCCCGCTTCCCCGCCCAGCCCGAAGGCGGCTACGGCGTCGAGGCCGCCGGCGCACGCACCGCCGTGGACGTCCTCGCCGACCCGCTCGAACGGCCACGCTACGGCTTCGTCTCGGACTACGCGGAGGGCCGCGACACGGCCGGCGTCGTGGACCAGGCCCGCCGCCTCCACCTCAACGCGGTGCAGTTCTACGACTGGATGTACCGCCACGCCACCCTGCTGCCCCCGGAGGACGTGTTCGAGGATGCGCTGGGGCAGCGCCTGTCGCTCGACACGGTGCGGCGGCTGGCCCGCGACCTGCGCGCGGCCGGAGCGCTGCCGATCGGCTACGCGGCCGTCTACGCCGTCGGCCGGGAGGCCTGGGCGGCCTGGCGGCAGGCCGGACTGTTCCGCGCCGACGGGTCCCCCTGGACCTTGGGGGAGGACTTCCTCTGGAACGTGGATCCGACCCACGAGGGCTGGCTGGCGCACTTCGTCGAGCAACTACGCAGGGCGCGGGACGAGGTCGGTTTCGCCGGCTTCCACCTCGACCAGTACGGTGCGCCGAAGCGCGCGCTGCGGGCCGACGGCAGCGAGGTCGATCTCGCCGCGGCCTTCCCCGCGCTCGTCGACCGGCTCGCGGGCGAGCTGCCGGGCAGCCGCCTGATCTTCAACAACGTCAACGACTTCCCCACCTGGGCCACGGCGAACGCGCGGCAGGACGCGACCTACATCGAGGTGTGGCCGCCGCACGAGCGCCTGCGGCACCTGGCCGGACTGGTGGAGAAGGCCAGGGCGCTGGCACCCGGCAAGGCGCCGATCCTGGCCGCCTACCTCTCGTCCTACAACCTCGATGAGGCCGCGGCGAACGCCGCCGAGCGGTTGCTGCTGGCCACGGTCTGGTCGCACGGCGGAGGCGCACTCCTCCACGGCGAGGAGGACGCCGCACTCACCGAGGCCTACTACGTCCACCACAAGCGGCTGAGCCCCGCCAGCCTGGCGGCGACGCGGCGCAGCTACGACTTCGCGGTCCGCTACGGCGACCTGTTGTTCGATCCGACGGCCGTCGACGTGACGCGAACGGTCCTGGGCGGCGTCAACCTGGAGGTGCGGGTGGAGGCGCCGGTCCCCGTCGCGACCGATGCCGAGCCGGGCACGCTCTGGGTCCGGGCCATCCGCAGCGACCACGGTCTGCTCCTGAGCCTGATCGATCTGTCGGCGCAGAGCGAGGATCGTTGGGACGCGGGCAAGCAGCCGTCGTTCCCGCTGGCCGGGCTCCGGCTGGCGGTCGAGCGGGTGCGCAGCGAACCTCCCGACATCCTCTTCGCCGACCCGGACGCGAGCCCGGGGCTCGCTGCGCTGCCGTCGACCCTCGAGGGCCGTCACGACATCGTCGAGCTGCCGCCGTTCCGGACCTGGGCGCTCGTCCTCGTGCGCGAGAGCGCACCCTGACGGGTCGTCAGCTCGCGCCCCGGCCCGCCGCTACGGGCTGGCCGCGCCCCGTCACGGCCTTGTCGACGTAGTCGGAGTTCAGCAGCTTGAGCGCACCCATGTAGCGCAGGCCGAACCGCAGGCGGTCGCCCACGCGGGTGCGTCCGGCACGGCGGGTCACGTCGACGACGGTGATGTCGCTCGACAGGTCGACGATCTCGACACCCTCGTCCTCGGGTGTCAGGAACTCCGGCTGCAGGTCGAGCCAGCCCAGGTCGAGCAGGGCGCGGCGCGAGGTGCCGGCGTCGTCTCCGGCGTCCCCCACGGCGCCGAAGGGCGTCTCCCCGAAGGGTCCCGAGGGAGCGTTGGGCTTCTCACGCACCTCGATCACCTCCGCCTCGAGCCGGAAGACGTCGTCGCGCATGCGGTCGAAGCGCTCGCCCGAGATCAGGTCGCGGCCGAAGAACAGCCCCTCCCCCACCCGGAAGTGGTTCACCTCGGCGGGCACGCGCCCCTGGAACAGCATCGGCAGCGCCACCGTGGTGCCGCCCGACACCCAGGGCAAGTCGATGCCGAAGCGGCGCTCCACCAGGTCGCGCATGCGGCCGAGCCGGCGTAGCTTGGCCTCGCTCGGCACCGTTCCGTTGAGGCAGTTGAAGTTCGTCCCCAACCCCTGCAGGTGCAGGTGCTCGAAGCGCAGGGCGCGGCCGACGAAGTCGAGCAGCTGCTCGTCGCGGATGCCCTCGCGCAGATCGCCCATCTCCACCATCACCACCACGCGGTGGGTCACGCCCTGACGGGCGGCCTCCGCGTCGAGCGCCGCCAGCGTCGCCAGCTCGGTGTTGAAGCTGATGTCGGCCCAGCGCACCACGTCGTGGGCGTTGCCGGGTGCGGGCGGCTTGATGTAGACGGTCGGCATGTCGGGGTCGATCCCCTTGACGGTGCGGAGGTTACTGGTCCGCGCGTCCATCACGTGGGACGGGCCCAGCGCCAGCACCTCGCGCAGCAGCGGCTCGTGGCCGCACAGCAGCTTGGTCACCACGCCCCAGGCCATGCCGTGGCCGGCCATGCGGCGCTCGAGCTCGGCGAAGTTGGTCAGCAGCGCGTCGCGGTCCAGCGTGAGCGTCGCCATCTCAGCGCTCCAGCCGCATCTCCAGGTACTTGTTGGTGAAGCCCAGCTTGCGGTACAGCGCCACGGCGGGGTTGTCGTGCTCGACGTGCAGCGCCACGTTGCCGTCGACCGAGGCGACGGCGCGCTCCATCAGCGCCGAGCCGATGCCGCGGCCGCGGTGCTCGGCGTGGGTGGCGATGTAGACCAGCAGGTTCTCGGGCGTGTAGCCCGCCATGTGGGTGTCGTTGGTCACCACGGCGCCGACGATCTCCCCGCCGTCCTCGGCGAGGGTGACGCTGCCGCCGTCGGTGGCGGCGCTGCCGCTGGCGCGCCGCAGGCAACGCTCGATGTGCTCGAGGGGGTCGCCGTAGCGCCCGAGGTGCTCGAACAGGAAGCGGGCCACGGCGTCGAGGCGGTCGCGCCGGAAAGCAGCGCGCTCCGCCTCGTCTTCGAACGTGAAGGTCGTCAAGACGATCGTTGGATGCGTTGTGGTCACGGGGTCCCTTCGGGGCCGGAGCGATGGCGGCGCCCATGCGGAGCCGCCGTCTGGACATGCGAACATAGGATGCATACGCGCGTTCGTGTGCAGCCTCGACGACAGCGGGCGTCTGCCATCCATGGGCGACGCGTTGTTCGACGGGCGTCGCTTCCGAGTGTTCACCGCCATCGATACCTT
>CAZTTB010000043.1:0-15835 GCA_964616005.1 uncultured bacterium | reverse complement strand
CCACGATGTCCCTCGTGTTCCCGAGGTAGGAGGTGGCCACGTCCAGATCCGACATATCCTGCGCCGGGATCTCCATCGCGCCCCGCGTGTTGCCGTTGATCTTGTTGGCGCTGAACCCGGGCAACGTCGAAGCGCCGTCGGCGAAGATCCCGAAGGCGCTGCTGTTCTGGAAGGTGCTGTTGGTGATGGTGGCGCTACCGCCGTACAGGCTGACGTCGCCGGAGTCCTGCGAGTAGCTGCCACCGTCCCGTACGGTCACATCGTTCAGGGCGTTGGGCGTGCTCGTGTAGGACTTGGAGTAGATCTCGATGCCGACCCAGTACCCCGCCGGAGCGTTGTTGACGTTGCCTTCGAACACGATCGGGCTGGCGGCGGTGCCCTGGGCGTTCAACGTACCCGGAGTGCTGGGGTAGCCGATGTCGAAGTACGAGCCCGCCGGCATCAGGATGGTGACGCCGGCGTCGATGGTCAGCGCCGCATCGACCGAAACGCTGCCGGTCGGCTCGTAGCACCCCGCGGTCAACGTCATGGGAGAGGAGATCGTGGTCGGAAGGGCCGCCGGCGCCGCGCAGCTGGCGGACCCCGGGGGAGGCGTGCCGCCACCACCACCACCGCCCAGACTCGCCGTCTGGCAGGCGCTCAAGGCGACGAGCAAGAACGCCGAGAGCCCGTAGAGAATCGCCAACCTCATCTTCATGATCGCTCCTTTCGTCCGAGGACGAGCGGAGCGTAGCGAGACGACCGTTATTGGAGCGTTATCGGCGGGCCCCAGGCGGCCCCTCCGAAGGGCCGGCACGGGCGCACTCGCGGCGGATGTGGCAGGCGCGCGTCCGGCGCCATCGACGAGGGCTATCATGGCCGTCGATGCGCGCCGAGGACGGGGCTCCGCTCCTGCCACGCCCGGTGCGCCGGGCCGGTCGGGGGGCGGGGATCGGCCCTTCCTCTGGAGGCAGGAACGATGGCAACGCTTCATCTCCTGGGCACGGGGGCAGCGATCTCGGACGCCGCTCGCACCACGACCATGCTGGCCGTGAGCGGGCCCGCGTCCACCGTCGTCATCGATTGCGGCGGCGACGTCGTGCGGTGGCTCCTCGCGCACGGCCTCGACCTCGATCGAGTGACGGCCCTGGTGGTGACGCACGAGCACGCCGACCACGTGTCCGGCTTCCCGCTCATGATGGAGCGGCTGTGGCTCGCCGGCCGCGCGCGGCCGCTCGATGTCTACGGCATCGCCCCCGCCATCGATCAGGTGCGCCGGCTCCACGACACCTTCGATACCTCCGACTGGCCCGGCTACCCCGAGATCCGCTACCACGAAGTCGCCCTGCTCGAAGACGCCATGGTGTTCCGCAACGAGGACTGGGAGATCACCGCCACCCCGGGGTGCCACGCCGTGCCCGTCACCGGCCTGCGCATCGTCGACCGGCACGGCGGAGGCGTGATGGTGTACTCGGCCGACACCGAGCCCTGCGATACCATCGAGCGGCTGGCTCACGGCGCGGACGTGCTGGTGCACGAGGCCACGGGTCGCGGACCGGGCCACACCGGCGCCGTCGACGCCGCGAGCGTGGCCGCCCGCGCGGGCGTGCGCCACCTGAGGCTCGTCCACATCGCGCCCAACCACGGCGACGTGGCAACGACGCTCGACGAGGCGCGGCGTCACTTCGCCGACACGACGCTCGGCGCCGACGGCGACACGATCGCGTTCTAGGCGGCTTCCAGACAGCCGGCTTGCAGACGCCCTCGGGGCGCCTTCCCGGCGGTCGCGCGGGCGGTCCTCTGTAGGTACGGGTGGGGCTCGGGTTGTCGTATGCGGCCGAGACTCATGGTGGCGCGCGGAGCGGGTCGCGACCCGAATCCAAAAAAAGAAGCGCTCCCTGCGAGCGCCTATAACGTCAACATAGCCCGGTATTCGCTATTCGTCAAGATGTTGCGCCGCAGCAGCCTCCCTCACGGCGGAAACGGCTCCGAACGGCCCCCATGTCGGCCGTTCAGGGTCCTACAGCGGGCCCGGCAGCCCCTGCCCGGCCCGGAACCCGCGATAGATCTGGAGCGCGCCCAGGGCGGCGCGCGCGGTGTCCGACAGTTCGAGGTCGGCGAGAGCGGCCTCCGGCGTCAGGTAGGCGAACCCCTGTCCCTCGGTGAGCCGCAAGCGCTCGATCGGCTCCTCGATCATGGCCAGGAACAGGTGGAAGTCCGCGTCGCGCGCGTACAGCACCAGGAAGAGGTGGTAGCGCTCCGGACGGTAGCCGATCTCCTCGTCGAGCTCCCTGAGCATGGCCGTCTCGGGGTCCTCGCCGGGTTCGATACCGCCGCCGAAGAGCGACCACTTGCCGGCGTCCTTGACTCCGGCCACGTCGTCGCGATGCTGGAGCAGGACGGTCCCGTCGGGGTTCCACAACACCGCGCCGGCGATGGGCCGCCGCCCGCCGACGCTCACATCGCCTCCAGGTAGGTGTAGCCCACCAGCTCCGCGTCGTAGAGCTCCAGCAGCTCGGCGCGCTCGGCCTCGCTCAACCTTCCCGCCGCCGTCCCCTCGCTCGCGAGCCGGGCCAGGGCCCCGTGAAGGAGCGGGGTCTCGTAGCCCATGTTCTCGATGACGCGGCGCGCCTTCTGGCCGTTGATGAAGCGCTCGAGCCGGTAGCCCTCGCCGTCGAGCCGGATGTGGGCCTCGTTGACGCGCCCGAACAGGTTGTGGGCGTTCCCGAGCACGTCCTGGTAGGCGCCGGTCAGGAAGGCGCCCAGGTAGTAGGGCTCGCCCGGGCGGAGCTGGTGGACCTTCAGGGTGCTCTTCACGTCGCGGAGGTCGATGAAGCGGTCGATCTTGCCGTCCGAGTCGCAGCTGATGTCCACCAGGGTGGCGTTGCGCGTGGGGCGCTCGTCGAGCCGGTGCAGCGGCATGATCGGGAACAGCTGGTGGATCGCCCAGTGGTCGGGGAGGCTCTGGAAGACGCTGAAGTTGACGACGTACGTGTCCGCCAGCTGTCTCGGTAGCGCCTCGAACTCGTCGGGAACGTACTCGAGGTTCTCCACCACCTTCGCCACCCGCACCATGATGTGGTTGAAGAGCTGCTCGAAGTGGGCGCGCTCCAGCAGGCTCAGGTACCCGAGGTCGAACAGGCTGTGCATGGTGTCCTTGTTGCTGACGGCCTCGTTGTAGACCTCCCGGTAGGTCTTGATGGTGATCCCGTCGAGCAGATCGCGCATGTCCCGCACGAGTGCGTGCACCTCCCCCTCGAGCTCGGGGAGCTCGAGGGTGTCGCGCGTCGGCCCGATAGCGTCGATCACCGGCAGGACCAGCACCGCGTGGTGCGCCGTGAGGGCGCGCCCCGACTCCGTCACCAGCGTCGGCTGCGGCACCTCCCACTCCTGGCAGGCCTCCATGACGGTGTACACCACGGTGTCGGCGTACTCGCGCAGGCCGTAGTTGGCCGACACGTAGAAGGTCGTCTTGCTGCCGTCGTAGTCGACGGCCAGCCCTCCGCCCACGTCGAGGTAGCGGACGCCGACGCCCATCTCGGCGAGTTCGACGTACGCCTGCGCCGCCTCCCGCACCGCCACCCGGATGCGCCGGATGTCGGTCAGCTGGCTGCCGACGTGGCAGTGCAGCAGCTCCAAGGCGTCGGTGAGGCCCTCCTCCTCGAGCCGGCGCGCCACGTTGAGCAGCTCCGCCGCGGTGAGCCCGAACTTGGCATCGTCGCCGCCGGAGGCCTCCCACTGTCCGCTGCCGCGCGCGTGGAGCTTGAAGCGCGCGCCCAGAGCGGGCCGCACCCCCATCTCCCGACTGATGCGCAGCACGCGCTCGAGCTCCGAGTACTTCTCGAGCGTGATGATCACGTTGCGGCCGAGCTTGCGCCCCCACAAGGCCAGCCGGATGAAGTCGTCGTCCTTGAAGCCGTTGCAGCACACCAGCGCCTCGGGGTGCCCCTCCTGCGCCAGCGCCAGCGCCAGCTCCGCCTTGCTGCCGGCCTCCAGGCCGGTACGGTAGTTCTCCCCGTAGGTCGCGACGGTCTCCACCACCACCCGCCGCTGGTTCACCTTGATCGGGAACACGCCCTGGTAGCGACCCTGGTACCCGGCCTCGGCGATGGCGTCGGAGAAGGCGGCGTTGACCCGGTCGATGCGGTCCTCGAGCACATCGGGGAAGCGCAGGATCACCGGCAGCGCATGACCTTTCTCGCGCAGGTCGTCGATGATGCGCTTGAGTGAGACCGAACCGGAATCACGGACGGCAACGGTCAGCTCACCGCGCCCGGACACGTCGAAGTAGCCGTTCGACCAGGTACGGACTCCGTACAGCTCCACGGCGTCCGAGACCTTGAAGATGGGCTCGCTGGGCTTGGTGGGGTGGTTCAATCGGGCCCTCCCGGCGCACGCGCACGGCGCTGGGCCGAGCGCCGTCCGGCTGCGCCCTCGAACTCGCCGTGCCGATCGTCGCAGCACCCCTCGGGAGCGCGCCGTCTGGCACTCGAACGAGCGTCGAGCGCGCGTACTCTAGCACGTCCGGAGCGCGCTCGAAAGCCGTACCGACACCGCGGCACGGCCGCCGGGATCCGAGTGCGCGGCACCGCCCCGGCCGGCGGACGCACCGACGGACGGGCCGACGGCACGACACTCCGGCTCTGATAGCATCGGTCAGCATGCGCAGCCCTGCCGATCTGGGATTCTCGTTGCCCCCCGAGTGGGCGCCGCACGCCGCCACCTGGACCAGCTGGCCGTTCGACGACGCCCTCTGGGAGGGGCAGCTCGACGGAGTTCGTGACGACATGGCGGGGCTGGTCGCTCTGATCGCCCGCTACGAGCCGGTGGTCGTCAACGTCCGCGACGACGAAGCCGAGGCCGACGCCCGACGCCGCCTGCAGGCGTTGGGCGCCCCGTTCGGACGCATCGCCTTCCACCACGTGCCGCTGAACGACGCCTGGTTCCGCGACAACGGGCCGATCTTCGTGACCGACGGAAGCGGCCACGTGGCACTCACCGACTGGCGCTTCAACGCCTGGGGTCGGAAGTACGCCCCCTGGGACGACGACGACCGCGCGCCGCAGGCGGTCGCGGCGCGCCTGGGCATGCGTCGCTTCGAGGTCCCCGTCGTGATGGAGGGCGGCTCCCTGGAGGTGAACGGCGAGGGCCTGTGCCTCACCACGCGCTCCTGCCTGCTGTCGCGCGAACGCAATCCGGGTCTCACCGAGCACGACCTGGAGGAGCTGCTCCGCAACACCCTGGGCGTGAAGCGCATCGTGTGGCTGCAGGGATCGCTGGAGGGCGACCACACCGACGGCCACATCGACACGCTGGTGCGCTTCACCGACGACCGCACCCTGGTGTGCGCCTACGAGGCGGACCCCGCCGACCCCAATCACGTCCCGACCCGCCACAACCTGGAGGCGCTCCGCGCGCTGCGGGACCCCCGTGGCGCGCCCTACCGCGTGGTCCCGCTGCCGCTGCCGCGGCGGCGCATGGAGCTCTCCGGCTCGCGCCTGCCTCCGAGCTACGCCAACTTCTACATCGGCAACGGCTTCGTCGCCGTGCCCCTCTATGATGACGACAACGACGCGGGCGCGCTGGCGACGCTCCGTCCGCTGTTCGCGGAGCGCGAGGTGACCGGGCTGTCCGGCGCCCACCTCATCACCGGCGGCGGCGCCTTCCACTGCGTGACGCAACAGCAACCGGCCGGGCCGACGATGGCGCCGTGAGGCCACCGACCGCCCATCGGCGAAGGGAGGCGGACATGAACGAGACCCACGACCCCGCGGCCGACAGCGGCCGCGCCACGGTGCGCCTGGCCGTGGTGCAGATGCGCTGCACCGATCGCCTCCAGCAGAACCTGGACGGGGCCGAGCGCCGGGTGCGTGAGGCCGCCGCCGGCGGCGCCCGGATCGTGCTGCTGCAGGAGCTGTTCGAGAGCCTCTACTTCCCACAGCTGGAACGCGACGAGCTGTTCGCGCTGGCCCACCCGGTCGAGGACCACCCGTTCCTGGAGCGCTTCGGCGCGCTCGCCCGCGAGCTGGGCGTGGTGCTGCCGGTCTCGTTCTTCGAGCGCGCGGGGCAGGCGTACTTCAACAGCCTCGCGATGGTCGACGCGGACGGACGCCGGCTCGGCGTGTACCGGAAGAGCCACATCCCCACCGGCCCCGGTTACCAGGAGAAGTTCTACTTCAATCCCGGCGACAGCGGCTTCAAGGCCTGGCGTACGCGCTACGGGACGATCGGCGTGGGCATCTGCTGGGACCAGTGGTTCCCCGAGGCCGCGCGCGCCATGGCGCTCAAGGGCGCCGACCTGCTGCTCTACCCCACCGCCATCGGCAGCGAGCCCCCCGATTCCGGTGGGCTCGACACGCAACCCCTGTGGCGCCGCGCCATGATCGGCCACGCCGTGTGCAACGGCACCTACCTGGCCGCCGCCAACCGCGTCGGCGTCGAGGGCGCCGCCACCTTCTACGGCAGCTCCTTCATCAGCGACTACCGGGGTGAGCTGCTGGCGGAGGCCGATCGGCATTCGGAGACCGTCCTCTACGCCGACCTCGACCTCGCCGCCGCGCGCGCCTTCCGGGCCGGCTTCGGTTTCTTCCGCGACCGCCGTCCGGACCTTTACGGCGTCCTGCTGACCCTCGACGGGCACGAGGACGCACCGTAGACGAGCCTGGTTCAGAACGTCATCAGAGAACAATCATGGGGCCGGCGCTAGGGTGAGCGCATGACCCCTTCGCCGACCCTCTCGCCCACCGCCGAACGTACGGTCAAGTTCGCCGTCATCGCCGCGGCCACGGCGGCCTACGTGGTCGGCTTCCCGTTCCTCACCCAACATATCGGAAACACCGTGGCGGTCGTCAGCTTCGCGATCGTGATGGGTTCGGCCTGGCTTTGCGGCACGCGTGCCGGCGTCGTCCTGGCGATCCTGACGACGGCTGCCAACACACTGCTCTACTGGCAGTTCATTGGCATGGCGCCCACCGTCGGCAACGTCGTGGTTCCGCTCATGGTCGCCCTCGGCCTGGGAGGGCTGATCGGCTACCTGCGGGATCTGCGCCGCGAGCTGGAACATCAGAACGCCGCCATCCAGGCGCAGGCGGATCGGGATGTCCTCACCGGACTCCTGAACCGGAGCTCGCTCGACCGGCAGCTGGCATCGCTGCTCGAGCTCTCCGACGCCGACGCCGACGTCATCGGCGTCATGTTCGTCGATCTGGACCGCTTCAAGGCCATCAACGACACGCTCGGGCACGAAGCCGGCGACGAGCTCCTGAAGTCCGTTGCCGGCCGGCTGACCGAGCACACCCGCGGCGGCGACCTGGTCGGCCGGCTCGGCGGCGACGAGTTCGTCGCCGTCCTGAAGGGGATCGAAGGCCCCGAGGACGCCATGACGGTCGCGCAGCACGTGCTCGGCGCGCTGAACGAGCCGCATGCCGTCGGAACCGAGTCGGTCCGGATGCGCGCCAGTATCGGGATCAGCTTCTTCCCACAGGACGGCCGCACCGTGGAGGAACTCATCGGTCGTGCCGACAACGCCATGTACCGCGTCAAGTGGCAGGGCAAGAACGGCGTGCGCTTCTTCGGCGAGGGCGGGCGCGAGGAAGTGCAGCGGATGCGCCTGCGCCGCGATCTTGGCGCAGCGCTCGAGGGCGACGCGTTCACGCTGGTCTACCAGCCCATCGTCGATCTCGATACCGGCCGCACCGCAGCGCTCGAAGCGCTCCTACGCTGGCACCACGCGGAGCTCGGCGCCGTGCCGCCGACCACGATCGTGGAGCTCGCCGAGGAGCTCGGGCTGACGGGGACCCTTGGCCGCTGGGTGCTGGCATCGGCATGCCGAGACGCTGCGGCCTGGACGGCGACGGACGGCACCGGGGAGCCTCCCCGGGTCAGCGTCAACATCTCGCCCTCCCACGCGGCCCAACCCGGATTCGCCGAGGACGTCCTGACAGCGCTCCACGGCGCGGGACTCGCCCCTGAACATCTGGAGATCGAGCTCACCGAGGAAGCGCTGCTCGGGCACCGGGACGCGGCCCTGGGGCACCTCGCGCGCCTGCGCTCCCTGGGCGTGCGCATCGCCATCGACGACTTCGGCGTCGGCTACTCGTCCCTGGCGTACCTGCGCGAGATCCCGGCCGACGTCCTCAAGCTCGACCGCGTCTTCATCCAGGCCCTCGACACGCTCCCCCTCGACGGCGCCTACGACGTCGTCGCCGCCGTGGTGTCGCTGGGGCACGCCCTGGGCAAGACGGTCGTCGCCGAGGGCGTGGAGACGTGCGGCCAGCTCGACAGCATCCGCCGCATCGGCTGCGATCAAGCCCAGGGCTACCTCATCGCCCGGCCCGCGCCGCTGGACGCGCTGCAGTTGCCCCGGCCCGACGAGCTGGCGGCGTCGGGCACGCTCCCGCTCCGGCTCAGCGCCTGATCGGGCTCAGACCTCCACCACGGCCACCCCCGCCGGCGCCCGACCGCCGCGGTACAGCGCGTCGACCACGCCGGCATAGGCGTGCAGGACGGTATCGCGCCGGACGCTCAGCTTGGGGGTGACGTGCCCGCTCTCCATCGTCAGCTCGTCCAGGACCAGGGCGAAGCGTTTGACCGTCGACCAGTGCGGCATGTCGCGGTTGGCGCCCGCGACCAGATCGCGGTAGCGGCCCTGAACGTCTGACGCGACGAGCGCCGAGGCATCGAGCGGGCGCTGGATCGCCTCCTCGAGCGCGGGGCCCGCCACGAACAGCAGGGCGGTGCAGTACTTCTCCCCTTCCCCGATGACCAGCGCGGTATCGACGAGCGGGCTGGCCTCCAGCCGCTGCTCGATCGGCCGGGGCATCACGTACTTGCCGGTCGAGAGCTTGAACAGGTGCTTGATCCTCCCGGTGATGCGCACGTATCCGCCGTCCTCGATCGCGCCCAGGTCGCCGGTGTGGAACCAGCCGGCGGCGTCGATCACCTCGGCCGTGAGGTCGTCACGCAGGTAGTAGCCCTTCATGATGTGCGGGCCGCGCGCCAGCACCTCGCCCTCGCCGGACACGGCCACCTCGGTACCCGCCAGCGGTACCCCCACCGTCCCCGGACGGTTGTGCTCGGGCCGGTTGAAGGCGATCACAGGACTGGTCTCGGTCAGGCCGTAGCCCTGCAGTACGTCGATCCCCGCGGCCTTGAAGACGACAGCGAGCTCGGCGCGGAGCGCCGCGCCGCCCACGATCACGGTCCTCAGCCGGCCGCCCAGCGCGTCGCGCCAGCGACGGTAGACCAGCCGGTCGGCGAGCGCGTGCGCCAGTGCCGCTCCGCCCCGGGGCGGGTGCTCGACGTCGAAGGCGCGCGCCCGCGCGAGGGCCCACGCGGCCAACCCGCCGCGCCACCCGCCCAGCGCCGCGCCGGCTGCCTGGATGCGCTCGTAGGCCTTCTCCAACACCCGCGGGACGGAGGCGAAGAAGGTAGGCCGCACATCCACGAGGTCCTCGCCGACACGGGCCGGATCGCTGAAGTAGACGCTCGAGCCGTACCACATCACCCCGTACTGCAGCGTACGAGCGAAGATGTGCGTGAGCGGCAGGAAGGACAGCACCACCTCCGCCTCGCCGGGATGGTAGGTGGGAAGTCCGGTGAAGGCGGCCACGACGTTGGACGAGAGGTTCTGGTGGGTGAGCATGACGCCCTTGGGCAGCCCCGTGGTGCCCGAGGTGTAGATCAGCGTGGCCACGTCCTCGGCGCCGATGGCGTCCCGAAGCGCCGCGCCGGCCGCGGGGTCGGCGGCGAGCAGGCGCGTTCCCTCCTCCTCCAGGGCGGCGTAGCTGGTGACGACGGTGCGCTCGGCCGGCACCGATCGGACCGGGGCGGCGAGCGGCTCGCCCTCCCACAGGGCCACCAGCGTCAGCGCCTCGGCCTCGCTCAGGAGGCCGCCGAGCCGCTCCAACAGCTCGGGGCTCGAGACCAGCAGAGCGCGCGCGCCGGACTCGCGCAGGATGTGGCGGATGGCGGCCTCGGCGTGCGTGAGGTAGATCGGGACGGTGATCAGCCCCGCGAGCAGACAGGCCATGTCACCGACCACGAAGGAGACGTCGCTGTGCGTGAAGAAGGCGACGCGGTCGCCCCGCTCCAGGCCCCGGGCACGGAGTCCGAGCGCCAGGGCGTCGGCGCGCTGTCGGAAGACCTCGGTGGAGATGGGCTCCCAACCGCCGTCCACACGCTGGTTCAGAGCGCGGGCATTGGGGCGCCGCAGCGCAGCCTCATCGAGGAGCGAGGGGAGGGTACGGCCCAGCACGACCCGACCGGTATCCGGAGGCGACGTGGCGACGCGAGCGGTCACGCCACCATGCTAGCGGCGGAGTCGCGGGCGCGAGGTGGCGGTAGCGCACGTGAGAGGACAACTCCCGGTACCCCGGCCGCGGACCGGACCGGGCCGGACCGGACCGCGCCACGAGGGCGCCTGCGGTACCATCGAACATCATGAGAGAGGAACCGGCATGAAGGGACTCATCCTCGCCGCGGGCCTGGGGACACGCCTGCGGCCGATCACCAGCCTCCGCCCCAAGCCGACGATCAGCGTGGCCAACAAGCCGCTCATCCACTACGCGGTCGACAACCTGGTCGAGGCCGGCGTGACCGACATCGGCGTGGTCGTCAGCTACCTGACGGTGGACAGCATCAAGGAGACGCTCTCGGGCTACCGGGGCGCACGCTTCAGCTACATCCTCCAGAACCCGCCGCAGGGGCTCGCCCATGCCGTCAAGGTCGCCCGCGCGTTCCTCGCCGACGATCCGTTCGTCATGTACCTCTCCGACAACCTGTTCGAGCACGGCATCACCAGCTTCGTGCGCTCCTTCGACCCGGCAAGGGGCATCAACGCCGTCTGCGCGCTGGTGCCGGTGTCGACCGAGGCCGCCCGCTCGCTCGGTGTGGCGGTGGTCGAGAACACGCGCATCACGCGGCTGGTGGAGAAGCCCCAGGATCCGCCCAGCACGCTGGCCGTCGCCGGCGTCTACGTGTTCGACAAGACCATCCACGCCATGATCGACGACCTCGAGCCCGGTGCCAAGGGCGAGTACCAGATCACCGACGCCATCCAGATGCTCATCACGGCAGGTTTCGAGGTGGCCCCGGTCGAGGTGACGGGCTGGTGGAAGGACACCGGCAAGCCCGAGGACATCCTCGACGCCAATCGCCTCGAGCTCATGCGCCTGAAGGGTGAGGTGCGGGGCGAGGCAGTGGGGGCAACGCTGGTCGGCGAGGTGCTGATCGAGGAGGGCGCCGTGGTCCGCAACACGACCATCTTCGGCCCCGCCATCATCGGGCGCGACGCTCACGTGGAGAACGCCTATCTCGGACCCTTCACCTCCATCGGCGACGGGGTCCGCGTCGTCAACGCCGAGATCGAGTACGCGGTGGTAGGTGCGCGCTCGGTCATCGCGGGAGTCGGCCCCCGCATCCAGGGGAGCCTCATCGGTGAGGACGTGCGCGTCGAGGGGCACCACGGCCGTCCCAGCACGCACCGGCTCATCATCGGCGACGAGAGCCGCATCCTGCTTCAGGAACTGTAGCCGGTGCTGCCCGTGCCTGCCGCCGGCGGCAGGCACGGGCAGCACCGCATCGGTCGGTGGCGCTCCGCGCAGCGCCCCGGCCGCGACGTCGCGCCCGGCATGCCGGGCGCGACGGTTCGTCTTGGACCCTCTGTAATCCTTTCTGTGTACACCCGGCACATTTCCTTGACGTGTCGTTCCGTCTAGCCATCAATTTGTGCACAGTGTCACGCTAGCACTTGACACCAAGCAACTTCTTGCTTGACAGCGTGTAGTTTTGCACCTATGCTTGGCCCAGTCCGAACGGCCCCCTCGACGAGGGAACGCCGGGAGGACGACGGCCGGGCCGCTCGCCCGGCGATGGACGCCCGATCGCATGCCGCGCCCGCCTCCCGCGAACCACGGCGCGCCATGACCCCCGATCCCGTCCTGCGCGCTAGCGCACCACCCCTGGAGGTGACGATGAAGCCCCGTACTCCGACAGCCCGCCCGTCCGCTGCCGGGTCCATCGAAGGCGCGGCGCCCGTGCCCGGCGCCACGACGACCCGCCGCCGCGCGTCCGTTCGCCCGCAGCCGCGGCGCCTCGGTGCCGGCAGCCGTCCCTTCGACCGTTCCGCGCTCCTCCGCCGGGCCCTCCCCGTCGTCGCCGCCGTGGTCCTCGCCGGTCTCGCCGGGGCCCAGTCCGCCGACGCCACGTCCAAGCTCACCGTCGCGGTCGATACCCTCTGGGTCCTGATCACCGGCGCGCTGGTCTTCTTCATGCAGGCCGGTTTCGCCCTGGTCGAAGCCGGGTTGCAGAGCGCCAAGAACGTCGTCAACATCCTGATGAAGAACGCCTCGGACTTCATGGTGGCGTCGATCGCCTTCTGGGCCTTCGGCTTCGCCTTCATGTTCGGCAACGGCACCGGCCTGCTGGGGCTGCACGGCTGGTTCCTCAACGGCCCCGACCTCAGCCCGCTGACCGGCAGCGCCTACAAGGGCATCTTCGAATCGCTGTCGTGGACCGGCGTCCCGCTCTTCGCGAAGTTCTTCTTCCAGCTCGTCTTCGCCGGCACCGCCGCGACCATCGTCTCGGGGGCGATCGGGGGCCGGGTGAAGTTCCCGGCCTACCTGGTCTTCTCGGTCGTGATGACCACCTTCATCTACAGCATCCTCGGCCACTGGGTCTGGGGCGGCGGCTGGCTCGCCCAGCTGGGCTTCCTCGATTTCGCCGGCTCGACCGTGGTCCATGCCGTCGGCGGGTTCGCCGCCTTCGGCGCCGCCGCGGTGCTGGGGCCGCGCATCGGCCGCTACACCCACGGCAAGGTCAACGCCATGCCGGGCCACAACATGACCTTCGTGGCGCTCGGCGTGTTCATCCTGTGGCTCGGCTGGTTCGGCTTCAATCCGGGCTCCACCATGGGCATCGTCGGCGACCCCGGGCTGGTCGCCCGCATCTTCCTGACGACCAACATCGCCGCCGCCGCCGCCGGCGTGTCGTCGATGATGGTGTCGTGGATGCGCTTCGGCAAGCCCGACTTCTCGATGACCATGAACGGCCTGCTCGCCGGGCTCGTCGCCATCACGGCGCCCTGCGCCTTCGTCAGCCCCCCCGCGGCCATCATCATCGGCCTTGCGGCCGGCGTGATCGTGGTGCTGGCCATCCCGGTCGTCGATGCCCTGGGCGTGGACGACCCCGTCGGCGCCGTTTCGGTCCACGGCGTGGCCGGCATGTGGGGCACCATCTCCCTGGGCCTGTTCGGCCTGCCGGCGCTCGGCGCCAACGGCCTCTTCGCCGGCGGCGGCGCGCACTTCCTGCTCATCCAGATCCTCGGGACCGTCGTCATCAGCGCCCTGGCGTTCGGCTCGGTCGCGCTGCTGTGGATGCTCCTCAAGGCCACCATGGGGATCCGCGTGGCCCCGCACGAGGAGATCGGTGGGCTCGACGTCGCCGAGCACGGCGCCGAAGCCTACGTGCCCGCGGATGCCCTCCGCGAGCCCGTGATCGTCGGGGCGGGCGACTGAGGCCCAGCGGCCTCGAAGGAGCATGCACATGAAGCTGATCACCGCTTTCGTCCGACCGGACCGCCTCAACATGGTCAAGGAGGCCCTCTTCAAGGCAGGCGTGCAGGGGATCACCATGAACCGGGTGAGCGGCCACGGGGGGCAGGCCGCCATCCACGAGCAGTACCGCGGAAGTACCTTCCTGGTCGAGTTCCACGAGAAGGTCCAGCTGACCATCGCGGTGTCGGACGCGTTCGTGGCGCCGACCATCGACGCCATCGTGCGCTCCGCCCGCACCGGGGAGGTGGGGGACGGCAAGATCTTCGTCCAGCCGCTGGAACGGGTGGTCCGCATCCGCACGGGAGAGGAGGACGGCGAGGCCTTGACACCGGTCGGGGCTCCCCTGGCCGCCCCGGCCTGACCCCGGTACCCCGTGCGGGGGTCCAACCCCAAGGCCTCGCGTGAACAGCGCGCGCCCGGACGGCCCGGCGCGCGCTGTTCACGGTTCTGCTGTTAGTGGGTCCCTTTCAGCATTACGATTGCGCTCCATAACCCACAATTTCCGCCTCTCGTTCGCGATTGGGTGGTCAGTCATACACTCTTGCTTTGACGCTCCGCCGCGACCGTGCTAGCCTCGTTCATCACGCGGCCCGCGGTGCATCCGCGGCCGCCCGGAGGTCCGCATGCGCCGCCCCAGCCCACCGATACGCCCCCGTCGGGTACCGCCACGGTCGCGGCGCGGCGTGCCGCACGGCGCGAAGTACGGCGCGAAGCACGGCGCATCGTGCATCGTGGTGCGCATCGTGGCGCGTACCGTAGCGCGCGGAGCGAGGCACGCGGCCGTGGGCGCGCTGGCGGTGTCGGTCGGGGGCGCGCTCGCCGCCGATCCTCCGGCCGCCGCCCCCGCGGCCGCCACCCAGGCGGCGGTGCCGGCCGGCGACCTCGCCTGGATGATGGCGTCGACCGCGCTGGTGTTGCTGATGGTGGTGGGGTTGGCGTTCTTCTACGGCGGACTGGTGCGCCGCAAGAACGTGCTCAACACCATGATGATGAGCTTCGTCGCGCTCGGTGTGGTGGGGCTCACCTTCGCCGCGGTGGGCTACTCGCTGGCCTTCGCGCCGGGCTCGGCCTGGCTCGGCGGGTTCGCCCACGCCTTCCTACGCGGCCTCGGCACCGCCGGCGGCAGCGGGTTGCCGGCCCTGCTCGGCTTCGCCTTCCAGGCCACCTTCGCCATGATCAGCGCCGCGCTGATCTCGGGCGCGGTGGTCGAGCGCATGCGCTTCGGCGCCTACATGCTGGTGATCGCGCTGTGGAGCGTCGTGGTGTACGCGCCGCTCGCGAAGTGGGTGTGGGGCGGCGGCTTCCTGCAACAGCTCGGCGCCCTCGACTTCGCCGGAGGCACCGTGGTCCACATCAACGCCGGTGTCGCCGCTGCGGTGCTCGCGGTGCTTCTGGGCCGGCGCCGTGACTACGGTCGCAAGGCGATGCTCCCCCACCAGGTCCCCTACACGTTGCTCGGAGCCGGACTGCTCTGGTTCGGCTGGTTCGGATTCAACGCCGGCAGTGCGCAGGCCGCCGATGCCACTGCGGTGCTGGCGTTCGTCAACACGCTGCTGGCGCCCGCGGCCACCCTGGTGGTGTGGGCGCTGTTCGACATGGCGCGCGGCGGTCGCGTCACCGCCGTCGGTATCGCCACGGGCATGGTGGTCGGGCTGGTGGCGATCACCCCGGCCGCCGGCTTCGTGGGACCGTCGGCCGCGCTGGCGATCGGCGCGCTGGCCGCGCTCCCCAGTTACCTGATCATGCTGTGGCGCGCCCGCAGCCGGCTCGACGACGCCCTCGACGTCTTCGCCGCACACGGTGTGGGCGGCATCAGCGGCGCATTGCTCACCGGCGTGTTCGCCAGTCGGGCGTGGGGCGCTCCCGTGGACGGCTCGTTGACGCAACTCGGCATCCAGGCGCTGGCCGTGACCTGCGCGCTGGTCTTCAGCGCCGTGGGGACGCTGGCGGTGGCCGGCCTGGTGGGTCTCCTCACGCCGCTCCGCGCCGACGCCGACACCGAGGCGCAGGGTCTGGACGTCGGCATGCATGGCGAGGAGGCCTACACCGACGGAGAAGGCGCCCTGCTCTTGCCCGCGGCGCGGCTCGAGCCGCGCCCCCCCGGCGTCACCAGCCCCGCCGGGAGCGAAGCGTGAAGCTGGTCACCGCCGTGATCCGCAAGGAGCGCCTCAACGACGTTCTGGCCGCTCTGTTCGAGGCATCGATCTACGGCATCACGGTCACCCCGGTACGGGGCCACGGCGGCGAACGCGAGCCCGTGCAGACCTACCGCGGCATGAGCGTCAAGATGGAGCTGGTGGAGA
>CAZTTB010000042.1:0-16365 GCA_964616005.1 uncultured bacterium | reverse complement strand
CATCTCGACCGCTTCGCGCCGTTCCCGCTCCCCCTTGACGCCCACGCCGACGACCGCCCCCGAAGCGTCGCGCTCCGGGGTGACCATCGGGTGGAGCAAGTGGAACAGCTCCACGCCATGGCGGCCGAGCTCGGCCCGGACCGAATCGACGATGAACGGTCGATCGTAGAGCAGCAGACGGATCACGGTGTAGGGGGCGTCCCAACCGTCGGTCTCGAACCGCGGGTTGAACACCTGCACGCGCGGACCGTCCCGCAGACCGCCCTCCAGGAAATGGAGGCCGTCGACGGCCATGGCGAACAGGCTGTCGGAATCGAACTCGTCCAGGAACGCATCGTCAGCCTTGCCGAAGAGGATCTCGGCGAACCGGGTCAGGAGGGGGCCTTCCTGGCTGCCGGAGCGCCGGATCCGATTGCGTATCTGTTCCAGGGTTGCTGGCATTTCCTGCCGCCTCTCAACGGCCCGGTGGCATACCGCACCCCAGGCCGGCAGACGCTTGCACGTATGCGCCCCACTATAACCAAGGCTCCAGAAGCGTGTCCCTGGCGCCACGACGGGACCGGGACACCGTCCGCCCCCTCGGGGGTGGGCGTGCCACGGCGAACCTCCCGGCCGCCGCGACCCGCCTATACTGTCGGAGATGGCATTGCTCCTGGCGGCCCTGCTCGTCGCCGCGGACCAGATCAGCAAGGCGTGGGTCGTCGCGGCGCTGCCGGAGGGCAGCCGCGAGGTGTCCATCGGCCTCGGCTTCCATATCGTGCACATCCGCAACAACGGCGCCGCCTTCGGGATGTTGCGCAACCTCCACCTGCAACTCGGACCGCTCACCATCGACGGCACCTTCCTGCTCGGCATCCTGTCGGCGGTGGTGGCGCTGGTGATCGCGGTCTACCTGCTGCGCAGTGGGCGCCATCTGTCGATCGTCACGCGCGTGGCGCTGGCGTTGGTGCTGGCGGGCGCGACGGGCAACATGATCGACCGCTTCCGCCTGCACTACGTGGTGGATTTCATCCACTTCCACGTGCGGGGCTTCGATTTCGCGGTCTTCAACGTCGCCGACGCGAGCATCGTCGTCGGGGCCGGGCTGCTGTTGCTCGCGAGCGTGCTGGCGTCTGGCGTAGGGGAGACGACGACATCACGCCGCCGCGCACCGAGCCATCCCCACAGCGATCGTTCCGTCGTCGCCGTCACGGACTTCCCGGATCTACCCCCACTCCGTCCGGACCGGCGCGAGGACGCAGCCGGCGGCACCGGCGCCGAGTCGGCCCGCGGCGACTAGGCCCACACCGACCAGGCCCGCAGCGACCAGGCCCGCAGCGACCACACAGCGACCACACAGCGACCGCACAGCGAGCCGGCCCGCAGGGGCGGAGCCGCACGACCCGGCGACGCCGGCTGATCGACCCGACCGACCCGACGGCATCACCGACGTCAGCGACGTCAGCGACGCACCAGCAGGAACCGCTCCCGACCCGTCAGATCCCGCTCGATGCGGGGCTCGCGCCAGGCGCCCGCCTCGCGCAAGGCCGCGCGCACGTTGCGCGGGTCGAGTTCCAGCGCCAGCAACGCACCGCCTGGCAGCAATCGCGCGGCCTGCCTCAGCAGCCGCCGCGCGAGCCGCAGACCGTCCGGACCGGCGTACAGGGCCAGAGCCGGATCGCGCTCGGCCTCGGGCTGCAGCGTGCCGGCGTCCGCCTCGGGGAGGTAGGGGAGGTTCGCGACCAGTGCATGGCAGCGGGCTGCGAAGGCGGCGACATCGGCCTCGGCCAGCAGGTCGGAGCGAAGGACCCTGACGTCGAGATGCAGCCGCTGCGCGTTGCGCCGCGCCAGGGCCACCGCCTCGGGGACCACGTCGGCTGCGATGACCTCGGCGTCGGGACGCTCGGCGCGCAGCGCCAGCGCGATGGCGCCGCTGCCCGTACCGACATCGAGCACGCGCGGGCGCTCCACTCCCTGCAGTGCTTCCAGCACCAGCTCGACCAGACGTTCGGTCTCGGGCCGCGGCACCAGCACCGACGTGTCCACGGCGAGCTCGAGCCCGTAGAAGGGGGCGGTGCCCAGGATGTGCTGAAGCGGCTCGCGCGCCACGCGGCGGCGCAGGCTGTCGCGCAGGCGCCGCCGCTCGTCGCCGTGCAACTCGCGCTCGGGGCGGAGCATGAGGACCGAACGCTCCAGCCCGGTCGCAGCCTCCAGCAGCGCCAGCGCTTCCGGCGCAGCGCTATCGATCCCGGCCGCCTGTAGCCGCCGGATCACGATCCCCCGCGCCTCGCCCAGAGTCAGGCTGCCCACCGCCGAGATCACGCCGCGCACATCGTCCGGACCGTCCATCGCGATCGGTAGTGTACGCCGCGTCCGACCCGTCGCGCGATGCCCCGGCCCGGCCATCGGATGTCGCCGCGGCGGCTCCGGGGAGCGCTGCGAATCCGCTCACGGTGCGCCACGCGAGGCTTGGTATGCTTGGACCGTAAACGGTAATCAGGATCTCGTCAGGAGATCCCTTAGGGGAGGTATCCGCATGAGGAAGGTGCTGTTCACGCTCTTCTTCGCCTTGTTCGGGTCCGTCTTCGCGCAAGGCACCATAACCGTGTGGACCCATTTCGGCGGCCCTGAGCTTCAGTGGCTGCAGGACTCGGCCCAGAGCTTCCAGAAGGCGACCGGTACCACCGTCAACATCGTGACGGTGCCGTTCGGGGACATCAAGCAGAAGTTCATCCTCGGTGCGCCGCAAGGCAAGGGACCCGATCTGGTCGTCACCCTGCCCCAGGACCAGATGGGCGAGATGGCGGTGGCCGGCGTTCTCGAACCGCTGGACAAGTACGTCACCGAGAACTACATCTCCGGGCTCGAGCCGGTGTCGGTGGACGCCTTCACCTACGGGGGCAAGCTCTTCGGCATGCCCATGAGCGCCGAATCGGTCGCGCTGATCTACAACAAGAAGCTGGTACCGCAACCGCCCAAGAACTGGGACGAGTTCCTGGCGATCGCCAAGAAGTACACCACCGGTGACACCTTCGGCTTCCTGTACAACGAGACCGACGCCTACTTCAACTACGGTTTCTACCGTATGGAGGGGGCCTACGTCTTCGGCAAGAACGCCGACGGCAGCGCCAACACCTCCGACATCGGGATGGGCGGCGCGGCGGGCGCCAAGGCGCTCGACTTCATCAAGGCGCTGCGCTACACCTACGGGTTGGTGCCCGACGGCGTCGACTACGGCGTGGCCGACGGGGCCTTCAAGGACGGCGCGCTCGCCATGATCCTCAACGGCCCGTGGGCGCTGGGTGACTACAAGAAGGCGAACCTCGACTTCGGCGTCATGCCGTTCCCGACGCCTCCGGGCACCAAGCAGCCGTGGGGTCCGTTCGTGGGCGTCCAGGGCGTCGTCGTCAACGCCTACTCGAAGGACAAGGTGGCTGCGGTCAACTTCGCGAAGTTCCTGGTGACCCCGGAATCGCAGGTGTCGTTCAACCAGGCCGGCGGCCGCATCCCGGTCTCCACGAGCGCCCTCGCACAGCTCTCGTCCGATCCGGTGGTCAAGGGCTTCTCGGAGGCCATCGCTCTGGGCACCCCGATGCCCAACGTGCCGGCGATGGGTAAGGTCTGGGGCCCGATGGCCGACGCCCTGAAGCTCGCCGAGGCCAAGAAGGACTCCGACACCACCCAGATCGCCAACGACTTCGTTACGCAGATCCAGAAGGGCATCGCCGGCTCGCAGTAGCGCGCCGGCCCCGCACGGACTCCGAGCGCCCCCGGCCCGGCCGACCGCCGGTCGGGGGCGCTTCCCGTACGCCGACCGCCCCTCTGGAGGTCCCCGATGCACCGACATCCCCCGGGATTCCGCGGCCTGCTGCTCGCGCTGGCCACCCTCACCGCCGCCGTAGGGCTGGCGGTGGTGGTGGGCGTGCTGCTGTTCTGGCTCGTCCGCGTGTGGGTTCACGACCTGCCGAACTATCTTCTGCTGCTCACCACCGGCCTGGCGTTGCTGCCCATGCTGGTGCTGTTCCGGCGACGCTTCCCATTCCTTTCCGACTGGTATTATCTGCTTCCGGCCACGCTCTTCCTGCTCGCCTTCACCGTCTACCCCATCGTGTTGACGATGGCGCTGGCGTTCACGAACTTCTCCGGCAAGAACTACGGGCGGCCCGATCGCGCCACCGAGACCGCGGTGACGTTCGTCGCGCCCGACACTCTGCGCTTCCCCTCCGATCCGGCCCGGGCCCTGCAGTGCGGCGATAGCTGCGTGGGGGCCCAGCTGGAGGTGTATCGGGGCAACGACCGGGCGCGACAGACGGTGACGGGCGAAGGGTCGACGACGCTCACCCTGAACCGCGCCCCGGCGTTCGCAACCTCGACGCAGGCGGGCCAGCTCTACGTCGCGAGGATCAGCAACTACCACTTCATCGGCTTCAGGAACTTCACCTTCATCCTGTCCAACGCCGCTACCTCGCTGTGGCCGGTGTTCCGCTGGAACGTGGTGTTCGCCGCCGGCAGCGTGCTCCTCACGGCCCTGATGGGACTGATCCTGGGCGTGGTGCTCAACGACGCCAAGTTGCGCCTCCGCAACTTCTACCGGACCGCCCTGATCATCAGCTGGGCGCTGCCGAACATCATCACCATCCAGATGTGGAACGCGCTGCTCAACCAGCAGTTCGGCGCCGTCAACCGGTTGCTGGGCTTGCTCGGCATCTACTCCATCCCCTGGCTCACGCAGACCGACTGGGCCAAGCTCGGCATCATCCTGGTGAACCTGTGGCTGGGCTTCCCGTTCATGATGACCGCCACCCTGGGAGCGCTGTCGACCATCCCCAACGAGCTCTACGAGTCGGCGCAGATCGACGGCGCCAGCCCCTGGCAGGCGTTCCGCGGCATCACCCTGCCGTTGGTGAGGACCGCCTTCACGCCGGTGTTGCTGACGTCGTTCGCCTTCAACTTCAACAACTTCAACCTGATCTACCTGCTGCTCCCGCAAGGCGGCCCGGCGATCCCCGGTGGGATGGCGACCGCCAACTCCACCGACATCCTGATCTCCTGGGCCTACAAGACCGCCTTCCGTTCCGAGGGCGGCTCCGCCTACGGACTCGGGTCGGCGATCGCCCTGATCATCTTCGTGGTGACCGTGGGCATCAGCCTCATCAACTTCAATCTCACCGGTGCGTTCAAGGAGGAGGCGCGATGAGGCTCGCGCGCACCGCGGTCGGCTGGCTGATCGCCCTCGGCGTGATCGTCTACGGGGCGCTCCTGTTCCGTTCGATGGTGGCGAGCGTGCCCCACAGCAAGGCGTTCGGCAGCGTCTTCATCGCGAACGGCTGGCTCACCGTCACGCTTTCGCTGGTCGGCGCCGTGATGGTGCTGCTGGCCTACAGCCTGATCTACACCGCCCTCGCCAACCGCGCGCGCGGACGGAGCCGGACCCCGTGGCCGCTGTTCCGCCAGAGCGTGACGCACCTTGGGCTGTGGATCCTGATCGCGGTCGTGTACTACCCGGTGCTGCAGGTCGTCGGCGCTTCCTTCGACCCCCGCAACAACCTGTTCAGCTTCCGCCAGATCAAGACCACCAACCTGCTCGTCCGGGCCAAGGTCCTGCCCGACCTGTCGCAAGCCAGCCTGGAGAACTACGCCAAGCTCATCGAGGGCGTGCTCGTTCCCGCCTGGCAGTGGGTCCTGATCGCGGTGCTGGCGGCACTGCTGATCGGCGCGCTGGGCCTCGGCCTGGGGCGGCACTGGTCGCCCGGCGCCCACCGCCTCGAGCGCTGGCAGAACCGTACCCTGCTCACCTTCGCCGTCCTGCTCTTCGGAGGGTTGATGGCGTTGTCACCGTCGCAGTTCACGGGCATGAGCACCGAGTCGCACTTCGTGCTGTGGGCCAGGAACACGCTGCTGCTGTCGGGAGCCACCGGCATGCTGGCGGTGCTGCTGACCGCCTCGGCCGGCTACGCCTTCGCGCGCTTCCGTTTCCCGGGACGCTACGGCATGTTGATGGTGTTCGTGTTCATCCAGATGTTCCCCGGCTTCCTCGCCCTCATCGCCATCTACTACCTGCTCAGCACCCTCGACCTCATCAACACCTTCACCGGCCTGCTACTGGCCTACTCCGGGGGCGTGATCAGCTTCGGCACCTGGGTGTTCAAGGGGTACGTCGAGTCGCTGAGCCCGAGCCTGGAGGAGGCCGCCATGATCGACGGCGCTTCGCGCTTCCAGGCCTTCCTCCGCGTGCTGCTGCCCCTGTCCGCCCCGATGTTCGTCTTCATCTTCCTGTTGCAGTTCGTGGGCACCTACTCCGAGTTCGTGCTGGCCAGCCTGGTGCTGACCGGGGTGAAATCGTGGACGGTGGGCATCGGGCTGTACAACTTCACCACCGGCAGCTTCAGTACCCGTTGGGGGGTGTTCGCGGCGGCCAGCGTGCTCGGGTCGCTCCCCATCCTGGCGGTCTTCTACGGTTTCCAGCGCTACTTCGTGTCGGGCTACACGGCGGGGGCGGTCAAGGAGTGAGCGGCGCTCGGCCACGAACGCGCACAAGACGGCGCGTCACCGTCGCTCCCGAAGCGCACGACGGCGGCGCGTACCACGACTGGGAGCCCTTCTGCGTCGAGCCGCTGCGGCCCGAGCTGGGGGGCACGCTCCAGCTGCGAGTGCGGACACGGGCATCCAGCGGCTGGCTCGTGCTCGAACGCCACGGCGAGTTGGTGCGGCTACCCTTGCGCGGGATCGATGGCGGCCTCGAGGCGAGCGTGGGGCTGCATGCGTCCCCGCTGCGCTACGTCTTCCGGCTTCCGCACGGCTACCTCGGCAGCCACGGGCTCGAGCCCGTGCTCCCCCGCTACGACCGCTTCTTCCACCTCCCCGCGCAACCCACCGTGCCGGAGTGGGCGGTCGGCGCGACCGTCTACCAGATCTTCCCCGACCGGTTCCGTAGGGGCAGCTCCGAGCCCGCACCGGCGAGCGGCGCCTGGACCTTCGACGGCCGTCCGATCGTCGCTCGTGCCTGGGGAGAGCCGCCCGATCCGCGCCAGGGGCAGCTCGAGATCTACGGTGGCGACCTGTGGGGCATCGTCGACGCCCTCGACGACCTGCAGCACCTCGGCATCGACGTCCTCTACCTGACGCCCATCTTCCAGGCCGACTCCAGCCACCGTTACGACACCGTCGACTACCTCCGCGTCGACCCGCACCTGGGCGGCGACGCCGCTCTGGATGCGCTGGTGCAGGGGCTCCACGGACGCGGGATGCGGCTTGTGCTCGACGGCGTGTTCAACCACACGGGCCACCGTCACGCCGACTTCCGCGCCGCGCTCGCCGACCCGGCGGCACCGCAACGGGAGATGTTCACGTTCCGCCCCGGCGGCGACTACGCCGCGTTCTACGACGTGCACACGCTGCCCAAGATCGACTACGCCTCGCCACTGGCACGGGAACGCTTCCTCGAGGGCGCCCACGCCCCGGTCCGGCACTGGCTCCGCCGCGGCATCGACGGCTGGCGCCTGGACGTCGCGCACCAGATCGGAGAGGGGGGCACGGCGCGCGCCAACGCGACGCTATTGCGTACCATCCATCGCGTGGCCCGCGAGGAGAACGACGAGGCCTGGGTCTTCGGCGAGCTGTCGTTCGACACCGTCCCGACCCTGCGTCGCCACACCCTGGACGGATCCATGCACTACGCCGGCTTCACCCACCCGGTCATGGAGTGGCTGTGCGGCAGTGACGTGTACGGCGCTCCCGTCGAGGTCACCGCGGCCGACGCCTGGCACGCTCTGTGGGATCACTACGCGGCCCTGCCACTGGGCGTGCGCCAGACCATGCTCACGCTGCTCTCCTCTCACGACATCCCGCGCGCGCTGTGGCGCCTGCGCGGCGACCGCGAACGCCTCAAGCTGGCCTACGGCGTGCTACTGACGTTCCCCGGCAGCCCCAGCGTGTACTACGGCGACGACATCGGCCTCGACCAGGCCAACGGCTACGACGACTTCCGCGGCGACCCCATGTGCCGCGCCACCTTCCCCTGGGACCGGTCCGCATGGGACTCCGAGCTACGCGACCACCTGCGCCTGCTCATCGGCCTTCGCCGCTCGACGGCGGCCCTGCGCCGTGGCGGACTGGCGCCTCTGCCCAGTGCCGACCCCGCCACGGGTGGGCCGGCCTACCCGCCGCAAGTGCTCGCCTACCGCCGTCGTTACCAGGAGGACGAGGTGTGGGTGTTCGCGGCCCCCGAGCCGGCCACCGTCTTGCTGCCGCCCGGCCACGACCTCCTCGACGCCGGTGCGGCCGTGGTCGGGGAGTGCAGGGTGCACGGCCTCGCCCTGGTCCGGCCCGACGTGCCAGGGGAGGCACGATGACGCGCCGCGGTGCACCCCCGCCGGTCCGGCCGGGGTCGCGCACGCTTCGGCTGCGTCTCGCCAGGGCATTCCTGCTGGCCACGCTGCTGCCGGCCACGCTCCCGTTCGCACCGAGCGCCGTCGCCCGGGCCGAGGAGGGCGCGGCGCCGCCCGCGACGACCCTCCCGGCGACACCCCCTGCAGCGGCCGCGCTGGGGTTCCGGCACGACCCGGCGGACCCCACCGACCTCTCGATCGCCGAAGGCCGGCTCTACCTGCGCATCCGCGTCGACGACGGGTCGCTGGCCGCAGCCTCGGTGCAGATCGTCGCCGGTGGGACCGGGCCGGCGCGAACCGGGCCGGCGAGGACCGTGGCGGGCGCGGCCGTCGCTATGGTGCGGCAGGCGCAGGCGGACGGTCACGCGGCCTGGATCGCCGCACTCCCGGTCGGCGTGCACCGCTACCGGATCGAGCTCGCGCCCATGTCCGGCGACCCCATCGCCGTCGGACCGTACGAGGTCCCCTCCGGCGTGGCCACGGCCCTGCCGTGGGTGGCGCACGGGGTCGGCTACCAGATCTTCCCCGACCGGTTCTTCAACGGAGACCCCACCAACGACGCACGCGCACTGGCCAGCGACGCGTTCAACGTCGACGCGCGCTGGAGCGGCCCAGCGCCCGTCGTCCTGCCCTCCTGGGCATCCGCTCCGCCCGAGAGCCTGTGCTGCCACGCCTACTACGGTGGGGACCTGCAAGGCATCCTGGACAAGCTCCCCTACCTGGCCGCCGAGGGCGTCGACGTGCTGTACCTCAACCCCATCGTGGACGCCGGGTCGGCCCACGGCTACGACGCCAGCAGCTTCCTCGACGTCGCTCCCCACCTCGGCGACCTCGCCACCGTGCGGCGCCTGCTGGCCCGCGCCCACGCCCTGGGCATGCGCGTTCTGTTCGACTTCGTACCGGACCACACCGGCCTGGGGTTCTGGGCGTTCCGGAACGTGGTGCGTTACGGTCCGAACTCTCCGTACTGGGACTGGTACGTCGTTCGCCGCTGGCCGTTCGAACCCGGCGACGCGACGGCGTACGCCGGGTGGTCGGGTGTGGGCAGCCTGCCACAGCTCAACACCAGCGACCCCGGCGTCGAGCGCTACCTGCTCGAGGTGGCTCGTTACTGGCTCACGGTGGGCTTCGACGGCCTCCGCGTCGACGCCCCCAACGCGCTCGTCGACGGCCACACGTTCGTCCGTGCGCTGCGCAGCGCCGTCAAGAGCGTACGCCCGGACGCCTACCTGGTCGGGGAGATCTGGTCGGCCGACCCGAGCTGGCTCCAGGGCGACCAGTTCGACAGCCTCATGAACTACGCGCTCGGGCGGGACGTGCTCCTGAAGTACGCCAAGGGGGCGTCCCCGCTGTTCGGCGGGCGCTGGGCGCAGACGCAGCTCGCCCGGTGGACGATGGGCCAGCCCACGGCGGTCGCCGCCATGGGTTTCAACGTCATCGACTCCCACGACACCTCACGGCTGCTCACCGACCTGGGCGGCGGCGATTGGGGCGATACTCCGTCGCCGTCGGCTCTGAGCCGTGAGCGCCTGGCATCGGCGCTGCTGTACGCCATGCCGGGCCTGCCGGTCACCTTCCAGGGGGACGAGTGTGCCCAGTTGGGGCAGAAGGCCGGCGACCTGGAGCGCTACCCGGTGCAATGGGACGCCTGCGACGCCGGCATGCAGGCGCACTACGCGCTCCTCGCCCGCTTGAAGGCGGGCCTGCCGGCCCTCTCCGATCCGCTGTGGCTCGCCTACCGCGGTCAGGGATCGGTCCTGGCCTTCCTGCGCGGCGCACCTCACCCGGGCCAGCTACTGGCCGCGTTCAACAGTGGCACCGCAGCGGTGCCCTTGGAGCTCCCGGCAGGCATGTGGACGGACGCGGTCAGCGGCCGCAGCTACCGAGGTCAGGTGAGCCTGCCGGCCGTCGGTTGGCGCTACCTGGTGCTCGCCGCCGGCGCTCAGTAGGCGGTGGTGAGGGTGAGGTGCGCCGGCCGGTCGCGGTAGGGCGACTCCTGCCCGCGCTCCCATAACGCCACGTCGAACTCGCGTGCGCAGACCGTCCAGCCGCGCCGGCGGGCTGCGCTCACCAGGCGCTCGACGGCGTGGAGCGCCACCGCCCGGACCTCGATCTCCTCGGGGGAGCCGGCTTCGAGCCGTTCTCCGGCGTCGATGCGGTGGGCCAGGACGGGGGCGTACTCGAGCACCCCGTCGGCACGCAGGACGTGCGGGACCACGTTGTCGGCGAAGATGGTGAGCCGGTCGAGGTCGTAGAAGGCGCCGTAGCCCTCGCCCTCGAGCGCCAGCGCCAGGTCGGACGCCGTGATCTGCGCTCGCTTGTACAGCGGGACTTCCAGACCGTCGTAGCGCCACACGTCGCGGAAGTACGGCATCTCCGTGAGCAGGGCCGCCAGCCGTTCGGCGCTGTGCGCGGCCGCCGCCACCAGGCCCTCGAAACGCCCGGCGAAGCGGGCGGCGACGTGAGCGCCGAGCTCGGCGAGGGCGCCGGCGTACAGGTGCATGAGCTCGGCGCGAAGGGGGTCCGCGAGGTCCTGCCCGAGCAGCTCGGCCACCACCACCGCGTCGAACCGCGCCAGCCCTTCCGCCGTCGGCGGTCCCGCCAACTCGAACCACCGCGTCAGCGCGCCCGCCACGGCAGCGTAGCCCGTGCTCCGCGACGGAAGCTGCAGGCTCGGGAAGTAGCCCGAGCCGAAGTTGATGGCGTCGAGCACCAGCACGAAGGCAACGGTGGCTCCGGGATCCCCTCGGAAGTGGTGGTCGGTGTCGTAGCGGGGCCGGCTCAGCGTCGACCGATCCAACGTCGCCAGGTAGTCCTCGACGTCGCTCGCCACCCTCACGAAGCGCGCACGCTCCGCCACCCGCGCGCAGGCATCGCGGATGCGCTCAAGCATGGCTCATCCTACGCCGCCTAGGACGCCGGCTTCACCACCACGTGGCGATTCTTGCCCTCACCGAAGGACTCGCTCATGATGTCGGGATCGTCGGCGAGCGCCATGTGGACGACGCGCCGCTCGGCCGCGCTCATGGCGTCGAGCTCCACCGGGCGTCCGGTCTTGCGAACGCGGGCGGCGGCCTTACGGGCCTCACCCCGCAGGCGCTCGTCGCGGCGCCGCTTGTAGCCGCCGACGTCGATGGAGACGCGCACACGCGAACCCTCATCACGATTGATGACCGCGTTGGTGATGTACTCGAGCGCCGCCAGCGTGCGGCCCGCGCGCCCGATCACCTTCCCCGGGTCGCCGCCGTAGACCTCGACGCGCAACTCCTCGTCGTCCGCCTCCTCGACCTCGACCGCGTACGTCGGATCGAAGTTGAGCAACAGATCGACCAGGAAGGCCTCGCAGCGTTCCCGCGGGCTCCCCTCGAGGGGGGCGGCGGGAACCACGAGCGGGGTCTCGTACCCCTCTTCCTCCGCCTCGGCCTCTGGAAGGAGCGCCTCTTGCTCGTCCTCCTCATCCATGTTGATGCCGAGGTCCTCTAGATACCTGTCGAGATCACGGTCGTCCATCGAACCCTCACTTCACCCGCTTGGCGGGCACCGCCACCACGGGTTGGTTGCGGCTCAACAGCCAGTATTGGAACACCTGCACCAGCATGGATACCACATAGTACAGCAGCACCCCGGCAGGGAAGTTGATGATGACGAAGACGAAGATCAAGTTGATGAACATCGACTGCCGCAACGTCTGGGGGTTCCCACGGGCCGAGAAGTAGGACGTGGCCAGCATCACGAGCACGTACAACACCGGCAGGATGTAGAAGGGGTCGGACTGCCCCAGATCCGGCAGCCACAAGAATCCCTGGTTGAACTCGAAGTTGACGAACACGCGCCACAGGATGATGAACAACGGCATCTGCAACAGGATCGGCAGGCAGCCGCCGGCGGGATTCACGCCCGCCTCCTGGTACAGCTTCATGGTCTCCTGCGTCAGCTTCTCGCGATCGTCCTTGTACTTGCCCTGCAGCTCCTTGATCTTGGGCTGCAGCTTCTGCATGCCGAACATCGACTTGGTCTGGGTGGCGATGAGAGGCCAGATCAGCGCGCGGAAGATCAGCGTCAGCACGATGATCGCGAGACCCCAGCTGCCCACGTACTTGTGGATGAAGACCAGGAGCTGGACGATGTACAGCGACAGCCGACCCAGGATGTTGGGGCGGAACAGGCCGGGAAGGCCCAGATAGCCCTCCTGGTAGTAGCGCACCAGCTCGTTCTTGCCGGTGTAGTACTCGACCTGGAACGAGGCGCGCCCGTCGGACCCGATCGGCTTCACCAGCGCCACCCGATCGGGCTGCAGGTACTCGGCCTGGACGTTCTGCGCGCCCTGAACCGGGCGCAGCACGATGGCGTCGCCGTTGTTGTTGTTGTTGTTCTGCAACGACGCGTAGGTGGGGTCCGGGTAGCTCTTGCCCGCCGGGGGAGCGAGCGTGAAGTCCGAGCCGTGACCGATCTTCACCACCGGACTGGCGGTGCCGGCGATCCCGGGGGTGACGATCGCGACGGTCGGCTGCGCGGCGCCGCTCGGAGCCGTGGCCGCACTACCGGACGTGGCAGTGCCGGACGTGGCAGTGCCGGCGGCCGCACCGGCCCCTTGCGCCGGCTGCACGCTCACCTGGACGTTGATGTGCTCGCGGACGGCGCTCACCGTCACCACCCGCTCGACCTGGTAGGCACCCGCACGGAAGTGGAAGGTCCCCACCAGCTCGGTCTTGCCGGTGCTCTGCCAGCTGCCGCTGGCGCCCTGCGGCACGTCGTAGGCCCCGTCGATGAAGACCGCGCCGCCCGGCACACCGGACGCGAAGGGGATCAGGTTCTGCCGGCGGTCGATGGGGTAGTCGTTGTACGTCTGCCCCTTCTGCGGCTTGGCGTAGGCCGCCACCAGCTCGCCGGCGCCGTCGAAGAACAGGTCGACGCCCTTGGTGGGGATGCGCGTCAGGGTGGCGTCCTGCAACCGGCACAGGAACGACGGGTCGGCCGCCTTGCAGGTCGCCGTGACCTTATCGAGGTTCTTGAAGTCCGAGACGTTGAAGTCGCTGGCGCCGAAGACGATGCGCGCTTGCGCGACGCCGGAAACGAGCGCCGCGAACAGGAGCAGCGCCAGGGTCAGAGTGCGAGCGGTCTTCAAGATGCCTCCGTGGGAGTCTCCGTGCGCGGCCTTGCCGGTCGCTCGTGCCCGTCGGCCCATGGGTCGGACAGCAACCGCGGGGCGATGCTCGCGGACGCTCGCCCGGGCCGACCGCTACGCGCCACCGGGCGCGGCGGGACCGGGTCGAATCCGCCGGGGTGCAGGGGGTGGCACTTCAGCACGCGGCGCACCGCGAGGTAGCTGCCCTTGAAGACGCCGTGCACTTCGATCGCCTCGATGGCGTAGGCGCTGCAGGTGGGGTGGAAGCGGCAGCTCGGCACGCCCTTGAGAGGCGAGAGGAAGCGCCGATAGAAGCGGATCGGCGCCGTCAGCAGCCGCCGGGCGAGGCGGCTCACGTGAGCCGCACCCTCTCCAGCGCCCGGGCCAGCGAGGCCTTGAGCTCCCAGTAGCCGACCTCGGCCGCCGACGGCCTGGCGATGACCACCAGGTCGAACGACGGCACGCCTGCATGGCACGCCTCGGCGCGGACCCCGTCGGCCAGCAGGATGCCCAGGGCGTCGCGCAGGCGCCGCCGGACACGGTTGCGGACCACCGCCTTACCGACCTTGCCGCTCACCACGATGCCCACCCGCACTTCACCATGCTGGGCGGGTCGCCAGCGCAGACTGAGATGCTTCGCGCCACTGGAACGCCCCTTGCGTAGTCGCTGGAAGGCCCGGTCCCCCTTCAGCGAGTGAAGGACCGGAACCGGCGTCAGCGATCGGATACCGACAGGCGTTTGCGTCCCTTGGCACGGCGGCGCTTGAGGACGTTGCGACCCCCGGGGGTCGCCATGCGGGCGCGGAAGCCGTGCGTCTTGGCGCGCTTGCGCTTGTTCGGCTGGTATGTGCGCTTCATTCACGTTCTCCTTCTGGGAACCCGCCACTGCGCGCGGGGACCGCGGCGCTCAGCCCGCAGGGAACCCTGCTCGGCTCTGCTGATCCGGTGGGCCGCTGGCGGGGACGGCCGGTCCGCCTGAACGGTCAAGCCGTAAGAGCATAGCACAGCGTTCCCGGCGTCGCCAGCACGACGCACGGGGCCACCGCGGAGATCGGCCGCGACGGCCGCGGCTAACGGCTCGCCGCCGCCCGCGCCGCCGCCAGCCGCGCGATGGCGGTGTCCTGCACCCCGGTGCCGGTCAGATCGCAGATGGTGATCTGGTCCTCCGCGGTCCGCCCCGGCCGCGCACCGGCGAGCACCTCGCCGAGCTCGGCAACACGCTCTGCGCTCACGTCGACGCCCGCTCCGTGGGCCGAGCGCAGCTCGCCGATGGCCAGGCCCTGGCTGCGGCGGTCGCTGACCAGGACGTCGGCCCGGCGGAGTACGGCAGGCTCGAGCTCCTGTTTGTGCTCGGCGTCCGACCCCATCGCCGTGACGTGCAACCCGGGGTGCAGCCAGTCCGCCTGCACGATGGGCTGCGTGGCCGGCGTGGTGGTCACGACGAGGTCGCTCTCACGCACCGCCCGTTCAGCCTCGTCGACCGCCTCCACCGGAATGCCGAGTCGCTCGGTCATCTCCGTAGCCAGCCGGTCGGCCTCGACCCGCCGTCGCGCCCACACCCGTGCGCGGCGCGGCGAGCGGACCAGCATGAGCGCGCGGAGCTGCCAGCGCGCCTGCGCGCCGGCCCCGAGCACCGCCACGGTGTCGACCGCCGCCCGAGCGAGCGCGTCGGCAGCGGCGGCGCCGGCCAGCGCCGTGCGCACGTCGGTGAGGTAGCCGTTGTCGAGCAGCACCGCCCGCGGCACACCGGTCTCGGCGTCGATCAGCACCATCAGACCGCCGGCCGTCGGAAGGCCGCGCCGCGGGTTGTCGAAGAACCCCGAGGACATCTTCACCGCGAAGCTGTCGAGCCCACGGATGTAGGCGCCCTTGACGTCGACCTCGCCGTGGTGTTCAGGTACGTCGATGCGCATCACCGGAGGCTGCACCACGTCGCCGGCCGAGAGCCGGCGCAGCGCCTCGCGCACGGCATCGAGACCTTCACCATCGAGGTCGACCAGGGCGCGGAGCTCGTGCTCGCGGAGGATCCGCGGATCGGCGGGCTGGCTCATGGGAGCTCCTGTCCATGCGACGGCGGCGGGTCCTCGTCGTCCGCAGACCCGACCCTCCCGATGATGTCGAGGAATCGCTCCGGGGCGACGTTGCCACCCGAACACACGACGGCGGTCGGGCCCTCCACGGTCGGCAGCGCCCCCTCGAGGAGCGCCGCGACGCCCACCGCCCCGGCCCCCTCCAGCACCTGCCGCTCGTGCATGAACGCGAAACGCATGGCGCGGGCGATCGCCTCCTCACCCACCAGCACCACGTCGTCGACGAGTTCGGCGACCATCGGCAGAGTGTAGCGGTTGGCCTCACCGATGCCGCCCTGCAGACTGTCGGCCAGCGTCGGCTCCTCGGGCGTGGGGACCGGCCGCCCGGCGCGCAGGCTGCGCGCCATGGCGGCTCCCCGCTCCATCGAGACCCCGACGACGCGTACCGCGGGATCGGCCGACTTGACGGCCAGCGCCACCCCGGCGATCAGCCCACCACCCGACAGCGGAACGACCACCCGCCGCACGTCCGCGAGCTCCTCGAGGATCTCCAGCCCGATCGTGCCCTGACCGGCGATCACCGCCGGATCGTCGAAGGGGTGGATCAGGGTGAGCCCGCGCTCCTCGACGAGCTTCCGGGCGTGGACCTCGGCGTCGTCCTGACTGGCGCCGGCGATCACGAGCTCGCAGCCGGTGGCGCGGAGCGCGGCGATCTTCCCAGGAGGCACGCGGTCGGACACGCACACCGTGGCGCTCACCCCGAGCCGGCGCGCCGCCGTGGCCACCGCACGCCCGTGGTTGCCGGTGGAGACCGCCACGACGCCCCGCGCCCGTGCGCGTGCGT
>CAZTTB010000041.1:0-16659 GCA_964616005.1 uncultured bacterium | reverse complement strand
GCGGCGCCAGCGCCATCAGCGCGATGATGGTCGAGCAGTTGGGGTTGGCGATGATGCCCCGATGGCTCAGTGCCGCCTCGCCGTTGGCCTCCGGGACCACCAACGGGACGCGCTCGTCCATGCGCCACGCGCTGGTGTTGTCGATGACGACGGCGCCGTGCTCGGCCCAGCGCCAGGCGTGCTGCTTGGAGACAGGCCCGCCGGCCGACGAGAAGACCACGTCGGCATCGAGGTCGCCGCTTTCGGGGAGCGGCAGCACCGGCAGCGCCTCGCCGCGGAACGGCAGCGTCCGCCCCGCCGACCGGGGGGAGGCGTAGAGCGCGAGCGACGTCAAGGGGAAGCGCCGCTCGTCGAGGATCCCAAGGAATTCGGTCCCGACGGCGCCGGTGGCGCCCACGATCGCTACCCGCATGTCTCCTCCTCGACCCGGCGGCGGTGCCGACGGATGCGCGCCCTGTCGGGGCTCCAGGTGCCGGAGTGTAGCATGCGCCGCGCCGCGCCCCGGCGGCCCCCACGGCTCCGCACGGTTCCGCATGGGCTCCAGGCCGTAGCATGGGGATCATGACGCCCACACCGTGCGCGCCCGTACGAGGGGGGAAGGTGGACTGGCAGGCGCTCGAGAGCTGCATCCCGCTCGACGAGCTGCCTTCGTTCCACCGCGCCTTCCTGCAGAGGCTCGAGCCCGGCGAGGACTGGCAGAACGCCTTCCTCCGCCGCGTTCAGGGCAAGGTGCAGGCGTCGCTCAAGCGGCTCCTGCGCGAAGGCGCGGCAGGCTACGAGGACGGGCGCTACTGGCTCGATGCCGGTCTGGTCCCTCAACCGTTCCGGGGCTACCTGATGGAGGAGTGACGGTGGAGAGGCGCCTCCGCCGGTTCGTCGTCAAGGTCGGCACCAGCTCCATCACCGATCGCAGCGGCCGCATCGCGCCGCCGTTGATGTGGGCCATCGCGCGCGGCGCCACCGTGCTCGCCGACGAGCACGGTGCGCAGTTCGTGCTGGTCTCCTCGGGTGCGGGCGCGGCGGGCCGGGAGGGGTTGGGCCTGGAGCTGCCGTTGACGCTCCCCGACAAGCAGGCGGCGGCGGCGGTCGGGCAGACGCTGCTGATGCTCGACTGGTCGCGCGCGCTGGCGCCCCGGCCGGTGGCACAACTCTTGCTGTCGGCCGGCGACGTGCAGGACCGCGAGCGCTACGTCAACGCCAAGCACGCGCTGGAGGCGTCGCTGCGGCTGGGCGCCGTGCCGGTGGTGAACGAGAACGACAGCGTCGCCACCAGCGAGTTGAAGCTGGGCGACAACGACACCCTGTCGGCCTGGGTGTCGTACCTGGTCGACGCCGACGCGCTGATCATCCTCACGGACGTGGACGGCCTCCACGACGGGGATCCGCGGCGGCACCCGGACGCGCGCCGCATCGATGTGGTGCGCGACGTGGCGGAGGTCGAAGCGCTGGCAGGCCGCAGCGGCGACCCGCGCGGGACCGGCGGCATGGCCACCAAACTGCGGGCGGCGCGCATCGCCACCGATGCCGGCATCGAGACGTTGGTCATCGGCGGCGGGGGTGCCGGGCTCGAGGCGCTGGCCCGCGGCTCGGTGCGCGGCACGCGCTTCCTGGCGCGGGCGCGTACCCCGGCGCGCAAGGCCTGGATCGCACAGCAGCCGAGGCGCGGTGCGGTCGAGGTCGACGACGGCGCCGCCGCGGCGCTGCAACGTGGGCGCAGCCTGCTCCCGCGGGGGGTGCTGGCGGTTCGGGGCAGCTTCGGCTTCGGAGAGGCCGTGTCGGTGGAGCACCGAGGCGAGGTGCTGGGGGTGGGGCTCAGCAACTTCGCCAGCGACGCGCTGACACGCATCCGCGGGCGTCACACCTCCGAGATCGCCGGCATCCTGGGCGCCAAGGATTTCGACGAGGTGGTCCACCGCGACAATCTGGCGCTGGCCGACGCCGCGACCGGCCCCTGAACGGCTCCGGTGGTACCATGGCGGCGACATGCGCGGCCGCAACCAACTCGCCTTCGTCTCCGCCGGCCTCACGCTGGCATGGGGTTTGCTCGGCCTGCTGAACCCCCTGCTGGTGATCCGCATCGTGGGTCTGGACGTGGTCGATCCGCGTGGCCTCAGCGAAGCGCGAGCGCTGTTCGGCGCGCTCTTCGTGGTCATGGGGGCGGTCATGCTGTGGGCGGCATCGGTGCGCTCGGCGCCCCCTGTCTACCTGCGGCTTCCGGGCCTGTTGATCACCGCCGAGGCCGTGGGCCGGTTCGCCAGCATGGTCATCGACCGCGTCCTCACCCCGCTGAACTTCGTGTTCCTGGTCGTCGAGCTGCTCATCGGCGTGCTCGCGCTGGTAGCCAGCTTCCCCGGCGAGGACGGTCGCGCTCCGCGGGCGCGCGCCGCCGCGGGGCCGGAACCCGACGCGGATCGACCGGACCCCCTCCGCGCCTATCGCGGCTGAGCCGCGGTCCCCTTCGAGGAAGCCTGCGCCATGACCGGAGCCCCACCCGACGGAACCCGTTTCGTGCCCCCCGCCCTGGCGGCGGCGCGCGCGCGCACGCTGGAGCGCCTCCACGACCTCTACCTCCGCTGGGGGTACCGGCTCGTGGAGGTGCCTGCGTTGGAGCACTACGATCCGGCGCACCCCCGGGCCGAGCAGTCGTTCAAGCTCTCGGATCGCGACAGCGGCGTGCTCGCCCTGCGCTCGGACTTCACGCCCGCGCTGGCCCAGCTGGTGCGGTCCACCTTCCCGGGCGCGGCGGCGGGGGAGGGGCGGGCGCTCCGGCTGCGCTACAGCGGCACCGTGTGGCAGGCCATCCACCCCGAGCTGGCACGTAACCGCGAGTTCACCCAGATCGGCATCGAGCTGGTGGGGGTGAGCCACGCCCGGGCCGACGCCGAGCTCATCCACCTGGCGCGCGAGTCGGTGCGCACGGTGGGGCTGGCCCCGCGCGTCGAGATCGGCAACCCGGGGTTCGTGCGGGCGTTGTTCGACCTCGCCGCGGTGCCCGAGTGGCGGCGGGAGCTCCTCGCCGACGCCATCGATCGCAAGGATCGCAGCGACATCCGGACGCTGCTCTCCGAGCTGGCGCTCGACGGGCGGGCGGCCGCAGCGTTGCTGGAGGTGCCCGACCTGTACGGCGGCAACGGTGTCCTGGACGAGGCGCGACGGCTGGCTCCCTGGCCCGAGGCGCGGGCCGAGATCGACCGCCTGGAGGGCGTGGTGGAGCAGTTCGAGGATGACAGCGAGCTGCTGCTCGACCTCGGCATGGCGCGCCGCCTCGCCTACTACACCGGCGTGACCTTCCGCGCCTACACCTTCGACTTCGGCCAGCCCCTGCTGGGCGGGGGGCGCTACGACGGCGCTCTGCTGCCGCACGCCGCCGGTTTCTCCATCGGCCTGGAACGCCTCCTGAGCGCCCTGCCCGGTCCTCGGCCGGAGCCCCTTCCTCGGGTGCTGGCCACCGACGACGCGGCGGCCCGGCGGCTGCGCGCTGCCGGCGTGGTGGTGGTACGGGCGTCGGGTCGCGAGCGCGCCGAGGCCTCGGCGGAGGCGCGGGCCCTGGGCGTACCCTTCGTGCTGCACGACGGCGCCGTCGAGATCGTGGCCGGCGGCGGCGACGCGGAGCTGCGCGAGCTTCGGCGCGTGCTCGATGCCCCGGGCGGGGAGGCGGACGGTGGCTGAGGTGCCCGCCCTGACCCTGGCGCTGCCCAAAGGGCGCGTGATGCAGGAGGCGTTGAGCGTGCTGCGGGGCGCCGGGCTGCGGCTCGAGCTCCCGCCCGACGAGCGAGCGTTGCGGTTCGACGCCGGCGATGCGGAGCTCATCGTGATGCGCAACGCCGACGTCCCCACCTACGTCGACCTGGGTGTGGCGGACGCCGGCGTGGTCGGCAAGGACGTCCTGGCCGAGGCCGGGAGCACGCTCTACGAGCCGGTGGACCTGCGCTTCGCGGGTTGCCGCTTGTCGCTCATCCGGCCCCGCGGCGCGGCGGGCGCGGTGAGCCGGGTGGCGAGCAAGTACCCGCGGTTGACGGCCGAGTACCTGCGGCGGATGGGGAGCTCGGCGGAGGTGGTGCGCCTCGCGGGCAACGTCGAGCTGGCCTGCCTGTCGGGGCTCGCCGACGCGGTCGTCGACGTGGTGCAGACCGGCGCCACGCTGCAGGCCAACGACCTGGAGGAGGTCGATGTCATCCTCCGTTCGAGCGCCCGCTTCGTGGTGAACCGGGCGGCCCTGAAGCTCAAGGCGGAGCGGCTGCGCCCGCTGATCGCCGCCCTGCGCGATGTGAGCGGGGTCTGAGCGGGACCCGGGCGGCCCAAAGGGACCCCGGGCGGCCCGATGGACGCTAGAACCAGCCGCGGCGCCGGAAGATCAGCAGCATCCCCACGGCGATGGCGATCATCAGCCCCCACAGGGCCGGGTAGGCCCACGGCCACGCCAGCTCCGGCATGTGGTGGAAGTTCATGCCGTAGACGCCGACCAGGAAGCTGAGCGGGATGAAGATGGTGGCGATGATGGTCAGCACCTTCATCACGTCGTTCATGCGGTAACTGAGTGCCGACAGGTACATGTCGTGCAGGTTGGTGAGCATGTCGCGCAGGCTCTCGACCGTGTCGATGACCTGGATGGCGTGGTCGTGCGCGTCGCGCAGGTAGGTGATGGCGGTAGGCGACATGAGGTCGCCCTCCTCGCGCTCCAGGCCGGCGATCACCTCGCGCAAGGGCCACACCGCCTTGCGCACCAGCAACGTCTCGCGCTTGAGGTGGTTGACGCGCTGCAGCACCTCGGTGTCGGGGTTCTCCAGGATCCTGGCCTCGAGATCCTCGATGGCGTCGCCGTAGTCCTCGACCACCGTGAAGTAGCGGTCGATCACGATGTCGATGAGGGCATAGGCGAGGTAGTCTGCCCCCAGCTTGCGGAGCCGACCCTTGGCCTGCCTGAGGCGCTCGCGCAAGGGCTCGAACACGTCGCCCGGGTGTTCCTGGAAGGTCACCACCACGCCGTCGAGCAGGATCAGGCTGAGCTGCTCGTTCTCCAGCTCGGGCTCGCCGTCCTCGCCCTCGGAGGAGCCGTAGGCCAGCATGCGCAGGGCGATGTAGAGGTAGCGCTCGTAGTCCTCGATCTTGGGGCGCTGGCCGAGGCTGACGATGTCCTCCATGGTGAGCGGGTGCAGCTCGAGGGCCGCCCCGATGTGCTCGATGATCTCGGTGCGGTGCACGCCGTTGACGTTGAGCCAGCGAACGCCCTGGGGCTCGCCCACGCGGCGCAGGGCTTCCTCGAGGGGCAGGTCGCGTTGCTCCTCGCAGCCTTCCTCGCTGTAGCTGATGAGGTCGACGGTGACCGGTGCGTCGCGCGCCGGACCGGTGTAGATGACGCTCCCGGGCGAACTGCCCACCCGGCCGGCGGCCGGCGCGAAGGGCGTCCGCTGGCGCCGGCCGCCCGGCGGGGCCGTCACGATGGGCGCGGCGAGGGCGCCGGCGACCGCCGGGACGTCTGCTGCGCCGGACCCTGTGGCTTGGAGGCTGGGCTCATGGCCCTTCCAGCTTACCCGTCGGATGCGTCGCGGACGCCTGCGAGCCGTCGTCGTCCGGTTATGGGGCCTCGATCCTGCAACCGTATTCACAGTGCGGCGTTGCGATCGGGGCACTTGCGGGCCGTTCCGAAGCCGGGTTATGGTCGCTTCACCCCGTGATGGAGGTGCATGTTCATGCGGAAGCGCTCGTCAACAGCCTTCGTGGCCATCGTGTTCGCCCTGCTCGCCGGGGCGGCGCTGGCTCAATCCACGTTCCGGATCGCCATCGGGGTCGACCCCGATTCCCTCGACCCGGCCCAGGGCACCACCACCACCGTGGACAACGTGCTCGACTACATGGTGCAGCCTCTCGTCACCATCGACGAGACGGGCAAGCTCGTGCCCGACCTGGCCACGAGCTGGAGCACCTCGGCCGACGGCAAGACGTTGACGTTCGTGCTGCGGCAGGGCGTGACCTTCCAGGACGGAACGCCGTTCGACGCGAGTGCCGTGAAGTGGAACCTGGAGCGTCTGCTCGATCCCAAGGTGCGGGTCCCGCGCCGCGGCCAGCTCACGGTGATCGACTCGGTCGACGTGGTGGACGCCCATACCGTTCGCCTCAACCTCAAGGAGCCGTCGCCTGCGCTGGTGGGCGCCCTGTCCCAGACCACGGTGGGCATGCTGTCACCGGCTTCGGTGGACAAGGACGGCAACAGCTACCTGAACATCGTGCATCCGGTGGGCACCGGCGCCTACACCTACACCTCCCGGCAGAAGGGCAGCAACGTCGTCGTGACGCGCTACGCCGGCTACTGGGGTGAGAAGCCCTACTACGACAAGGTCGTGTTCCAGGTCGTGCCGGAGGCCACCACCCGCGAGAGCCTGTTGCTCGCCGGCCAGGTGGACCTGATCATCCTGCCGCCCACCTCGGACCTCCCCGCGCTCCAGCACAACTCCCGCGTGAAGGTGCTGTTCGGACCCAGCGACCGCACCGTCTTCATCGCCATCAACACCACCAAGAAGGTGTTGGACAACAAGCTGGTGCGCGAGGCGCTCAACTACGCCGTCGACAAGCAGGCCATCATCAAGGGCGTGCTGTTCGGCGCGGCCGAGCCGATGGACGCTCCCATGGCGCCCAGCCTCTTCGGTTACAAGAAGATCGGCGCCTACCCCTACGACCCGGAGAAGGCCAAGCAGCTGCTCAAGCAGGCGGGCGTCGATCCCTCGCAGATCACGCTCCACATGATCTCGCCCACGGGCCGCTACGTGCAGGACTTCCCGGCCGCCCAGGCGATCGCCAACTACATCCGCGACATCGGCTTCAAGGTCGACGTGCGCACCATGGACTGGCCTACCTACGTCGGCACCATCACCAAGCCCAAGGCCGAGAACACCACCGAGCTCCACCTGCTGGGCTGGGCGCCCTCCTTCATGGACGCCTCGCAGCAGATGCAGCAGTTCGACTGCACCCAGAGCCCGCCCAACGGCCTGGCGACGTCGTTCTACTGCAACCAGGACGTCCAGAAGCTGCTGAACCAGGCCAGTAGCGAGATCGACCAGACCAAGCGGGAGCAGCTCTACCAGCAGGCCTCCCAGATCATCTGGGACGACGCTCCCTGGATCTTCCTGTGGGTGCAGAGCTTCCCGATGGCCTACCAGGCCAACCTGGCCGGCATCGCGGGCCTGCCCAACGAGAAGTTCTACGCCCTCTACGCGCACCCCGCGAACTAGGGGAGGAGTCTTGGGCACAGCGGTCCTGCAGCCTTCATGAGCGGATTCCTCGGCTACCTGCTGCAGCGTCTCGTCGGGGTGATGGTCACGATCCTGTTCGTGGCCATCACCATCTTCCTGATGGTGCGCATCCTGCCCGGCGATCCGGCGCGCGTCATCGCCGGTGTGCTGGCGAGCGACCAGGACGTGGCGCGCATCCGCACGCAGCTCGGCCTCGACCAGCCGCTGTGGACGCAGGCCGGGATCTTCCTGAACGACCTCGCGCACGGCAACCTCGGCATCAGCGCGCGGACCTCCGACCCGGTCACCCAGGAGATCCTGGCGCGGCTGCCCTACACGGCGCTGCTGGCGGTCGTGAGCCTGGCCGTGGCGATCGCGGTGGGACTGCCGTTGGGGGCGCTGGCGGCCGCCCGGGCGGGGAGCCTGGCCGACCTGACGGTATCGGCGCTGGTGCTGTTCGGCATCAGCATGCCGGTGTACTGGCTGGGCTTGATGCTCATCATCCTGTTCTCGATCCAACTCCGCTGGCTGCCTGCCGCCGGTGCCTCGGGTCCGCTCTCGATCGTGCTGCCGGCGTTCACGCTGGCGGCGTTCTCGGTGGCGTTCATCGCCCGCATCACGCGCTCGAGCATGCTCGAGGTGCTGCGCCAGGACTACGTGCGAACGGCGCGCGCCAAGGGGGCCCACGCCCGCAACGTGCTGTGGCGCCACGCCCTGCGCAACGCCCTGCCGCCGATCGTCACCATCATCGGCCTGCAGTTCGGGGAGTTGCTGGGCGGCGCCATCCTGACCGAGACGGTGTTCGGTTGGCCGGGCATGGGCCGGTTGCTGGTCGACTCCATCTTCGCGCGCGACTACCCCATGGTGCAGGGCCTCGTCATCGTCTTCGCCCTGATGTTCGCGCTGGTGAACCTCGGGGTCGACCTGTTGTACGAGCGCATCGACCCGCGGGTGCGTTATGGCTAGGGCGGCGCCGAGCGCCGACAGCGCAGGCGTCGTCGCGCGAGCGTTCGGAGGCGATACGCTCAAGCGCCTGCGCCGCAACCCGTCCGCCGTCGCCGGCATCGCCATCCTGCTGGTGCTGGTCCTCGCCGCGGCGTTCGCTCCCCTGCTCACGCCCTACGATCCCGCCAGGCAGTCGTTGTCCGACGTGCTGCAACACCCCTCCCGCGCCCACCTGCTGGGCACCGACCAGCTCGGCCGCGACGTGCTGGCACGCATCCTCTTCGGCGGTCGGCTGACGCTCTTCATCGGCGCCTTCGCGGTGGCGGTGGGCATCGTGCTGGGTGTGCCGCTCGGGATCGTGTCCGGCTTCTACCGCGGGGCCACCGACATGATCATCCAGCGCGTGATGGACCTGATGCTGGCGTTCACCAGCTTCCTGCTGGCCCTCACGCTGGTGTCGCTGCTCGGTGTGGGCCTCACCAACGTCATCGTGGCGGTGGGCATCAGCACCATCCCGCGCTTCGCCAGGCTGGTGCGTGCTTCGGTCCTGACCATCCGCGAGATCAGCTACGTCGAGGCCAGCCGCGCCCTGGGAGCGGTGGACCGGCGGGTGTTGTGGAAGCACGTGTTGCCCAACGCCCTGGCCCCCGTCATCGTGCAGGCGACGCTGTCGATGGGGGCGACCATCCTGGCGGCCGCGGGGCTCGGTTTCCTGGGTCTGGGCGTGCAGCCTCCCACCCCGGAGTGGGGCGCCATGCTCGGGCAGGGACGCAACTACATCTTCTCCAACCCCTCGGTGAGCACCTTCCCGGGGATCGCGATCTTCCTGGCCGTGATGGGCTTCAACCTGCTCGGCGACGGCCTGCGCGATGCACTCGACCCGCAGCTCCGCGGCTCGCGCTGAGCCTCCCGACCCCGAGAGGAATCCCGATGTCTGATCCCGCTGCCGTCGTCGTGTTCCATGGCACCTTCATCGATCCCGCCGCGGCCGCCGCGCGGGAGGGCTGGCTCCACGTCGCCGGCGGCCGCATCGTCGCGCTGGAGGGAGACCCGCCCGCGGCCGGCGGCGAGGTGGTGGAGCTCGACGGCTGGGTGATCCCCGGGCTGATCGACGCGCACATCCACCTCAGTCTGGACGGCGGCACCGATCCCAGCGCCCGCCTGCTGGCGGAGAGTCCGACCGACACCGTGGTGCGGGCCTTGGATCACCTGCGCGCGCACTTGCGCGCCGGCATCACCACCGTGCGGGACCTCGGCGGTCCCGGCAACCTCGCCATCGACCTCGCCCGGGCGGTCGAGGACGGCCGTGTCCTGGGGCCGGCGGTGGTGGCGTGCGGGCGCAACATCACCATGACGGGCGGGCACGCGCACACCTTCGGCATCGAGGCCGACGGTCCCGATGCGGTGCGGCGGGCGGCGCGCGGCCAGCTCCGTGCCGGCGCCCGGGTGCTCAAGTTCATGGCCACCGGAGGCGTACTCACGCCCGGCGTGACGGCGGGCGCCGAGGCGCTCACCGAAGCCGAGCTGCGGGCCGGGATCGAGGAGGCGCACAAGGCGGGCAAGCGCACGGCCACCCACGCGCAGGGGCTGGCGGGCATCAAGAACGCGCTCCGTGCCGGTATCGACACCCTCGAGCACGGCGCCTTCGACGCCTGGGACGACGAGGCACTCGGCATCATGACGTCGGGACCGCGCCCGGTGTGGCTGGTCCCGACGCTGGCCGCACCCGACGGGATCCTGGCGGGAGAGGGCCGGGTACCTGCCTGGGCCGTCGCCAAGACCCGGCCCATCGCCGAGCGTCACCGCGCCAACGCGTTCGAGGCCTATCGCGCCGGCGTTCGCATCGCCGCGGGCACGGACGCGGGCACCCCCCTCAACCCGCACGGCAACCTCCCGCGCGAGCTCGAGCTGCTCGCCGACATCGGTCTGCCGCCGGCCGCCGTGCTGCAGGCGGCGACCAGCCAGGCGGCCGCCGCGCTCGACCTGGTCGGCGAGGTCGGTACCCTGCAGGCGGGCGCGCGCGCCGACCTGGTGGTCCTGGGGGCCGATCCGTTGCGCGACCCGAAGGCCTACCGGACGGTCCGTGATGTCTTCAAGGGAGGGCGGCGGCCGGCCTTCGGTTAGCCTGGGCCCACGGCGGCGCCGCTTCACGGAAGCCGGCGCGCTCCCCTGGAGGACGCGATGCAGGACGCGCAGACGATCCCGTACTACCCCGTCGAGCCCTGGGCGGTTCGCGAGACCGCCTTCGACCCGGCCGGCTGCGCGCGCAGCGAGTCGATCTTCGCGCTGGGCAACGGCTACCTCGGGTTCCGTGGGGTCTTCGAGGAGGGGCTCGACCCCGCCGCGGGCGCCTCGGTCCGCGGGACCTACCTCAACGGCTTCCACGAGTCGGGGCCGATCCACTACCCCGAGGACGCCTACGGTCTGGCCCGCAAGCGCCAGACGCTGCTCAACGTCACCGACGCGCTCGGCATCGAGCTGCGCGTCGACGGCGAGCGCTTCTCCATGACCGACGGTCGTCTGGAGGGGTTCGAGCGCGTACTGGACTTCCGGCGCGGCGTGCTGGAGCGTTCGCTCACCTGGGTCTCGCCGCGCGGGCAACGCGTGTCGCTGCGGATCGAGCGGCTGGTGTCGCTCGCGCGCCGGCCCGTCGCAGCGGTGCGCTACCGGGTGGTGCCGCTCGACGGGGAGCTCGAGCTCGAGCTGCGCTCCGGCGTCGACGGGCGGGTCGAGAACGCCGTGGACGAGAGCGATCACCGCGTCGGCGGCGTCGCCGGCAGGGTCCTGGTCAGCGTCGGCACCGAGCTCCGCGACGAGCTGCTCGCGCTGCGACAGCGCGCACCGGGGAGCGGCATGGAGCTCGGCTGCGCGGCCGGCCACCGGCTGACCGGCGGGCGCGCCCTGGAGCGCCGTGCGCTCGAGGAGGACCATCGCCTGGCACTGACCTACGTCGTCCGGGCCGGCCGGGGCGAGGCGGTCACGCTGGAGAAGACCCTCGCCTACGTCGACAGCCGTGAGGTGGCGCCGGATGCATTGCTCGAACGCTGCCTTGCCGCGGCCGAGGCGGGGCGAGCGGCCGGCTTCGACGCGCTCGAGGCGGAGCAGCGCGCGGAGCTGGACTCGTTCTGGATTGGCGCGGATGTCCAGGTGGAGGGGGACGATGCGCTCCAGCAGAGCCTGCGCTTCGGGGCGCTGCAGCTGCTGCAGGGCACCGGCCGCGACGGCCGCAGCTCGGTCGCGGCCAAGGGGCTGACGGGCCCCGGCTACGAGGGGCACCTCTTCTGGGACGCCGAGGTGTACGTCCTGCCCTTCTTCCTCCACACCCGGCCCGCGGTGGCGCGCTCCATGCTGGAACACCGCATCCGCGGCCTGGACGCCGCCCGCGCCCGGGCCCGCGAGCTCTCGCACGCCGGCGCCCTCTACCCCTGGCGCACCATCGACGGCGACGAGGCCTCCGCCTACTTCCCGGCCGGCACCGCCCAGATCCACATCGATGCGGACATCGCCTACGCGCTGGAGCGCTACCTCGAGGCCACCGACGACGTCGGCCTGCTGTGGCAGGGGGGCGCGGCGATGCTGTTCGAGACCGCCCGCTTCTGGTTGTCGCGCGGGACCTTCGTGGCGCGCCGCGGCGGGCACTTCTGCCTCCACACGGTGACGGGCCCCGACGAGTACACCGCGCTGGTGGACAACAACCTCTACACCAACGTGATGGCTCAGGGGCACCTGCGCTTCGCGGTGCGGGTCGCCGAGCGGCTCGAGCGCGAGGCGCCGTCACGCTGGGCCGAGCTCACCCGCGCCCTCGCGCTGGACGCGGCCGAGATCGAGCGCTGGGGCCGTGCTGCGGAGCGCATGGAGCTGCCCTACGACCGCGACCTCGGGGTACACCCTCAGGACGACGGTTTCCTCGAGCGCGAGCCGTGGGACCCGGCGACCATCCCGGCGCAGAAGCGGCCGCTGCTGCTGCACTACCATCCGCTCGACATCTACCGGCGCCAGGTGCTGAAGCAGGCCGACGTGGTGCTGGCGCTCTTCCTGCACGAGGAGCGCTTCGACCGGGCCTCGGCACGCCGCGACTTCGCGTACTACGAGCCGCTCACCACCCACGACTCGTCGCTGTCACCGTGCGTGCACGGCATCATGGCGGCGCGGCTGGGCCAGGTCGACAAGGCCTACGCCTACTTCGGGCGGACCGCCCGCATGGATCTCGACGACCTCAACGGCAACGTCAAGGACGGCGTGCACACCGCGGCCATGGGTGGGACCTGGCTGGCGGTGGTGGCGGGCTTCGCGGGGATGCGGGTGCGTGGAGGAGGGCTGGTCTTCGAGCCACGGCTCCCCGGCGCCTGGCAGGGGCTGCGGTTCCGCGTGAGCTTCCGCGGCGCGACGCTCGAGGTGACGGTGCGCCGCGAGCGCACGCACTATCACCTCGTCGAGGGCGGACCCCTGCGCGTGACGCACCGGTCCGACGTGCTGGAGCTGGGCCCGGGGGGGCAGGCGGCGCGCTCCAACGCCGCCCAGCTCAGGGCGGTGCTGCTGGACCTGGACGGCGTCATCACCGACACCGCCGAGTACCACTACCGCGCCTGGCAGAAGCTGGCCGACGACCTCGGCATCCCCTTCGACCGGGAGGCCAACGAGGCGCTCCGCGGCGTGGGGCGCATGGAATCGCTGGAGCGGATCCTCGAGCGCGGCGATCGGCACGTCGACGACGACGAGAAGGCGCGGCTGGCCGACGACAAGAACCGCCACTACCGGGAGCTCATCGCAGGGATCTCGCCGGACGACCTGCTTCCCGGCATCGCCTCCCTGCTGCGCGAGTTGCGGGGTGCCGGGCTCAAGCTGGCGGTGGCGTCGGCCAGCCGCAACGCGCCGGCGGTGATCGCCGGCCTCGGCATCGAGGACGTCTTCGACGTGGTGGTCGACGCGGGCCTGGTGGTGCGCGGCAAGCCCGATCCGGAGGTGTTCCAGCGGGCGGCCGAAGCGCTCGGCGTGGCGGATGAGGACTGCCTGGGCATCGAGGACGCCGAGGCGGGCGTGGCCGCACTCCGCGCCGCCGGCATGGCGACGGTGGGCGTGGGCGACGCGGTACGGCTGTCCGCGGCGCACCGGGTGGTGCCCGCCACCGACGCCCTCGACCTGGCGTTGCTGCGCGAGGTGTTCGCGGGCGCGCATGGTCGTGGCGGCGAGCCCGCCTAGCGCGGCCCGGGCCGGTGGACGGGACGCCCGGCGCTAGCATGGTGGGATGAGCGCCGACGCCGACCTCCCCGCGGACGCCTTCCTGGTGTCGCAGCAGGCGGGAGCCACCACCCTCAGCCGGAACCGGCGGGAGGTCGTGACCTTCGACCTGGAGGGGCGGCCGCAGAGCTGGATGAGCGAAGGCCGCACCTACAAGCGCTCGCTGGCGTCGGAGGTGTTCGGCCGCCGCACCGTCGACGGCGTTCGTCGACGCTGGCGCGTCGACGCCGCCTCGGCCGTCGACCACTTCAGGTTCACCGCCGAGGTCGCGGCGGCGGCGCGTGCGGGCCTGGCCGCAGGCACGTTGCGGCGCGCCGAGCGGGCGCGGCTCCGCCCCCTCGAGGAGGGCGCGGCGCGGGCGCTCTCCGCTCGGCTGGAACGGATCCTCGACTGGACGCCCGAGCGCCTTCTGGACGAGCGTTCGCGCTTCCTGGCCGCCTACCGGCCCGTCAGCATCCTGCCGCCCGACCAGTACGGCTCGGTGGTGGTGCAGGCCACCTACGGTTGCTCGTGGAACCGTTGCACCTTCTGCACCTTCTACCAGGACCGCCCCTTCCAGGTCCGCGAGCCGGCCGACTTCGCCGAGCACGTCGAGGCGGTGCGCAGCCTGCTCGGCCGCGCAGTCGACGCCCGGCACGGCGTCTTCTTCGGCGACGGCAACGCCCTGGTGCTGGCCAACCGGCGCCTGGAGCCACTGCTACGGATCGTGCGGTCCGCCTTCCCCGGCCGGCCGGTGAGCAGTTTCGTCGACGTCTTCGGAGGCGAGCGCAAGTCCGCCGGTGCCTGGCGAGAGCTCGCCGCGCAGGGCCTGTCCCGCGTGGCGGTCGGCCTGGAGACCGGCTCCGACGCGCTGCTGCGCTACCTCAACAAGCCGGGTGGCGCCGACGAGGCGGCCGCTTTCATCGCCACCCTCAAGCAGGCGGGACTGGCGGTCTCGGTCATCGTCATGGTCGGCGCCGGCGGGGCGCGTTTCGCCGAGGCTCACGAACGCGACACCGAGGCGCTGCTCGCGCGTCTGCCGCTCGGCGCCGGCGATCACGTCTACCTGTCGCCGTTCGTGGTGCAACCGGGGTCGTCGTACGCGACGCGTTCCGAGGCGGACGGGCTGCGGCCGCTGTCGGCCGGCGAGCGCTCGGAGCAATACGGGCGCCTGCGCGCCGCGGCGCGCCGCCACCTGCCGGAGGCGCGCGTGGCGCTGTACTCCATCGACGAGTTCGTGTACTGACCGGCGCCCGGGGCAGGGTCCCCGGCGCCGGGCGCGGGCAACGCAGGGCCGAGGCTCCTCGCGTACACTGGCGCATGGACTGGATCGACACCGCGCGGGCAGCGCTCGCCGAGGCGCAGCTCGACGCCTGGCTGCTCTATGACTTCCGAGGTATCAACCCCATCGCCCACGCGCGCATCGCGCCGCTGCTGGACGGCGGCGTCGGCTCGAGGCGGGTGTTCCTGCTGGTGCCGGTCGAGGGCGAGCCGGTGCTGCTGGTGCACGCCATCGAGCGCGGCTCGATCCCACCGCTGCCGTTCGAGGTGCGCGCCTACTCCAGCCGCGACAGCCTGGAGCGCTCGCTGCGCGAGCTGCTCGCAGGCCGGCCGCGGGTGGCGATGGAGTACTCCCCCCACGGCGACAACCCGTACGTCGGGACGGTCGATGCCGGCACGGTGGAGATGGTGCGCGCGCTGGGCGTGGAGGTCCGCTCCTCGGGCGAGGTGGCGCAGGCGCTGGAGGTGTGGACGCCCCGCCAGATCGATGCCCATCTGGAAGCGGCCGAGGTGGTCCTGGAGGCCAAGGATCGCGCCTTCGGGTTCCTGGGCGAGCGCCTGGCGCTCGGCGCCGAGGTGCACGAGACGGAGGTGCAACGGGTCATCGTCGACTTCTTCGGCGCGCACGGCCTGGTGTTCGATCACCCTCCCAACGTGAGCTTCGGAGCGCACGCCGGCGACCCGCACTACGTGCCGCGGGCCGGCCAGGACGCGGTGGTGCGTCCCGGCGATGTGGTGCTGATCGACCTGTGGGGCAAGCTCGACCGGGACGACGCGCCCTACGCCGACGTCACCTGGATGGGCGTGTGCGGCGAGCCGAGCGCGGAGCTGAACGAGGCGTTCGCCGCCGTGATCGAGGCGCGCGATGCCGGCGTCCGCGCCATCGCCGAGGCCTACGCCAGCGGGCGCCCGCCCGAGGGGCGTGCCATCGACCGGGTGGTGCGCGACCTGCTGGCGGCGCGCGGCTACGGTGACGACGTCTTCATGCACCGCACCGGGCACAGCCTGGGCACGCGGCACACCCACGGCGATGCGGCGCACCTCGACGACTTCGAGACGCGCGAGCGCCGGCGCCTCATCCCCGGGCTGGGCATCACCATCGAGCCGGGCGTGTACTTCCCGCACTACGGCGTTCGCAGCGAGATCGACGTTCTGCTCGAGAGCGACGGCCCGCGGGCCACCACCGACCTGCAGGGCGAGTTGGAGCGGTTGCCGGCGCCGACGGGCTGAAGACCGGCCGAAGGGAGCCAGCATGGGACGGGTCATCCACTTCGAGATCCCGGCGCAGGACATGGAGCGAGCGGGACGCTTCTACCGCGAGGCGCTCGGCTGGACGGTCAAGGGCTGGGACGGTCCGGTCGAGTATCTGCTGGTGGGCACCGGCAGCGGGGAGACACCGGGCATCGACGGCGGCATCCTCCGCGCCGGCGAGCTGATCCACGGCGTCGTCAACACCGCCTCGGTCGACGACCTGGAGGCGGCGCTGGCGCGTGTGACGGCCGCCGGCGGGACGATAGAACGCGGGCGCCAGCCGGTTCCCGGGGTCGGCTACATGGCGTACTGCCGGGACACCGAGGGCAACGTGTTCGGCCTGATGCAGGAGGACCCCGCGGCGGGCTGAGCGCGACGCAGGCTCTCGAGGGCCGGTGTCGCTGTGGGCGCCCCGGTGGGTCCCGGTACGGGACGCCGCGTGCCGGCGGCGCGGGCAGGGGGTAAGGTGGGGCAATGTTTGTACCGAGTCCAAGAACCGTGGCGGTGGTGGACGGCAGCCGCATCCCCTTCCTGCGGTCCGGCGGTGGCTACGCCCACCTGATCGCCTACGATCTGGCGCGCATGGCGATCGCCGGCATGATGGCGCGCGCCGCGCTCGACGGCGCCGCACTCGACGCCGTCATCCTGGGATCGGTGGTGCAGAACGCGGCCACCAGCAACGTAGCGCGCGACGCTGCGCTGGCCGCCGGGGTGAGCGATCGCACGCCCGCCCACACCG
>CAZTTB010000040.1:0-16812 GCA_964616005.1 uncultured bacterium | reverse complement strand
CGCCCAGCATGACCCCCGCTGTGACGCCCGCTGCGACGCCCGCTGCGACGCCCGCTGCGAGTCCCGTTGCGACGCCCGCGACCAGGGGCTCGTGTCCCAACGTGACAGATGTCCCACGCCCACCCCACGGGGTGGGCGCTATCGTGCTCGAGGAGGCAGCTGCACAACTCCCAACCGCTCCACGGAAGAGGCTGTGTCAACGTGAAGCTACGACGGCAGGTGCGACGTCGCGCCAGGAATAGTATGAAGTGGTGGAACCACCGTTTAGGCCCCGGTCGGTCCAGGCTCGCGAACGAGCCTCGGGTTGGCTGGGGTCGGACGTAGGAGTTGGTAGACCATGGGTGTCACTGAACCGATAACCAGACCCGCGCCCGACCAGGCCGTCGAGGCGGTCGTCAACGACTTCTCGATCGCGGTCGCGACCGCGAACGGAACCGGCAGCCAGACCGCCAATCTGACGTTGCTACGCAGCTTCTTCAAGATGGGCATCCCGGTTCACGGCAAGAACATCTTCCCGTCCAACATCCAAGGGCTCCCGACCTGGTACAACATCCGCGTCAGCCACAAGGGTTACATCGCCCGTCGGCCGGCCGAGATCCTGGTGGCCTTCAACGCCGCTACCGTGGCCAAGGACGTGGCCAACCTGCCTGCCGGCGGCGTCTGTATCTTCAATGACGATCTGAACGCCGACACCAGTCGCCAGGATCTCGTGTACTACGGCGTGCCGGTCAAGGAGCTGCTCAAGGGCAACCCGCTCAAGGGCAAGCTGCGCGATTACGTTGCCAACATGACCTACGTCGGGGTGGCGGCCTGGCTGCTCGGCGTCTCGCTCGAGACCATCGAGGAGGCGCTGGAGTTCCACTTCTGGCGCCGCCAGAAGCTGGTCGACAGCAACATGGGCGTCGTCCGCGACAGCTACCAGTGGGCCGAGGCCAATCTGACCAAGAAGGACCCCTTCCGGGTCGAGCCGATGGACGCCACCGACGGTCTCATCCTGATGAACGGCAACGAGGCGGGAGCGATCGGGTCGTTGTTCGGCGGCGCCAGTGTGGCCGCCTGGTACCCCATCACTCCGTCCACCAGCTTCATCGACTCGTTCCGGGAGCACGCCGCGAAGTTGCGCATGGCGCCCGACGGCTCCCCCACCTTCGCGGTGGTGCAGGCCGAGGACGAGCTCGCTGCCATCGGCATGGTGATCGGAGCGGGCTGGGCCGGCGCGCGCGCCGTGACGGCCACCTCGGGGCCCGGCATCTCCCTGATGGCCGAGTACATCGGCCTGGGCTACTTCGCGGAGGTCCCGGGGGTCATCTGGGACGTCCAGCGCGTCGGCCCCAGCACCGGCCTGCCGACCCGTACCAGCCAGGGGGATCTGGGCTTCGTCTATCACCTCGGCCACGGCGACACCCGGCACCCGGTGCTGCTCCCGTCCAGCATCGAGGAGGCGTTCGAGCTGGGGTACAAGGCCCACGATCTGGCCGATACCCTGCAGACGCCGATCTTCGTGCTGTCCGACCTCGACCTGGGCATGAACAACTGGATGGGCGAGCCTTTCGCGTACCCGGACACCCCGATCCAGCGCGGTAAGGTGCTCAGCGCCGAAGAGGTCGAGGAGCGCGGCTTCGCCCGCTACCGTGACGTCGACGGCGACGGCATCCCCTTCCGTACCCTGCCGGGCAACACCAACGCCATGTCGGCCTACTTCGCGCGCGGAACCGGCCATAACGACGCCGCGCTGTACAGCGAGCGACCGGAGGACTGGACCGAAAACATGGGCCGGCTGGTCCGGAAGTTCGACACCGCGCGCGCGTTGGTTCCCAAGCCGGTGCTCGACGAGATGGCGGGCGCGAAGCTCGGTATCCTGGCGTTCGGCACGACCCGCTACGCCATCGAAGAGGCGCGCGATCAGCTCGCCGCCGAGGACATCCCCACCGATTTCTTGCGCCTCAAGGCCCTGCCGATCGGCGAGGAGGTGCGCGCGTTCATCCAGGCCCACGATCGGGTCGTGGTCATGGAGATGAACCGCGACGGGCAGCTCTTCGAGATCCTCAAGGCCGAGTGCCATGACTGCGCGACGAGGCTCGAGTCGGTCGCCTTCCTTGACGGCATGCCCTGGACGGCGGCGTGGGTGCGTGAGAAGATCCTCGCAACACTGGCGGAAGGACGGAACTGAGCTCATGGAACGGACCATGAAGGTCAACCTGCTGGGCATGTCGAAGGCGGATTACGCTGGCCAGACCTCGACGTTGTGCAAGGGCTGCGGCCACAACTCGATCGCCAACCAGGTCATCCAGGTGGCGTACGAGCTCAACCTGAAGCCGCACGAGATCATCAAGCTGTCGGGTATCGGCTGCTCGAGCAAGTCCCCCACCTACTTCCTGGGTCAGTCGCACGGCTTCAACGGGCTGCACGGTCGCATGCCCTCGCTGGCGACCGGGGCGCTCACGGCCAACCACACCCTGCGCGGCCTGGGCATCAGCGGCGACGGTGATACCGGCAGCATCGGCATGGGACAGTTCAAGCACCTGGTGCGCCGCAACGTGCGGATGGTCTATGTCGTCGAGAACAACGGCGTGTACGGCCTCACCAAGGGGCAGTTCTCGGCCACCGCCGACTACGGCCAGGACCTCAAGTACGCGGGACACAACGACTTCCCCGCCATCGACCTCTGCATGGAGGCGCTGGTGGCGGGCGCGGGCTTCGTGGCGCGCAGCTTCGCCGGCGACGCCAAACAGGTACGCGAGTTGCTCAAGGCCGCGCTCAGCCATCGCGGCACGGCGGTGCTCGACATCATCAGCCCTTGTGTCGCGTTCAACAATGAGGACGAGTCGCCCAAGAGCTACACCTACGGCCGCGAGCACGAGCACGCCCTCCAGGACATCGGCTTCTTCCCCGCGGACGAGGAGATCATCATCGACGCGCAGGAGCCGGGTGAGACCACCACGGTGCAGCTCCACGACGGCTCGAAGATCAAGCTTCACAACCTCGAGGCCAACTACGACCCCACCGACAAGGGAGCGGCCATGCAGCGCCTGCAGCAGGCCGAGGACAGCCACGAGTTCATCACCGGCCTGATCTACTACGACCAGAGCCGGCCGTCGCTCGCCGAAGTGAGCGGCCTCAACGGCCGCGCCCTCTCCTCGCTCAGCGACGATCTGCTGCGGCCGACGAGGGAGCAGCTCGACGAGCTGATGAGCGCCTACAACTGAGGGGTCCGGCGAGGGGGAGAGCGCTACGAGCTCCCCCCGCCGCGACCACCGGCCGGACCGCGGGACCCGATGCGCCGATCGTCGGGTCCCGTAGCGGTTGCGTTAGAATCCCTGGACAGATCTGGGATCGAGTCGTGCGCATCGCGATCTTCACCGAGACGTTCCTCCCCAAGGTCGACGGCGTCGTGACGCGCCTCGTCCACACCCTGGACGCCCTCCAGGAGCTGGGCCACGAGGTGCTGGTCCTGGCGCCGCCTGCGGCTCCGGACCGATACGGCCGCTACGCGGTGGTGGCGGCGCCCGGACTGCCTTTCCCGTGGTACCCCGAACTGAAGGTTGCCCTCCCGTCAACGCGGTTGGCGGCCGCCGCCGCCGCCTTCGACCCGGACGTGGTGCACGTCGTCAACCCGGTGGTGTTCGGGAGCTGGGGCGCGCTGTGGGCGCGCCGTCGTCGGCTCCCGTTGGTCGCCAGCTTCCACACCGATCCCAAGGTGGTGCGGCGATTGGGCCTGGGGTGGTTGGAACGCCCGCTCGAGATCGTCGACCGCGAGGTGCACAACCTTGCCGACGTGACCCTCTGCACCAGTCCGCAGATGGTGGAGCTGGCGCGCGGCCTGCACATCCGGCGGGTGCGGCTGTGGCCCAAGGCGGTCGACAGCCGGCGCTTCGACCCGGGCAAGGCAACCCAGGCCATGCGGGCGCGCCTCAGCGGCGGCGAGCCGGAACGGCCGCTGGTGGTGTACGCCGGCCGGGTCTCGTTCGAGAAGCGCGTCGATGTGCTGGCCGACGCGGTGAGGCGCTTGGCCGGGGTGCGCTTCGCAGTGGTTGGGGAAGGGCCCGCACTGGACTGGCTGCAGCGCGAGCTGAGCGGCACCGACACGGTGTTCACCGGCTTCCTGGAAGGCGATGAGCTGTCGGCCGCCTACGCGAGCGGGGACCTGTTCGCGTTCCCGTCGGACTCCGAGACGCTCGGCTTCGCTGCGATCGAGGCCATGGCGGCCGGCGTGTGCGTGGTCGCCGCCCGCGCCGGCGGCATCCCCCACATCGTTCGCGACGGCGACAACGGCGTCCTCGTCGAACCGGGTGAGGGTGCCGCGTTGGCACGGGCGCTGCGCGAGCTGATCGACGATCCCGACCGCCGCCGCCGCATCGCCGAACGCGGCCGGCGTGACAGCCTGCTGTGGTCGTGGGAGGGCAGTACACGCACCCTGGTGGAGTTCTACGAGCGCGCACTCCGGCTGCACGGGTCTTGGCCCACGACGGCGACCGTGCCGTCCGGGACGAAGGCCGCCTGACGAACGCACCGACCGCCGGAGGACAATTGGCCCTGGCTCACGCCGAGGCCACGAACCTACGCTGTGCAAAAGCCAGCCATGCGTCGGACGGTCGTCGACTCGCGTTGTGATCGGTCTCGGAGGTTCCGGATGCTCTACGAATACCAGGCTGCGATCCACGAGGAGGGCTCGGCCCAGCGCCTGCGCCAACTCGTACGCCGCCTGCAGGCGGCACGCTGCGAAGTCCAGTACGACGCGGCGGCCGCTTCCCTGCGTCTTCGGGTTCGAGACAGCGAGGACGCGTGGATGCAGACCGCGCTCGTCACCATGCTGCTGCTGTCGTTCAAGGACGTGGTGAGTTGGGGCGGCCACTCACGTCGTGTCGAGGACCGGCGCGTCGTGCTCCAGTTGCCTGCGGTTGCCGAAGGGCCGTTGCAGGCCTGAAGGCTTCTGAAGGACTCCTCTCCGGGGTTGGGCGCCGCCGACGGGGCGGCGCCCATCATTGTGGCGTCTGCGCCCGGCGTGTCGTCATGGAGGCGCTCGCGCCCCAGGTCGCGCGCGGCTCCCGGAGGTAGACTCACCTCCGGCGTCGCGCCGCTGGCCCGTCGAAGGTCTGGCCGTCACCACGCTCCAGGATCGCCGTGATCACTGCCGTCTACCTCCCAGGGCTGCTGTTGGCGTTCTGCAACGGCATGCTCGTTCCGACGCTGCCGTTGTTCGCCAGCAGCCTGCATGCGTCGCTGAGCGTGGTGGGTCTGGTGCTGGGCGCCGAGGCCATCGGGACGCTCATCGCCGACGTGCCTGCCGGCGCGCTCCTGAGGCGCTTCAGCGGGAAGATCGTCATGGCCGGCGGGTTGGCCCTGGTCGGTGTGTCGGTGCTGCTGCTGGTGCCCAGCCACGGCGTGTTGCCGGTCCTGGGGCTGCGCTTGACGTCGGGCTTCGGGCTGGCGCTGTTCAACCTCTCGCGCCACGCCTTCCTGACCGAGGCGACGCACAACGGCAAGCGCGGCCGGGCGATCTCCACCTTCGGCGGGGTCAGTCGTGCCGGGGCCTTCCTGGGTCCCGCGATCGGCGGACTGGTCGCGGCGTCGTTCGGACTGCGCGCGCCGTTCGTGCTCTACGCCGGGGTGGCGTTGGTGGCGCTGCTGGGGGTGTTGCGCTTCGTGCCCGCCAGCCCGCCGCCGAAAGCGGCGGCGGCGGCCCGCTTCGCCGTGGTACGGCAGTTCGCCGGCGTGCTGTCGACCGCCGGGCTGGCGCAGTTGATGGCCCAGATGCTGCGGGCCGGGCGCAAGGTGTTGTTGCCGCTGTACGCCAGCCAGATTCTCGGCCTCGACGTCGGCACCGTCGGGATCATCCTCTCCGCATCGGCTTTCGCCGACCTGTCGTTGTTCTACCCGGCCGGGTGGCTGATGGATCGCTGGGGGCGGAAGTTCGCCATCGTCCCCAGCTTCCTGGCGCAGGCCGTGGGGCTGGCGCTGGTGCCGCTCACCCACGGCTTCGTGGGAATGCTGGTGGTGGCCGTCGCGCTCGGGCTCGGCAACGGGCTGAGCGCCGGCACCATGATGACGCTGGGCGCCGACCTGGCACCCCGTGAGGCACTGGGCGAGTTCCTCGGCGTGTGGAACCTGGTGGGGGACGCGGGTGCGAGTGGGGGCCCGCTGCTGGTGGGCGTGGTGGCGGAAGTGCTGGACCTGGGGCTGGCGGCCGTGGCCGTGGCCGTCGTGGGGCTGGGCGCTGCCTGGGTCTTCGCCTACCGGGTTCCCGAGACGCTCCGCAGGGCGTGAGCGCCGCCCAGGGTCACGCCCATCCTGTCGGATAGAATCGCCCGGAAAAGCTGCGCGTTAAGGATCGCCGTGGTCCGGGGGAGCCGATGCGGTGTCGAGACGCGAAGGCGCGAGCGAGGCGGCGTGGCATGGTCGATTGGACAGGAGCTGAGAAGGGCAGCGGCGCCACCGCGTTCTTCCGCTCGCACCCACAACCGATGATCGTCTACGAGCCGGATACCCTACGGGTCCTCGCCGTCAACGCGGCGGCCGTGACCCACTACGGCTACCCTGAAGACGAGTTCACCACGTTGACCCTGCTCGACATCCGTCCGGCCGAGGAGGTCGAGCGCATGCTCACTGCCCGCGCCGGACGTGAGCCTCCCTACGTGCTGGCGGATACCTTCCGCCACCGGCGCAAGGACGGCACCGTGTTCGACGCGGTGGTGAGCGTGTTCGCGCTGCGTTACCGCGGCGCGCCGGCGAGGCTGGTGCTGGTGGCCGACGTCAGCGGCGACCGCGGGGCCTTCTCCAGCTTGCTCCGTGCCGAGGAGAAGTTCAGGGTCCTGTTCGAGAACGCCTACGACGCGATCGGCCTCATCCAGAAGGGTCGCTTCGTAGAGTGCAACAGCCGTACCGCGGCGGTGTTCGGCCTGCCGCGCGAACGCTTCCTGGGGCGTCGACCCCACGAGCTGTCACCCCCCTACCAGCCGGATGGGCAGGAGTCGCGTGCCGCTGCCGAGGCCCGCATGGGCGCGGCCATGGCGGGTGAGGAGCAGCATTTCGGGTGGGTCCACGTGCGGCCCGACGGAACGCCGTTCACCTGCGAGGTGCACCTGCTGCGCCTCGATATCGGTGGCGAGACGTTCCTCAAGGTCCAGGTCCGGGACGTGACGCAGGACAAGCTCCATGTCGACGAGCTGCGCGAGCTTCGACAGGCGGTCGAGCAGGGCTCGAGCACCGTCCTGCTGATCGATGCCGGAGGGCGCATCCGCTACGCCAACCGCCGCTTCAGCGAGGTCACGGGCTTCTCCAAAGAGGAAGCGGTGGGCCGCAACGTGGCGGAGCTCTATGCACCCGGAACTGACAACCCCCGGCTCGCCGACATCGCCGAGACGGTTCGGCGGGACGGCGTGTGGCGGGGCGAGCTGGTGAACCTCACCAAGGGGGGCGGCCGCACCTGGGAGCGGGCCCAGATCACGGCCGTCACCGACGAGAGCGGTCGCGTTCGCCAGTACCTGAAGGTGGCCGACGACATCACCGAGCGGCGTGCGATGACCGCCCAGCTCGAGTACCTCGGTAGCCACGACGCGCTCACCGACCTGCTCAACCGTGTCGGATTCGAGGACCGGCTGGTCGCCACCCTGGCCGAGCGGCGTGCCGACGGCCGCCGCTCGGCGGTGCTGGTGCTCGATCTGCAGGGTTATCAGCTCCTCAAGGACAGCCTCGGGGCCGAGGCCGGCGACGAGCTGCTGCGGCTCGCTGCCCGGCGCGTGAGCGTGGCGCTGGGCGATGCGGGGGCGGTGGCGCGCCTGACGCGCGATGAGTTCGCTGTGGTGACCGGCCCGCTGTCGCAGGCGGTCGACGCGGTCGAGGTCGCGACGCGCATGCTGGGCGCGCTGGAGGAGCCGGTCGAAGTGGCGGGACGGGCGGCGTCGCTACGTCCCCGCCTGGGCATCGCCGTGTTCCCCGACCACGCCGAGCACCCCGCCGACCTTCTCAAGAACGCCTCGCTGGCGCTGGCGCGCGCCCGCACCCGGGGCGGCGCCGCCTTCGCCTACTTCACGCCGGCGATGGACGTGCTCGCTCGCGAACGCTTCGCGCTGGAGAGCGAGCTGCGTGCGGCGCTCGGCTCGGACCAGCTGGTGCTCCACTACCAGCCGATGGTGGGGCTCACCACGGGCCGTGCGGTCGGGGTGGAGGCCCTGGTGCGCTGGCGCCATCCGGTGCGGGGGCTGCTGTTGCCGGACGCCTTCATCCCGTTGGCCGAGGAGACCGGCATGATCCGTGAGCTGGGTCTGCAGGTGCTGCGGAAGGCCTGCGGGCAGCTCCGCAGCTGGATCGACCAGGGGCTCGACGTGGAGCGGGTGGCGGTCAACCTGTCGCCCGTCCAGCTCCGCTCCACCGCGCTGGTGGACGGGGTCCGCGACGTTCTCCGCTCGTGCGGAGTGCCGCCCCAACGCGTCGAGTTCGAGATCACCGAGACCGCGGCCATGCTCGACGCGCGCCGCGGCGCCGAGGTGCTCGAGGAGTTGCGGGCGTTGGGGGCGCGGGTGACGCTCGACGACTTCGGCACCGGCTACGCTTCGCTGGCCTACCTACGGGACCTGCCATTCGACGCCATCAAGCTCGACCGTAGCTTCGTCCGTCGGCTGGGCACGGCGGCGTCGGCCGCCGACGAGGGCATCCTGGCCGCGGTGGTGGCGCTGGGCCGCAGCCTGGGCGCCGGCGTGGTCGCCGAAGGGGTGGAGACACCGGAGCAGCTGCGGGCGCTCGAGCGGGTGGGGTGCGATGCCGTCCAGGGCTTCTACCTGGCCGCGCCCATGCCGGCGGACGAGGTTCCGGCGCGCCTCGCCGCGCTGTCGACCGTGAAGCTCGGCTAGCTCCGTCCGGAGCTGCGGCCGCTCATCCAGCGCAGCGGAACCTCGATGCCGGCTTCCGCCCGGCAGCGACCGCAGGCGTAGCGGAGGCGGGAGCGGCGGAAGCGCGGGTAGCGGCTGCCGCAGCGATCGCAGACCAGGGCATGGGGCGCCTCGGGCAGCACGACGTCGCTCGCCGGCACCAGCCGCTCGGGCCTGGCGCCGAGCCGCCGGCAGGCGGCTTGCCAGCGCGTACCATGGCCGTCGCCGGGCGTCAGTGCGTGAGCGATCTCATGGAGGATCGTGTCGCGCACCACGGCCTCGTCGTTGAGACGGGTCAAGGCTGCCGACAGGGTGATGCGCCGCGACGAAGGCCGGCACGACCCGAGCCGCTTGCGCGCCCGGTCGAAGGTGAAGCTCCAGCCCTCCAGCCCGTGCCGTTCCATCAGCGCCGTCGCCAACGCCCGAGCGGCTTCCAGGGTCATGTCGCCCCCGTCATGCCTTCGGCATCATGCCGTCGCCGTCACGGTGGTTGCGTCAGGCCTTCCAGCTGCTGCGTAGCACACGGACCCAGTTCTGGTGGGCGATCTTGAGCAGGGCGTCCTCGTCGTAGCCGTGCTCGGAGAGCGCCTCGAGCAGGCGTTGGACGCCCGCCACGTCACCGATGGCGGCGGGGATGCGGGCGCCGTCGAAATCGGAGCCGAGCCCCACACGCGTGATCCCGAGCTTGTCCACCAGGTGGTCGATGTGCCGCACCATCACGTCGAGGCTGGTGTCGGTGTCGTGACCGCCCGAAGGATCGAGGAACCCGACCGCGAAGTTGAGCCCGACCATGCCGTCCGAGGCCCGTACCGCCTCGAGCTGCTCGTCGGTGAGGTTTCGGGGACTCGGGCACACGGCGTGGGCGTTCGAGTGTGTCGCGACCAGGGGCGCCCGGCTGAGCTCGGCGACGTCCCAGAAGCCGCGCTCGGTGATGTGCGACAGGTCGATCATGATGCCGAGCTCGTTGCAGCGCGTGACCAGCCGGCGCCCCAGTGCGGTGAGGCCGGGCCCCGTGTCGGGGCTGCTGGGGAAGCTGAAGGGCACGCCGTGTCCGAAGGCGTTGGCGCGGCTCCAGACGATCCCCAACGAGCGCAGGCCCGCACGGTAGTAGACATCGAGCGCGGCCAGCTCGCTGTCGATGGCCTCGGCGCCTTCGAAGTGTGCGATAGCGGCCAGCACGCCCTCGTCGATGCTGCGCTGCAGCTCGTCCGCCGTGGTCACCAGGCGTACCCGGCCGGTCGCGGCCAGCCGGTAGAGGATGCTCAGCATGCGGTTCTCGGAGTGCACGGCGTGCAGCTCGTCCACGGGCGGCGCAGGCGGCGTGACGAAGCCGCCGCTGTCGGTCTCGCGGCGGTTCATGAAGGGCTCGCTGCCGGGCTGCGTCGGCGGGAACATGGCGAAGAAACCCCCTGCGAACCCTCCGTCCCTGGCGCGTGGCTCGTCGATGTGGCCGTCGTCGTGCCGTTCGAAGAAGTCACGGTCGGGATGCTCGAGATGCATCAGCAGCGTGTCGTTGTGGCCGTCGAACACGGGGATCATGCCGTTGAGTGTACGCGATGGCGAGTCCCTGAGCGGGCCCTGACGGTAGTCAGGGCATTTGTCCATTGGTCCACAAACCCCCTAGGGATATTGTCAGGCGCGAAGGAAACGTCCCGCCTGCCGATGACACCGACGGGGGCGGGTGGAGGCGAGGAACCATGAAGGACAAGCTCAACATCATCGTCATGAGCGGCACGGTCGACAAGCTTCTGGCCATGTCCACGATCGTGTCCGGTGCCGTCGCCATGGGTAAGGAGGTCACCCTGTTCGTGACCTTCTGGGGCCTGATGGCGTTCAAGAAGGGTGCTTGGCAGGATCCTGCGCAGCAGAAGCTTCCGGCCGAATACCAGGAGTTCGGAGCCATGATGCAGGAGCGCATGCAGAGCATGGGCATCAACCCCTGGATGCAGACGCTGAAGACCGCCAAGGAGATCGGCGACATCAAGGTCTACTCCTGCAGCATGACGCAGGACATGTTCGGCATGAAGATGGAGGACCTGGAGGACATCGTCGACGGCGAGAAGGGTGTCGCCGGATTCATCTCCATGTGTGACGATGCCGAGGTCCTGGTCTTCTGAGCCCACGGGTTCGACCACGAGGAAGGAAATCCAACCATGGCTGACACCAATGTCAAGCAGGAGATCGACGCGCGCGGAAGCGCTTGCCCCGGCCCGCTGATGGAGCTGATCCGCGGCATCAAGGCATCGACCGTCGGCGAGTCCGTCGCGGTGCTGTCGTCCGACCCCGGCTCGAACAAGGACATCCCGGAGTGGGTCGACAAGATCGGCTACGAACTGCTGTCCAACGAAGATCACGGCGAGTACCACCGCTTCGTCGTTCGCAAGACCAAGTAGCGCCCGTCGGACCCCATCGTCCCGGACCCGGCCGCCGGTCGACGGCCCGATCCGGGACGCTCACAGGAGGCACAGCATGCACAGGATCGTCATCATCGGCGGGGGGCCCGCCGGGACCATCACCGCCAATCACCTCGCCGAGGGCCTGGAGGAGGAGATCCGGGACGCCAAGGTGGAGGTCACGCTCCTCAGCGACCAGCCGGACCAGGTGTACAAGCCGGGATTCCTGTATCTGACGCTGGGGCTGGAGTCGTCCGAGCGGATCCGCCGACCGGTCCGCGAGCTCGTGAGCCCGTACGTGAAGGTGCGGCTCGAGCGCGTGACGCGCGTCGACACCGAGCACCGCCAGGTGATGGTGGAGAGCGACGCCAGCTACCCGTACGATCAACTCATCCTCGCCAGCGGCGCCCGGCTCGACCCGGCCGCGACACCCGGCCTCGTCGAGGCCGGCGACTGGTTCTACGACGAGGACGCCTCCATGCGCTTGCACGCCAAGCTCGACGCGCTGGAGGAGGGCCGGGTCGTCGTCTCCGTCATCGGTGTGCCGCACATGTGCCCCGTCGCGCCGCTGGAGATCACCTTCATGCTCGATCACTGGCTTCGCCTCCGCGGGCGTCGCAACACGGTCGAGCTGACCTACACGTACCCCATCAACCGCACGCACAGCATCCCGCAGTGCGCGGAGTGGGCGTCGCCCGAGATGATGCGCCGCGACGTGAACATCGAGACCTTCTTCAACGTCGAGGCGATCGACCCGGAGAAGAAGGTGCTCAGGAGCATGGAGGGGACGGACGTCCCCTTCGATGTCCTCATCGCCGTGCCCGAACACCGCGCCGCCGCCTACCTGGAGGAGTCCGGCCTGCTGCTCGGCGGCTGGGTACCGACCGATCGGGAGACGCTGGCCGTGAAGGGTCAGGAGGGCATCTGGGCGCTCGGTGACACGACCGACCTGCCCGTGTCGAAGGCGGGCTCGGTGGCCCACTACCAGTCGTCGTACCTGGCCAGGAACGTGATCGCGCGCGTGCACGGGCTGGATCCGGTGGCCCGCTACGACGGCAAGACGATCTGCTTCGTGGAGGCCGGCCTCGACAGCGCCACCTTCATCGAGTTCAACTACCAGCGGCCGCCGACCGTGCCCGAGCCGACCAAGATGATCCACTGGGCCAAGCTCGCCTACAACAACGCCTACTGGCTGACCGCCAAGGGCGCGCTGTAACGGAGGCGACCATGCCGAACGAGATCAAGCAGACCGCCGCCGACGACCTCGCGGGCAAGCTCGACCGCGTGCTCGAGAGGATGGATGCCATCGAAGCCCGCCTCGACGCGCTGCAGCAGGCGCCGTCGCGTCAGCTCGACGGAGCTGTGTCGCTGGCCCTGGCGGGCATGACCGATGAGATGCTCACGGGCCTGGTGCGGAAGATCTCCGTTCTGGGCGAGGTGATCCTCGATCCCGGCATGCTCGAGCTGCTCGACCGCCTCAAGAGCCGCGACGTGCAGCTCGCCCTCCAGCACCTCGTGGATCCATCCACGCTGGAGTCCGTGCGCGGTCTGGCCAGCACGATGAACCTCGTGAAGAGCGGCATGACCGACGACATGCTCACGGGCCTGGTGCGGAAGATCTCCGTTCTGGGCGAGCTGATCCTCGATCCGTTCGTCCTCGACGCGATCCAGCGTGCGGCCCGCGCCCTCAAGGCCGGACAGGCGCAGTACCCCGACGTGAAGGTACCGCCGGTCGGCGGCATCTTCGGAGCCCTGCGCTCCGCCAACGACCCGGACACGCGCCGGGTGATGGCCTTCGCGCTCGCGGTGATGCAGAACCTCGGGCACGAGTTCTCCTGACGTCAGCTCGGCTGACGTAGTCCGTGACGCCCCTGCCTCCGGGCGTAGGAGGGGCCTGCCGACGCTCGGCGGGCCCCTTTCCGTGGTCCGGACGGGCGGGGGCGTCGCGCCTGCCGTGCCGGCTCCCGCACGACCCGGCTCGACGGGCCGTTACAATGGCGCGGACCGCTCGCAACCGCCCGTGGAGGAGCATGTCGTCAACCGAAGCCGTCGTCGAGGTCGCTTCGCTGGTCAAACGATACGGGGACGTTCACGCCGTGGAGGGCGTGAGCTTCGAAGTGCGCCGCGGCGAGTTCTTCGGCATGCTCGGGCCCAACGGCGCCGGCAAGTCGACGCTGATGCGGATGATCTACCAGGTCACACCCAGCACATCGGGCACGTTGCGGGTGCTGGGCATGGCGGCGGGCGAGCGTGCCCGCGCCATCAAACAACGCCTCGGCGTGGTGCCGCAGATGGACAACCTCGACACCGAGCTCCGTGTGATGGACAACTTGTTGATCTACGCGCGGTTCAACGGCATCACCGGCGTCCGCGCCCGGCAGCGTGCCGAAGAGCTGCTCGTCTTCGCCGACCTGGTCGAGAAGCGCAACGTCATGGTCGACGAGCTGTCGGGGGGCATGAAGCGGCGCTTGACGTTGGCGCGCGGGCTGATGAACGACCCGGAGATCGTGGTGCTCGACGAGCCCACCACCGGCCTCGATCCGCAGGTGCGCCTCAACCTGTGGAACAAGCTCGAGGAGTTGCGCACGCAGGGCAAGACACTGATGATGAGCACGCACTACATGGATGAGGCCGAGCGGCTGTGCGACCGGCTGGTGATCATGGATCACGGCAGCATCATCGCTTCGGGCGCCCCGCAGGCGTTGATCCACGACCACCTGCCGCCGTTGGTCATCGAGGCGCGTGCCGAGGCCGGGGAGGGACACCGGCTCGAGGACGCCGCCGGCAAGCTGGGACTCGACGCGGTACGTAGTGGCGACCGGGTGAGCGTCTTCGTCGACGACGCCGACGCGGCGTTGGCGAGCCTTCGCGGGCAGGGGTGGCGGCTCGAGCGCGCCTTCGTGCGGCCGGCCAACCTGGAGGACGTCTTCCTCAAGCTCACCGGACGGGCGCTCAGGGAGTGAGGGCATGGGACGAACCCGAGTGATCGATCTCAGGAGCGCGGCCCGGGTGTGGCAGCGCAACCTGTGGGTGTACCGCGACCGCTGGTACTACGGGTTGTTGCCGAACTTCTTCGAGCCGCTGTTCTACCTGCTCGGTCTCGGTGTCGGCCTGGGCTACTACGTCAGCAGCGGTGGACAGTTCGGCCAGGACTATCTGAGCTACATCGCGCCCGGGCTGGTGGCGGCGTCGGCCATGAACGGCGCTGCCTTCGAGACCACCTATAACGTGTTCGTCAAGCTGCACTTCGGCAAGCTCTACGACGCCATGGTCACCACCCGCGTCAACATGGAGGACGTGGCGGTGGGGGAGTGGTGGTGGGCGGTCACCCGATCCGTCATCTACGGCGGCATCTTCCTGTTGATCACCCTGTTCTTCGATACGCCGCTGACGTGGCGGTTGCTGCTGGCCGTGCCCGCCATCGCTCTGGTCGGGTACTGCTTCAGCGCCATCGGCCTGGCCTTCACCTCGGTCATCCACATCATCGACGTGTTCTCCTACTTCTTCACGCTGTTCATCACGCCGTCGTTCCTGTTCTCCGGGATCTTCTTCCCGGTGCAGGAGCGCTTCCCCGTTTCGCTGGTGTGGGTGGCACAGGCGACACCGCTGTATCGGGCGGTGCGGCTGCTGCGCGGCATCATCAACGGCCACTGGCAGGGGCTCGGGTACGACGTCGTCTACCTGTTGGTGGTGGGCACGGCCCTCGGCGTGTTCGCGATATGGCGCATGCAGCGCCGCGTCATCCGCTGAGCGACAGCGCCGAGGGCGCCCCGACCGCGGCGCGGCTGCCAAGGCGGCCTAGGAGCGCGCGGTCGACGGTGGTGTGGAAGGGGCGACGGGAAGCCGCACGGTGATGGTGCTGCCGCGGCCCGCCTCGCTCTCGGCGGATAGGGTGCCTCCGTGCGCCTCCACCAGCGAGCGCGCGATCGGCAGTCCCAGGCCGGAGCCCGAGCCGCCCTCGGAGCGCGAGGCGTCCACCCGGTAGAAGCGCTCGAAGATGTGGGGCAAGGCATCGGCAGGGATGCCGTCGCCGTCGTCCGCCACGCTCAGGACGGCGTCGCCGCCCTGCCGGCGCGCGCTCAGCGTTACGTGGCCGCCGGCGGTGGTGTGCTGCAGGGCGTTGCCGACCAGATTGGCGAGGACCTGTCGCATGCGGCTGGGATCGACGTCCAGGTCCGGAGGGGGGTCACCGAGCTCGAGCTCGAGGGCGACCCCCGCTTGCTCGGCCAGCGGCTGGAACGCCTGCAGGGTCCCCTGCAGCAACTCGGCGGCGCCTATCGTCGCGCGCTGCAACCGTAGCTGGCCGGCGTCCGCCATCGACAACGTGCGCAGGTCCTCCACCAGGTGCTGGAGCTGTACCGCCTCGGTGTACATGGTGTCGATGGTGGCGGGGGTAGCGTCGAGGACGCCCTCGCGGATGCCTTCCAGGTAGCCCGTCAGCACCGATAGCGGGGTCCGCAGGTCGTGCGCGATGTCCGCCGTCATCTGTTCGCGCAGGCGCTGACCGCGCGCCACGTCGGCGCTCATGTCGTTGAAGGCCTGTGCCATCTCGCCGAACTCGTCGTGCGAGCGGATCGGCACCGTCTGCTCCAGCGCGCCGCCGCGCATCTTGCCGATGGCGTTGGTGAGGTCGCGGATCGGGCGCGTCAGCAGCCGCGTGGCGAGCACGCCGATCAGCAGGGCCAGCGCCGCCGCGGCGATGGCGGCGTAGAAGATCGCCTGACCGGTGCGATGCAGGTAGATGAGCTCCAAGGTGCGCCGCTCGGGCGGTGCGCTGTAGGTCACCGTGCCGATGCGTCGTCCGTCGAGCGTCACCGGCGTGCCGCGGAGGAGCACACGGCTGGGAAGGGTCGCGCCCAGGTGCCAGCGCAGGCTGCCGATGACGACCACTCCCCTCGGGTTGGCCAGAGCGAAGGGGTTGTGGCGTTCGAACCGCTCGTTGGTGCCATCGGCGGGCCCGAATGCGCCCGCGGCGCCGACCGGCGTCAACGGTCGCAGGCCTTCGGAGTCGGTGCCGCTCGGGGTACCCGGTCCAGCCGGCGGAGCCGCCGGGGCCGCGGCGTTCGGGGTCCTGTTCGAGGCGGAGCTCCCGGTCGAGGTCGACCCGGTGGACCCCGCGTCGTTCGGTGCGACCTCGAGGCGCAGGTGGTCGCCGCCGGGTACTCCCAGGATGCGGTCGACCTCGCGCTGCAGGGCCGTCTCGGCGCCCGCCCAGTTGCCGTGGTCCTGGTAGTAAGCGGTCGCAGCGTCGATGAAGGCACTGCGCGTCTGCTCCAGACGGAAGGTGTTGAACTGGGTGTGGGTGATCCAGCGCGCGCTGACGCCCACCAACGCCACCGCCAGCACGCTGGTGGCAACGATGATGAGCGTCAGCTTGGTGCGGATCGACCGCACGCTCTAGGCCTCGGGCCTGAAACGGTAGCCGACGCCGAAGACGGTCTCCACGTAGCGCGGCTTCCGCGGGTCGCGCTCCAGCTTCTTGCGCAGGTTGCGGACGTGCGCGTCGATGGTGCGCTCCACCCGCTCCGGGCTCTCGCCGGGCAGGTGCTCGATCA
>CAZTTB010000039.1:0-16977 GCA_964616005.1 uncultured bacterium | reverse complement strand
AGAAGGCCGCCGTGGATGCGCGGGTGCAGCGTCTTGACCCGACCGTCGAGGATCTCCGGGAAGCCGGTGACGTCCGCCACGGCGACGGCGGGCACCCCGGCATCGCGCAGCGTCTGCAGGGTACCGCCGGTCGACACGATCTCGTAGCCGAGACCGCTCAGGCCACGCGCGAAGTCTGCCAGACCGCGCTTGTCCGAAACGCTCAGGAGGGCTCGGGGCATGACGGAACCACCTCCGCTGGTGCGGTCGGCGGGCGCTCCGAGGAGCGCCCGCCGTCTGGAACTAGTTGCCGCTGCCGGTCTTGCCGGACCCCGACGAGCCGTTGGCGGGGCTGGCGGCCGGTGGCGTGGTCGACGATCCGCTGGACGTCGTTCCGGAGGAGCCCGTCGAACCCGAGCTGCTGGAACCGGAGCTCGAGCCCGAACTGGAGCCGGAGCTCGAGCCCGGGCCGGTCGATCCGGCGCCCGTGCCCGTCGTGCCGCCGCTGCCGGATGACGGCTGCTGGAGCTTGGCCAGGTCGTTCTCGACCTTGATCTGCTTCTTCAGCTTGTCGAGCCAGTCGGTGCGGAGCTGCTGCTGCTGGTTCGAGAGCACCGCTGCGCGAACCTGGTCCTTGACCTCGTTGAACGTACGTGTGCGCTGAGGCGTGCGAACGGCCAGCAGGACCACGTAGGTGTCCACCGTCTTGGGCGGCGACGCGTTGCTCCCCGCGGCCGCGCCGCTGGAGGTCGAACTGCTGGTCGAACTGCTGCTCGAGCTGCTGGTCTTCGCCGGCTGCGACAGCACCAGCACGTCGGAGATCCCCTGTTTGCTGCTCGGGAGCGGGCTGAAGGCGTCGGTCTTGAACAGCGCGGTGTCGAGCTCGGTCACCAGGTCGCCGGGCTTCACCGTGCCGAGGTCCTTGACGGTTCCGCTGTCGGCCTTGGCGGTGGCATCGAGGGGCTTGCCCTGCAGCATCGCCGATCGGAAGGCCTCCGCCCCGGCCTTGCTGGTGAAGTCGACACGCGTAGCCTCGGCCTCCGCCGCGATGGTGAAGCTCGAGGTGTTGCTGTCGTAGTACTTCTGCATCGCGTCCGGCGTGGCCTTGGCGTCACGCGACACGTAGTTGAGTGCCGCCTGTGCGACCATCTGCCGGGTCCCGACCAGTTGGAGCTTCAGCGACTGCGCGCCCTGGTACGCCACGTAGGTGTCGATGAGCTGTCCCAGCACCGCCGGCTTGAAGAACTGGGTGACCAGGGAAGCACTCTGAGGCGAAAGCGCCTGCTGGATCTGCGGGTTCGTGTACGTGGCACGATCGAGCTCGGCGGCCTTGATGCTGGCGTCGCCGACCTTGGCCACCGTGGGGTTGTCGTAGGTGAGCTCGCTGCCCGTGGGGACCGTGACCTTCGCGTCGCTCATGAGCTGCTCGATCTTCTGCTCCACCACGCCCGTCTGCTTGGCCTTGAGGGCGTCCGCTTTGACCTGGTCCTGGACCTTGTCGAACGCCTTCGCCGCGGCCGGCAGGTAGGACTCGACCTTGACGATGTAGTAGCGCCCCGCGGCACTGACGACATCGGTGATGCCCGGACCCTGCAAACCGAAGGCGGCGTCCGCCACCGCGGTGGGGAGCGCCGGCTTGCCGACCGGCTGCGGCGTGCTCTCCCCCTTGGCCGCACCGAGCGCGCCGCCGCGATCGGCAAGCTCCTTGCTGTTGGCCTTGGCGAGCGCGGCGAAGTCGGCGCCGGCGACCGCCTTCTTCTGCAGCTCGATGGCGAGGGCGGCATCGTCGACGACGATCTCGCGGGCCACGATCTGCGGGTCGCTCTGATAGCTGGTGGGGTGCGTGTCGTACCAGTCCTTCACCTCGGCGTCGCTCACCTTGACATCCTTGGTGAGCTGCGTCTCCCACTTGGTCTGCCGCAACGACTCGCGCACGTAGTCGCGGAAGGTGGCGTCGGTGAAGCCGGCGTTGCCGATGAGGTTGAGATAGGCCTGATCGTTGCCGCGACCCGCGACGCCGCGCGATTTCCGGAAGTCGTCGACCGACTTGTTGACCTCGCCGCCGGAAACGCGGATCTTGGCCGAGGCCTGCGACAGCACGGCGTTCTGGATCAGGTTGTCGACGAGCAACAGCTGCAGGTCGTTGGCCACTTCGCCCTGCGACACCGCGCTGTACAGCGGGTTCTGGCGCGCGCGGGCCACCGCGTCCTGGTAGATGGGTTGCCCGTTGACCTGCAGCTCGACCGAGCCGTGGCTCGCGCCGCCGCCACCCCCGCCGAGGCGCCCGAGCGTCGGCGTGAAGGTGATGATCATGCCGAGCAGCAACCCGATGGAGATGATCCACAGGATGATCGTGTTGGTGCGACGGTTGAACTTCATTCCCTTGACTTCCTCCCAGAGCCTCTGTTAGCTTTCTTAGTTGACTTCGCGCGCCCGTAGCTCAGCCGGATAGAGCGTTCGCCTCCGGAGCGAAAGGTCACAGGTTCGAATCCTGTCGGGCGCACCACACGATCTTCCTCGTGCACAGCGGAAACCGATCTGGTGATGCGTTCGGGGCTCAAAGCAGAGGAAGTGTACCACGGGCTTTCCATGAGAGTTCCTAGACGGGAGACCGCTCCAAAGGTGGCCGCGCTCCCGTCCTGGAGGCGTTCGCGCGCCGTCCGGGGGCGCTCCCGGGGCGACGCCCCGCGAAGCGCGGGCGATGGCTCAGAACAGCCGGCCGGGATCGAATGGCAGGTTCTCGAGGAGCGCCCGGGCGGCCGCCAGCGGGGCGTCGTAGCCGCGCGCCAGCCCCTCCAAGCTGACCTGCGCCGTGACCGCGGGGATGACGCCGCCGTCGAAGGCGCGTCCGTCGATCCCCTCCAGGTTGGCGACCGCCACCATCACCACGCTGCCATCGGGCAAGGTGAAGCCTTGCACGGCCTCGACGTTGCCGTGGGTGCGCTCGCCCACCACCCGAGCCCGTCCGAGGTCCTGCAGCACCAGCGGTCCCACCTCCCCGGCCGAGCTGTTCTCACCGTCGACCAGCACGATCAGCGGCCCGTCGAAGCGCACCGGCCGCGCCAGCCGGTCCTCCTCCACCACCGTGCCATCGCCGGCCACCAGGGTCGAAACGCCCTCACCGTCCACGACCGCGTAACGCCCCTGCCACACCACCGCACCACGGCTGACCGCCTGGCCCCAGGCGCCCTGGATGAACGCGCCCAGCACCAGCCCGAGCTGGCCCAGGCGCCCACCGTAGTTGCCGCGCATGTCCAGGATCAGCGAGCGAGCGCCCTGCCGCTCGAGCTCCCCCAGGATCTCGTGGAAGCGCGCGCCGGTGGTGGGCAGGTTGAGGCTGGGGAGGTAGATGTAGCCGGTGGCGCCGTCCAGCATCCGGCCGACAGGCTGCTCGGCCAGGCTGCGCTGCGCCAACAGCGCGGGGTGCAGGATACGATCGAACGCCTCGTAGCCGCGACGCAGGCCGAGCGCGACGTCGCCGCGTTGCACCGCCCGGCTCAGCACCGTGCCTGCATCCCAGCGAGCGGCGCCGTCGAGCGCTTCGCTCCCGACCCTGGTGATGACGTCGCCGCGACGCAGGCCGGCGTCCTCCGCAGGCGAGCCGGGCAGCACCCGGGTGACGACCAGCCCCGAACCCTGTAGGTAGGCGGTCTCGACGCCGATGGTGGGCGTCGCCTGGGGAGCCGTGCTACCTCCCTGGTACGAGGCCAGACCCAGCCAGCTCGAGTGGTCGTCGTGGACGCCATCGACCATCTGCCTCATGACGCTGTCGAAGCTGGAACGCGTGACCGCCCCGTCGGCCGCCGTGCGGAAGCGGTCGGCCCATGCCTGCCAGTCCATCCAGCCGGGATCCCAGTAGCGGTCCCGGAACACGTCGACCAGTGCCTGGAACACCCTGTCCCTGCCCTGGCTCGACGCCCACAAGGGTGCCGCCGCCAGCCCCGGCGCTGTGAGCGTCAACGCGCACACGACCGTCAGGGTCAGCCGCACCCAGCGGCGCCCATCGGCTCGGACGCGGCCGCCCGTCACCGCTCCGTCACCGGCGCCGACTCCCGTGCCTCGGCCCAGGAGGGAGGATGCGCCGGGTCGTTCATCGGTTGCATGCTGGCGCGCCCGCCCTCATCACCACACCGGCCGCTCGGGGAAAGCGGCGCGACGCCAGGGACTGGCGACCTCGATCCCTTCGCCCGAGAACGTCGTCACCCGTCGCCCCTCGATCTCGAGCACCACGCCCTTGACGTCCGTCGGCCGGGTCAACGTGTAGTAGAGCTGGTTGAGGCGTCCGACCATCATGGCGCTGCCCCCTCCGCGCTCGAAGCCGGCGGACAGGTCGATCGTCAGGATGCCGCCGGCCAGCTTCGCGCTCCGTACCCGCGTGTCGGCGGGCACCGCGCTGCTCAGCCCCCGCGCGGCCTCGTCCGGGGTGGGGCCTGCAGCCAGCGCAGCCACGGCGCGCTCGGCCCGGGCCGCGGCGTCGCCGCGGCCGCCGCGCCGGTAGGCCTGCGTCAGGTGGAAGCTCGTGCCGTCCGAGGCGATGAAGTAGACGACGGTATCGGGCAGCCGTTGCAGGGTGCGTGCGGTGATGACGGCGACCAACGCCAGCAGAAGTAGCAGTGCCAGCGCAGCCACGCGCAGCACCACCGTACGCACCGGATCAGCGCCTTCGGATGGGGAGGTAACGCGCCTCCCACATCGCTTCGTCGATGCGCGCGCTCAGGTCGTCGCCCAGCTCCGCACGCGCCACGCCGGCACTCACCGCTTCCTGCGCTACGGCAGTGGCCACGTAGCGGCTCACCCGGCGCATGGCACTCACCCGTGGGTAGACCGCGCCCTGCAGGATGCGGCCCTGGTCGGTGTAGTCCGCGAGGGCCTCGGCCGCCGCGCTGAGCATGCCCGGCGTCACGGACTTCGCTCGGGCCACCTTCACGCCGAGGCCCAGGCCCGGGAAGATGAAGGCGTTGTTGCCCTGGCCCACGCTGTAGCGCACGCCCTTCCAGGTGACCTCGGGGAAGGGGCTGCCGGTAGCGACGATGGCGCGCCCGTCGGTCCAGCGGTAGATGTCCTCCGGGATCGCTTCCGAGTAGTCGGTCGGGTTCGACAGCGGGAACACGATGGGCGACGGGGTGTTGGCCGCCACCGCCTCGACGATGCCCTGGTCGAAGCCGCCGCGTTGACCCGAGAGGCCGATGAGGGCCGTGACGTTGCCCTGACGGACCGTCTCGAGCAGCGTCGGGATGGAACCCGCCACCTGCCAGCCCGCCACGCGCGAAGGGTCTTGCGCCAGGTCGGCCTTGTAGGCGTCCAGTCCCGGGCGATCGCTCAACACCAGGCCACGCGAGTCCACCACGAAGATCCGCTCGGAGGCCTGGCGCCGGTCGAGCCCCTGACGGATCAGGCCGTCGCGGATCTGGCTGGCGACACCCACCCCGCCGGCGCCTGCACCGTAGACCAGGAACACCTCGTCGGTGAGCGGCCTGCGCGACTTGCGAGCCGCCGCCAGCAGACCGGCGAGCACGACCGCACCGGTGCCCTGGATGTCGTCGTTGAAGCTGGGGAGGACGTCCTGATAGCGTTCGAGAACGCTGAAGGCCTTCTGCTTGGAGAAGTCCTCCCACTGCAGCACGGCGTCCGGGAAGCGCTTCTTGAACGCCGTCACGAAACGCTCCATGAAGTCGTCGTACGCCTGACCCGTCAGCCGCTCGTGCCGCACGCCCAGGTAGAGGGGGTCGTCGAGCAGGTCCTGCCGGTTGGTGCCGACGTCGAGCTCGATCGGCAGGGTGGTGGCCGGATCGATCCCCGCCGCGGCCGTGTAGATCGAGAGCTTGCCGATGCAGATGGCCATGCCGCCGTAGCCCTGATCACCGATGCCGAGGATGCCCTCGGAGTCGGTGGCGACCACCAGCCGCACGTCCGGGATGGGGGTGTTCTCGAACACCTCGTCGACGCGATCGATGTTCTCCGTGCTGACCACCAAACCGCGCGGCCAGCGGTAGATGAGGCTGAACTTCTGGACCGCCTCGGCCACGGTGGGGGTGTAGATGATCGGCAGCATCTCCTCGAGATGCCGCTGGATCAGGGCGTAGAACAGGACCTCGTTGCGGTCCTGCAGGACCCGCAGGTAGATGTGCTTGTCGAGATTGGTGGTGAAGCGCTGGAAGTTGGCGTAGGTACGCTGTACCTGTTCCCCGAGCGTCGACACGTGCGGCGGGAACAACCCTTCCAGTCCGAGCTCCTTGCGCTCCTCCAGGCTGAACGCCGTGCTCTTGTTCAGCAGCGGGAGGCGCGTCAGCACCAGCCCGGGTAGGTCGGTCGCCAGATAAGGCGTTCCTGAATCGTCGGTGAGGCGGTCGTACTGCTTCATGCCGAGCTCCTGCCTTCTACACCGCGAGGGGTCACTGACCCGCGAGGCGTTTGGATTCCCGTTCGAAGTAGGCGTAGTTCTGATCGTCGGGCTTCAGCTTCAGGGCATGAGCAAATGCATCGGCGGCATCGGCGTAGCGCTGCTGCTGGAAGTAGAGCCGTCCGAGTGTGCCCCAGGCCGAGGGGAAGGCGGGGTTCGCCTGGATGGCGGCCTTGAGGTCCTTCTCGGCGGCGTCGAACTGGCCCGACTGATACTCCTGGACCCCGGCAACGTACGCCTTGCCGGCGTCGGGGCCGTAGTCGAGCTGTTGCTTGGCCTGATCGAGGAAGTACGTGGCCCGGCTATCGCCGGGCGAGCGCTGTAGCACGCCCTGCCAGTACAGGATGGCATCACCGTAGTTGCCGAGTTCCTGGCTGGTGCGGGCGGCCCACACCCACGCCTCGAGGTAGGCGTTGTTGGCCCGCAACGCCGTGACGAAGGCGTTGTTGGCGGCCTGGACCTGCCCCTTCTGGTACAGCGATTGCCCCTCGTAGAAGGCCTCCCCGGCGGCCGTCCCCCAGGTCGCCTCGGCCTGCGCGAGCTGGAGGAAGTAGGCGGCGCCCTTATCGCTTGGACGGGCCTGGGTGACCCGCTTCCAGTAGCCCACGGCGGTCTCCGGCCGGCCCAGGTCGAGCGCGGTCCGGCCCGCCCATACCGCCGCATCGGTGAAGTCGGGGTTCGCCGACAGGGCCTGCTCGAACAGGCTCAGCGCCTGCTGCTTCGATCCCTTGTCGTACAGGTCGAGGCCGCGCTGATAGGCGTCGCTGGCGTTCACGCCCACACGGAGCTGCTCCTGCGTGCGCTGCAGGTAGTAGCGTGCGGCCTGGTCGTCGGGTTTCACGCCGACCAACGCCTGCCAGTACGGCAGCGCCTTCTGCGGGTCGCCCTGCTCGTAGTAGATCCTCCCCAGCCAGCGCAGCGCCAGCGGGTCGTCGGGCAAGATCTCGTGCACCTTCTGGTAGTAGCTCAGCGCCGCCGCCTTGTCGCCGGCCTGGTAGCGCAGGAACCCGAGCTGCGTGCCGGCCTCCTCGAACATCGCGGTGTTGCTCACGGCGTCCGCCGCCAGGCCGCTCATGTCGCCGAGCGAACCACCGTCATCGAGGTAGGCGAGCCACATATTGTAGGCACGCACGTACCAGTTGAGCGTGCTGTACGTGCGCGCCAGGAACCGCTCGATGGCGGTGTCGTGGGGCGCGGCCTGCAGCGCCTGCTCGCCCGTCCGCCAGGCCAGGCTCCAGTGCGGCTGGTCGGGGTGCGGCGGCTCGCTCAGGGAGATGGCCTGCTGCTGCGCCTGCTGCGCCTGCTTGAAGAGCTGGTCGGCGTTCGCCGGTCGCTGGGCAGCCGCGGCCGCGAACAGGCCGAGCGCCAGCAAGGCGCACAGCAGGACGCCGGGGCGCACGCCCGGCCGGCCCGTCATTTCGATCGTGCGGTGAGCCATACGACCTCCTGTGACGTTCGGATCACGTACAGCAGGCGTTCCCCGTCGTTCCCCTGGAACACGATGTGGGTGCGGTCCTCGGCACCGACCGTCTGCTCGGTGCGGTCGGACTGGAAGTAGCCGTCGACAGCGAACGCCGTCTCGATGTTGTGGACGTAACCGGCCTGCAGGCTCTTGAGGAGCCCGCTGGCCTCGTAGACTTCCCAGTCGGTCCAGCGGTCCCGATCGGGTACCCGCGCGATCACCGCCTCCGTCCCCTTTCCGACGGCCCGCAAGGTACCGCGGGGCAGGCTCAGCGAGGGGTCGAACTTCGCGGAGATGGCGGTGCTCACCATCACGTCCGCCAACAGCTGGGCGTGCGCCGCCGGAGCCAGCACACCCACCCCGCACAGCACCGCCAGCGCCAACGCGCGCCCGAGAACGCCGTGCAGGGAACGGTTGTGCCGTGGGATCGCCATGTGCCGAGTCTACCACCGGCAGTTGAACGCGCCATGAAGCCGCTGGGAGTCCAGGTAAACGGCAGAGCCCGGCGCGCCCGGTAGCGCTGCCGCCACGGACGGCGCCGGGGCGCACGGTAGAATGCGAGCCCATGTTCCAGAGCCTCGGCGACCGACTGCAAAGCGTGTTCGACGGCCTGCGCGGCAGGGGCCGCCTGAGCGAGGCCGATGTCAAGGCGGCCCTGCGCGAGGTGCGCATCGCCCTGCTGGAGGCCGACGTCAACCTCGAGGTCGCCCGCGACTTCACCAAGCGCGTCCAGGAGAAGGCCATCGGCTCCGACACGCTGATGTCGCTCAACCCCGATCAGCGCGTCATCGCCATCGTGCAGGAGGAACTGGTCGAGGTCCTCGGCGGCAAGGCCGTGCAGCCCACGCTCGCCAACGACCGCAACGTCTGGATGCTCATGGGCCTGCAGGGCGCCGGCAAGACCACCACCGCCGGTAAGCTGGCCTACAAGTACAAAGGCCAGGGCCGCCGCCCACTGCTGGTGGCCGCCGACACCCAGCGCCCGGCCGCGCGCGAGCAGCTCAAGGTGCTGGGAAGGCAGATCGGGGTGCCGGTCTTCGAGGTGCAGGACGACGAGGCGCCCGCGAGCATCGCCCGGCGCCTGGAGGCGCACCTGCGGCAGGACTTCCGCGACCTGGTGATCGTCGACACGGCCGGCCGCCTGCAGATCGACGACGCCCTGATGGAGCAGCTGGTGCAGCTCCGCGATCAGATCGGCCCGAGCGAGCGCATCCTGGTGGTCGACGCCATGACAGGGCAACAGTCGCTGCCGGTGGCCAACACCTTCGACGAGCGCGTCGGCGTCACCGGCCTGGTGATGACCAAGCTCGACGGTGACGCCCGCGGCGGTGCGGCGCTGTCGGCCCGGCACGTGACCGGCAAGCCCGTCTACTTCGCCGGCATGAGCGAGAAGATCGATGGGCTGGAGCCGTTCCATCCAGACCGTATCGCGGGACGCATCCTGGGGATGGGCGACGTGCTCACCCTCATCGAGAAGGCCCGGGCGCTAGAGGGCGACGAGGACGAGCTGGACTCCAGGAGCCTATCGGACTTCAGCCTGCAGGACATGCTCACGCAGATGCGCCGGATCAAGCAGATGGGCTCGTTCGGCGACGTGCTGAAGATGATCCCGGGCGCGTCCAAGGTACTGCCGGCCGAAGGGGTCGACGAGCGCGAGATCTTGAGGGTCGAAGCGATCATCTCGAGCATGACCGAGCAGGAACGCCTCAAGCCGCGCTTGCTCAACGCCAGCCGCCGCAAGCGCATCGCGCGCGGATCGGGAACGACGGTGCAGGACGTGAACCGCCTCATGCGCAACTACGAGGAGATGCGCAAGATGATGAAGCGCATGGGCCGCCGTACGCCGGGCAAGCGCATGCCCCCGGGCTTCCGGGGCTGATGCCCGGTGCCCGCGGCCGCGTCGGCCGCGGGCACCGGCCGGCGGCTTTGCGCCGGCGCCGGGGAACCGTGTAGACTGGACCACTGCGACGGCTGCGGCGTAAGGTCCGCGTGCCCGACCGACGGAGGAAGCATGGTCAAGATCCGCCTGACGCGCATGGGCTCCAAGCGCAACCCCCACTACCGGATGGTCGTGGTGGACGCGCGCAAGAAGCGCAGCGCCGACTACATCGAACAGATCGGCTACTACGATCCGCGCGAGACGACCCCCAACGCTTTGCGGGTCGAAGCTGAGCGCGCCAGCTACTGGCTCGAGCAGGGTGCTCAACCCACCGATACCGTGGTCCGCCTGCTGGAGAAGGCCGGCGTGAGCGTGCCGGGCGTACAGGCCAAGAAGCGGGCCGACTACGTACGCCGCGCGGAGGCTCGAGCCTAGGCCGGGCCTAGGCGAGGCGCGCGATGCCCCTCGAGCTCGTCACCTACATCGTCCAGAACCTCGTTGCCGAACCCGAGCAGCTCGGCATCACGGCGCAGCGCGGCGACAAGGGTCTGCGCATCGAGATCCGTTGCGCGCCCGACGACGCCGGGCGAGTGATCGGTCGCGGCGGCCGCGTGATCAACGCCATCCGCACGCTGGCGCGGGCGGCTGCCGACGGCCGGCAGCGCGTCGAGGTCCAGCTGATCGACTAGGGCGCGGGGCCCGCTTCCGGCCCGGGAGAGGGCGCGTGCCCGGAGACCCCACAGCCACCATCCCCCCCGAAGGGTTCATCAAGATCGGCGTTCTGGGACGGGCGTTCCAGCTCGACGGCGGAGTCCGGCTCCATCCCGTGCCGGCCGCAGGCCCGCTCGCGCTCGACCGGGCGGAACGCGTCTTCGTGATGGGATACGGTCCGGCATCGATCCGACAGGTTCGCATGCACGGCGACGCCATCCTGCTCTACCTGCAGGGCGTGCGTGATCGCGACGACGCCCAGCGGCTCACGGGAGCGGAGGTGTTCGCACCGTCGTCGGTCCTGCCCGCCGACACGGACGACGTCTCGTCGCTGACGGGCGCCGAGGTGGTGCAGCTGGGGCACGCCGTGGGACACGTGCGCGAGGTCCGCCACGACGCGGTCAACCCGTTGCTGGTGATCCTCACCGCCGGCGGCGATGTGCTGGTGCCGTTGAATGCCCCCTACGTGGTGGTGCAGGCCGGCCGGGTCGAGCTCGTCGACCCCCCCGAGGGGCTGCTCGATCCCACGTGAAGGTCACCGTCTACACCCTGTTCCCGCAACTCGTCACACCCTATCTGCAGGAAGCGCTGCTCGGCCGCGCCATCGAGCGGGGCCTGCTCTCGGTCGAGACACGCGACCTGCGGCGCTTCGCCGGCAACCGCACCGGACGCGTCGACGACGCACCCTACGGCGGTGGCGCCGGCATGGTCATCCGCGTCGACGTCGCCGCGGCGGCCGTGCGCGAAGCCCAGCGCGACGCGCCGCCCCCCGACGAGACGGTGCTCCTCTCCCCCGCCGGTAGGTCGCTCGACCAGGCACTCGTCGAGCACTTGGCGGGCCTGCAACACCTGGTGTTGATCGCCGGCCGCTACGAGGGCTTCGACGCCCGCGCCGAAGCGCTGGTGACCCGCGAGGTATCCGTCGGCGATTTCGTGCTCATGGGCGGTGAGCTGCCCGCGCTGTGCATCCTGGAAGCGGTGGCGCGGCTGCTGCCCGGGGCGCTGGGCGACGCCGAGAGCCATCGCCAGGACTCCTTCACCACCGGGCTCCTGGACTACCCGGAGTACACCCGCCCGCTGGTCTTCGAGGACGCGGAAGTGCCCGAGGTGCTGCGGTCGGGCCACCACGCCCGCATCGACGCATGGCGCCGGCGCGAGGCCCTGAAGCGCACCCTGGCCCGGCGTCCCGACCTGCTCGAGCGTGCCCCGCTCGACGACGACGACCTGGCCGTGCTGGCGGCACTGCGCGCCGAGCGCGAGGCTTGAACGCCGCCCCCTCGCCGGGGGCGCCGCGCTCCCGAGGAGCCCAACGACACGGCCCCGCCGCGCTTGCTTCGCGGCGGGGCCGACCGTTCCCAGCGCCCTGGAGCGTCCGGCTACGGTCCGGACGAGCCTCCCGGTGCGCTCTAGCCGCCGGAGGCCGGAATGGCGCCGTCCTTCTTCATCTGGTCGATGACCTGCGGCGTGATGTCGAGGTTCTGGTCGGCGTAGACGACCAGGCCGCTGCCGCCGCTGCCCGCGGCGCGCGAGTCCAGCACGATGGTGTAGCCGTCCTGCTGGGCGACCTCCTTGATCGCCGTGTTCACCGCGGCGACCGCCGGCTGCGCGGCGTTCTGGATGTCGGTCTGGTAGCGCTTCTGAACGGCGTTGAGCGTCGTGACCAGGGTCTGGTAGCGTTCGCTCTCCTGCGGCGTGAGCTGCTGCCCCTGCTGCTGCTTCTGCGACAGGGCGTCGATCTTGGAACGGATACCGTCGATCTCGGTCTGCGCCTGCTGCTTGAGCTGGTCGGCCTTCTTGCCCGCTGGGTGGGCATTGATGGCGGCCTGCGAATCGACGAACGCGATGTGGGCGGGCTGGTTCTGCACGCTCGGGCTGGCCGCCACCAAGGCGACGAGCAGCACGGCGGCGAGTGCGGCGAGGGTGAGTCTCTTCATAGCGCGGCTAGTCTACCACCAGCATGATGAGAAGCTAGGTCTCGCGAGGTTACGTCTGTGTCACGATCTCTCCCATGTTCTCGCCCCGGGCCGTGCGCCCTCCCCGGCTCCCGGCCCGTCCCGGCAGGACGGCGGTGAGCTCGCTCGTAGCGGTGTTCGCCGGCGTGCTCGGCGCGCTGGTGGGGAGCTTCGGCAACGTGGTCGTCTACCGGCTCCCCCGCCGTGAGTCGATCGTCTTCCCGGGCAGCCACTGCCCGACGTGCAACCACCGCCTGGGACCGCTCGAGCTGGTGCCACTGCTGTCGTTCCTGGCCCTCCGCGGTCGGTGCCGCTCGTGCGGGGCGCCGATCAGCTGGCGCTACCCGCTGGTGGAGACCGCGATGGCGGCGCTGTTCGTGGCCCTGGTGCTGCGCTGGCCCCCGCTCGACGCCGGGCTCAGCGCGCTGCCGCTGATGGCGGTCCTGGCGATGCTGCTGATGGCGGCGCTCATCGACCTCGATCACTTCGTCCTTCCCGACGTGCTGACGCTGCCCGCGCTGGCGCTGGCGCTGGCCGGCAGTCTGCTCTACGCACCGGACCGCGGGTTGCCCACCCCGGACGCCGCCCTGGCCGGGGCGGCGGCGGGCGCCGGGGTGCTGCTGCTGATCAACCGCCTCGGCGCCCTGGTGCTCCGTCGGTTCGCGGACACGCGCGAGCGGCTGTGGCCCATCAGCCTGGATCAGGCCAACCTCGCGGCGCTGGGCGGAGCGGTCGGCGGATGGCAGGTCGGGGTGGCACTGGGCGCGGTCAGCGTGCTGGTCAATCTCATCGCGCGGCGCCCCGTGCGCCTACCCGAGGGGCCCCTCTACGGGCTGTGGGCGGTGGCGCTGGTGCTGTCGACGACGAGCTTCACCGTCGCCCCGGCCGTCGCGCTCGGCGGCAGCGTGCTGGCGGCCGGCATCTGGGCCGTCATCGGCGCCGTCTTCTGGTGGCTCAAGGACGCGTCGACCGGCGCGGAGGCAGAAGCGGAGGACGAGGCCGACGCAGAACCCGTCGCGATGGGCTTCGGCGACGTCAAGCTGGCGGCAGTGCTCGGCGCGCTCCTCGGCTGGGAGGCATTCCTGGTCGGCCTCCTGCTCTCCGTCACGCTGGGCGCGATCGCAGGCATCGTTGCCCGCATGTTCGGCGGCGACCGCGTCATCCCCTTCGGACCGGCGCTGCTGGTGGGCGGCCTGCTGGCCCTGTTCGTCGGCCACGACATCGTGACGTGGTACCTGGGCCTGCTCGGCGTAGCCTGAGAGCCGGCACAGAACGCGGGTCGAGTGCGCGGTTGCGGGCCGCCGCCGGCCCCGAGGACCGCAGGCGCACCGTGGTAGAGTCGGAACCATTCGCCCGGGGCCGTCAGGGCCGCGCATCAGGCGTGAGCCGGTCACCGGAGAGGGGTGCGCATGGATGTCTTGCGAGTGCCGAGCCTGAGGGGGCGCGACCTGTTGTCGCTGGCGGAGGTGAGCTCCGAGGAGTTCCACGGCCTGATCGACAGTGGGGTGCAACTGAAGCGCGCCTGGAAGAACGGCGATCGGCCCGAGCTCCTGAAGCACAAGACCATCGCCATGATCTTCGAGAAGCAGTCGCTGCGCACGCGCTCGACCTTCGACATCGCCATGGCGCAGCTCGGTGGGCATTCGGTCCTGCTCAGCCAGAACTACATCGGCTGGGGTGTGCGCGAGACCATCCGTGATGTCGCCCACAACCTGGAGCGCTGGGTCGAGGGCATCATGGCCCGGACCTACGGCCACGACACCTTGACCGGGCTGGCGCGGCACGCCGACGTCCCCGTCATCAACGCCCTGTCCGATCTGGCGCACCCGTGCCAGTTGCTGGCGGACTACATGACGCTACGCGAGACCTTCGGCGAGTTGCGTGGGTTGAAGCTCACCTTCGTCGGTGACGGCAACAACGTCTGCAATTCGCACATCGAGGCGGCCACCCATGCCGGCGTGCAGTTGACCATCGCCTGCCCGGAGGGCTTCGACCCCGACGCCAGGGTGCTGGCGAGCGCACGGGAGCGGGGCGGAGACATCCGCATCGTGCGCGACCCGCGCGCGGCCGCCGAAGGGGCGGACGCCCTGTACACCGACGTGTGGATCTCGATGGGCATGGAGGAGGAGGCCGAGGCCCGCCGCAAGGCGTTCGCCGGTTACACCATCACCCCGGCTTGGTTCGAGAGCCTGTCGCCGCGCGGCGTGTTCATGCATGACCTGCCCGCCCACTACGGCGAGGAGTGCACCGAGGATGCCGTCTATCACGAACGGAGCGTCGTCTTCGACCAGGCCGAGAACCGTCTCCACGCCCACAAGGCCGCGTTGGTGCAACTGCTGGCGGATCCGGAGGAGTAGATGAGCGGGCCACTTCGCGTCGGTGTGCTGGGTGCGAGCGGCTACGGCGGCGCGGGCCTGATCGAGCGCCTCGGTCGTCACATCGGCGTCACGCTGACGGCCGCGGGGTCGCGACAGTACCAGGGCGATCCGATCGAGGCCTGCTGGCCCCAGTTCGCCGGGCTCCAGCCGGGCCTGCGTTTCGAGAGCAACGAGGCCGTGCTGGAGGCCTGTGACGTGGTCTTCTGCGCCACTCCGCACGGCGCCACCGCGCCGCTGGTGAAGCAGGCGCTGGAGGCGAACGTGGCGGTCGTCGATCTGTCGGCCGATTTCCGCCTCGACCCGGAGACCTACGCGCGTTGGTACGGCGTCGAGCACCCACACCCCGAGCTGTACGCCCTGGCGCGCTACGGTCTGGTCGAGCTCCACCGCGATGAGCTGGCGGGCGCCCGCCTCATCGCCAGCCCAGGCTGTAACGCCACCGCCGCCAGCCTGGCGCTGGCGCCGCTGGCGGCGGCCGGCCATCTCGGGCCGAGCGCTGTGTGCGACATCATCACCGGCGTGTCGGGGGCAGGCCGGGCGCCGAGCCAGGCGCTGCACTTCACCGAGGTCAACGAGAGCGCCCGACCCTACAAGGTGGCCGGCACGCACCGCCACACCGCCGAGATCGAAGCTACGGTGGGGCGCGCGCGGGCCGGCGGCAAGCGGCTCGCGACACACGAACCCTTCACCCCCTACACGGTGAGCTTCAACCCGCACCTGGTACCGATGTCGCGCGGCATCCTGGCGACCTGCACCACGCAGCCCGCCGATCCGCAGGAGCTGTCCGACGAGCGCCTGCTCCAGGTCTTCCGCGACTACTACGCGGGGGACCCGCTGGTCGTCGTGCAGGACGACCTTCCGCAGACGAAGGCGGCCGCCGGCAGCGACCGGGCGGTGCTGAGCGTGCGCTACGATGCCCGCGCGCGAACCGTGGCGGCGTTCTGTGCCATCGACAACCTAGGCAAGGGTGCGGCCGGTCAGGCCGTGCAGGCGTTCAACGTGGCTTTCGGCTTCGACGAGGCGCAGGGCCTCACGCGAGGGGGGATGTGGCCGTGAAGGTGCCGATGGGATTCGAGATCGCCGGGGTGACGGCGGGCCTGAAGGCGTCGGGACGCCCCGACCTGGGCCTGGTGTACTCCCCGTACCCGCTGGCCTGGGCCCTGATGAGCACCGACAACGTCGTCAAGGCGCCGTGCGTGTCACGCAACCGCTCCCGCTTCACCAGCGGCGCCGCCGTCCGCGGCATCGTGGTGAACAGCGGCAACGCGAACTGCGCCACCGGCGAACGCGGCATCTGGGACAACGAGGACATGGCCGGCGCGGTCGCCTCGGCACTGGCGCTGGCGCGCGTGCAGGACATGCTCACAGCCAGTACCGGCGTGATCGGGCAGACGCTGCCGGTCGACAGGATCCGGGAGGCCATCCCGGGGCTGACGTCCGCCCTGGGCGAGGACTCGGGGGCTTTCGCCGACGCCATCCTCACCACCGACACCACCCCCAAGCAAGTCGGCGCCACCCTGCGCGGCGGCAGTCGCATCCTGGGCATCGCCAAGGGCTCGGGCATGATCCACCCCTCCATGGCCACCCTGCTCGCGTTCGTCCTCACCGACGCCGACATCAGCCAGGACGACCTCCGCGCCGTGTGGCCCGGCATCGTCGAGCGCACCCTGAACCAGGTGACGGTCGACGGCGACACCTCCACCAACGACATGGCGGTGGCGCTCTCGTCGCGCCAGATCGGCGCCGACAAGCACGAGTTCGTCGAGGCCCTCGAAGAGGTCGTCGTCAAGCTCGCCCGCAAGGTCGCGCGCGACGGCGAGGGCGCGACACGGCTGCTGACGGTGCGGGTCACCGGCGCCCGCACTGGCGCCGAGGCCCGCGCCGCCGCGCGATCGGTCGTCGGCAGCAACCTGGTCAAGGCCGCCGTCCACGGCGCCGACCCCAACTGGGGCCGTATCCTCGCCGCGGTCGGGCGGTCCGGCGCCGTCTCCGACCTGGCCAACCTCCGCATCGGCCTGCAGGGGGTCGTGGTCTACCGCGGAAGCCTGCTGGGCTTCGATGCGGCCGCCGTGTCGGAGAAGATGCGCGCCGAGGAGGTCATCGTCGAGATCGATCTGGCCGCGGGCGAGGCCGTCGGCGAGGCCTGGGGGTGCGACCTCAGCGCCGAGTACGTGCGCATCAACGCCGACTACACCACCTAGCCGATGGGCGCGGGG
>CAZTTB010000038.1:0-17947 GCA_964616005.1 uncultured bacterium | reverse complement strand
CCAGGAAGGCGCCGACCACCTCGAGCCAGCGCTCGCGCTCCTCCTCCTGCGGCGAATGGCCGCTGTGCTCGAACACCACCAGCTCGGCGCCCGGGATGCCGGCGGCGACTTCCTCGTTGGCCTCGAGCGGGGTCACCCAGTCGTGGCGGCCGGCCGTGATCAGGGTGGGCACGGTGATCTCGTGCAGCCGATCGGTGACGTCGTAGGTGGCCTGGTTGCGGCCGAAGGCCCAGTTGTGCGTCTGGTAGTGGAGCTGCATCGCGTCCACCGCCCGGGCCTCTCGCTCGGGATCATGCTCCACCGTGTACAGCGGCATGATCATACGGATGAGCGCGCGGAAGTCGTCGTCGTTGGTGGTCTCACCCGCGAACAGTCGGTCGAGCGCCGCCTCGTCCATGGGGAAGCCGCTGGCCAGCGCGCGCTGCTTGGCCACGTCGTGGAAGCGGTTGTTGGCGACGGTGTCGCGCAGCACCAGCGCGTGAAGGTTCTGCTGATGGCGCAGAGCGTACTCGAGCGCCAGCATGCCGCCGTAGGAGCCGCCGGCCAGCACGATCTTGCCCAGCCCGAGCGCCTGGCGGAGCTGTTCGAGGTCGTCGCAGAACTGGTCGTGGCTGTAGGGGGGCGCGTCGTCCGATGCGCCACAACCGCGGTGGTCGTAGGCGACGACCCGGAAGCGCTCCCTGAACGGGGCGAAGGCGTGCCAGTTGCCGGCGCGGTTGCCCATGCCGGGCCCGCCGTGCAGCGCCACCAGCGCCGTCTTGTTGCCGCCGCTGTCGTCGTAGGCGAGCTCGACGCCGTTGACGGTGATGCGCGGCATCAGACCCACACCTCGTCGAGCACGCGCAGCACGTTGCCGCCAACGACCTTGGCGATGGCCTCGTCCGAGTAGTCGTGCTTCACCAACCAGCGCACGATGTTGCGGAACGCCTCGGCGGGGCTCTCCAGCCCGTCGACCCAGTCGACCTTGGGGTGTTCGGCCTTGCCGTGGGCCGCTCCGATGGAGAGTGCGGTGGAGAGAGCCTTGTGCAGGCCCACGTGGTCGCCGAAGAGCACGTCGGGGCCGAACGCTACGTGGTCGATGCCGACCAGGTCGACGCAGTACTCGAAGTGCTCCATGAACGACTCGATGGTGTGGCGGGGCTGGTTGCGGGTGATGGTGGTGTGCGGCGCGGCCTCGATGCCGATGACCCCGCCCTTGGCGGCGCAGGCCTGGATGACCTCGTCGGGCTTCAGGCGCCGCGAGTCCCACAGGCTGCGGGCGCCGGCGTGGGTGATGAAGATCGGTCTGCTGCTGGCCTCGATGGTGTCCATCGCGGTCCGGTCGCCTGAGTGGGAGACGTCGATGGCGATACCGAGCTTGTTCATGCGCTCCACCGCCTGTCGGCCGAACATCGTCAGGCCGCCGTCGCCCGGCTCCTTGAGGCCCGCCCCCAGGGCGTTGCCCTCGCTGTAGGCGATGCCCACGGCGCGCACGCCGAAGCCGTAGAGGATATCGAGCCGGTCGAGCTCGTTCTCGATCATGGCGGCGCCTTCGAGCGACAGCACCATGGCGACCTGGCCGTTGGCCTTGGCCTGACGGATGTGCTCGGTGCGCGTGGCGATGGTCACGAAGTCCTGGTGTGCGATGTCGGAAAGCCGCATGCCGATGTCGTAGACGACGTCGTCCCACTTCCAGCCGCCGCGCGAGGTGATCATCGCGGTGCCGTCCATGAGGTTGTCGAACACGGCGTCGAGGCCGGAGACGCTGAGGCCCTCGTAGCCGGTGAAGTCGCGGCCCCAGCGGCGGAACTCCATGAACTCGCCGAGATCGTCGGGGGCGACGAAGCAGTGGTCGTGCAGCGACACCATCGGGTAGCGCTCGAACAGGCGCTCCACCCGCGCCGCCTCGTCCTCGCTCACCGGCACCGGGGTGCTGGCCACGCGGTCGACCTCAGGTGCCAGGCGGAAGGCCTTGTAGTCCTTGCCGGCTTCCAGGTACTGGTACGAACGGTAGCCGTTGAAGCGCTTCTTGGGCATGGGATCTCCTTGGTTTCGGCGCGCCGCGGCGGAGTCCGGGCGGCGGGGGCGGCTCACACGTCGCGCGGGTCGAGGACGTCGCGCAGCGCGTTTCCGAGTGTGTTGAAGGCGAGCACGGTGAGGGCGATGAAGAGCCCCGGATAGATGGCCAGCATGGGCTTGGCCCACAGGTAGGCCTGCGCGTTCTGCAGCATGCTTCCCCAGGAAGCCAGGGGTGGCTGGATGCCGAGACCCAGATAGCTCAGGGCCGCTTCGCTGAGGATCGACCAGCCGACCCCCAACGTGGCCAGCACGATCGCCTGCGGCACCACCTGCGGCAGGATGTGGAGCGTCATGGTGCGCGGGTGCGACGCTCCCAGGGCGTGGGTCGCCTCGACGAACTCGGCGTTGCGGTACTTGCTGAACTCGGCGTGGACCACGCGGGCCATCTGGGCCCAGAACCCGAGCCCCACGGTCACGATGACGGTTGCCGGGTGGTTGCCGAAGGCGGTGATGATGACAAGGATCAGGAAGAAGGCGGGGATCGCCATGAAGACGTCCACCGTCCGCATCAGCAGCATCTCGGTGCGGCCGCCGAAGTAGCCGGACAGGCCGCCGACCAGGGTCCCGAGGGTGAGCCCCACCAGCATCGAGAGCAGGCCCACTGCGAGCGATACGCGGCCGCCGGCGAGGATGCGCGCGAACACGTCGCGGCCGAGCTCGTCGGTACCGAGCCAGTGCTGGGCGCCGGGTGAGGCCAGGCTCTCGGCCGGGTTGGCGGTCTCGGGCGACTGCCCGTAGAGCACCGGCCCCAGGGTGACCATCACGAGCAGCACCACGATCACGGCGGCGGCGGCGATGCCGATCGGGTGGCGCGCGACGCGCCGGACCAGCCGGGAGCGGCGCGGCCGGGGAGCGGCCAGCACGTCAGCCATGGCGGATCCTCGGATCGACCGCGGCGTAGAGCAGGTCGACCAGCAGGTTGACCACCACCACGAAGGCTCCGGCGAGCAGGGTCACGCCCAGGATGACGGGGTAGTCGCGGCCGTTGGCGGCCTCGATCGCCAAGCGGCCCAGGCCGGCCCAGCCGAACACGCTCTCGATCACCACGGAGCCCGAGAACAGCACCGTGGTCACCAGGCCGAGGATGGCCAGCACCGGCACCAGCGCGTTCTTGAAGGTGTGCTTGAGCAGCACCACGCGCGGCAGCAGTCCCTTGGCGTGGGCGGTGCGCACGTAGTCGGAGTGGGTCACCTCCAACAGCGCCGAGCGCGTCACCCGCACGATGTTGGGCATCAAGGTGAAGGCCAGCACGCCGGCAGGGAGCGCCAGGTGGCGCAGCCGGTCGGCCAGCGAGAACTGCTTGCCCACCGAGAACACGCCCGACGTCGGCAGCCAGCCGAGGTGCACCGCGAACACGATGATCACCACGATGCCGAGCCAGAAGCCGGGGATGGCCATGCCCAGGGCGGACAGTGCGCTGACGACGTGGTCGGGCCAGCGGTTCCGGAAGCCGGCCGCCACGATGCCCAGCAGGACGCCGCCGAGGGTCGCCAGGAACAGGGCGGTGAGCCCCAGTTCGAGCGTGGCGCCCGCCCGCTGGGCCAGCAGCCGCGCCACCGGCAGGCCCTGGTTGAGCGAGGTACCGAGGTTGCCGCGCACGGCCTGGCTCAACCAGTCGACGTAGCGGACCATGACGGGCTTGTCGAGGCCGTACTGCTTGAGTACGGCCTCGCGCTCCGCGGCGGTGCTCTGGAAGCTCACCGCCGAGGAGGGCCCGCCGGGGGCGAGGTTGATCAGGAAGAAGGTGACCGCGGAGATCAGGAACAGGACGACGACGCCCTGCATGAGCCTACGGATGATGTACGCGGTCACCTTCTAGATCCTCGCTAGCGCTTGACGTACCAGTCGGCGGAGTACTGGAAGGCGGTCGGCGTGTTGATCGTCGCCATGCCGCCCACCTTCTTGTTCAGCACGGTGATGATGTCGGGGTACCAGAGGAACAGGTAGGGGAGGTTCTGGGCGACGTTCGCCTCGATGGCCTTGACGACCGTCACCTCGTCGTCGACGTTGGTGGCCGCGCGCGCCTTGGCCATCAGAGCGTCGAGCTCGGCGTTCTTGTAGTTGGGGATGTTGTTCCCCTTCTCGGCCGCGGCGGTGCTGAAGTAGGGGGTGATGTCGGGGGTGGGCGGGGTGCTCCACCATGCCAGCGTGGCCTGGTAGTTGCGCTTCACCACCACGTCCTGGATGTAGGCGTTCCACTCCATGACGTTGAGCTTGGCGTCGACGCCGATCGCCTTCCAGTACTGCTGGACCAGCAGGGTGGCGTTGACGAGGTAGCCGAACTGCCCGGTGGGGACGGTGATGGTGAGCTTCTTGCCGTCCTTCTGCAGGATGCCGTCGGGGCCCGGCGTCCAGCCGGCGTCGGCCATGAGCTGCTTGGCGCGCGCGGGGTCGTAGGGATAGGAGGGCACGCTGCCGTCGTAGAAGGCCTTCTGGAGCGGCGCGATGGGGCCGGTGGCGACGGTGCCGTAGCCCTTCAGCACGGAGTCGATGATCGCCTGGCGGTCGATCGCCGTGAGCAGCGCCTGGCGCACGCGCACGTCGGTGAAGCGCGGGTCGCTCTGGTTGAGCGCCACCCAGTACCAGATGTTCTGGCTCTGGCGCAGGACCTCGAGGTTGGGGTTGCGCTCGACGCCGGCGAGCAGCGTCGGGTTGGTGACCGTCACCATGTCGACGTCACCGGCCAGGAGCTGCGCGAGCTGCGTGTTGGGGTCCGCCACTACCTTGAAGACGATGGTCTTGACCTTCGGCGCCTGGCCCCAGTAGTCGGGGTTGGGCTCGAGCCGCACGTAGGACCCCGGCACGAACTCGGCGACCTTGAACGGGCCCGTCACCACCGGGTTGGACTTGTTGAAGCTGGCGACCTGCAGCGGGTTGGGAGCGCTCTCGAGCACGTGCGCCGGCAGCATGCCCGCGAAGTACGCCAGGTAGTACGGCAGCGACGAGAACGGGCTCTTGAGCACGAAGCGCACGGTGTTCGGGTCGACGACCTCGACGTGGTCGACGGGCGAGAAGACGCTGGAGTTGTTGGCGCCGAGCGCCTTGTTCAGGATCACCTTGTTGAACGTGAACGCTACGTCGGCCGCGCCGAAGGGCTTGCCGTCCGACCACTTCACGCCCTGGCGCAGGTGGAAGGTCCAGGACAGAGCGTCCGGGGCGGCTTCCCAGCTCGTTGCCAGGTCGGGGGAGGGCGTCAGATCCTTCGTCGAGTAGCGCGTGAGCTGGTCGAACAGGATGGTGTTGACCAGATTCGACTCGATGACGGCGCCGGGGGTCCACGGGTTGAGCGTGGGATCGGCGTTGGTCACGAACGTCAGGCTGCCGTTGGGGTCGTAGTTCGGCGTCTGGGCCGTGGCGATCGTGAAGATCGCGAGGGCGGCCAGCAGGGCCAGTAGGCGGGTCGTGAGGTGTGGGCCGGTCTTCCTAGGCATGGACTCCTCCTCGTCTCAGCTCGCGTAGCCGAGCGTCTTCGACATCGCTCGAGCCACCCGGGTGATGAGCGCTCCGAATCGGTCGAGGGTCGCGTCGTCCACCCGGAACGACGGCCCGCCGACGCTGACGCCTCCCACCACCTGGGAGGAGGCGTCCAAGATGGCGGCTCCCACGCCGCGCGCCGAGGCGTCGTAATCCTCGTCGCTGACGGAGTAGCCGCGTTGGCGGATGGTCTCGAGCTCGGCGCGGAGTCGCTCCGGGTCGAGCTCGGTGGCGTCGGTGTAGCGGGGGAGCTCGTCGAGCTGGGCCAGCACCCGTTCCCACGTCGAGGTGGGCAGGCGGGCGAGCATCGCCTTGGGGACGGCGCCGGCGTGGAGTGGCGCTGAGATGCCCAACGGCGAGGTCAACCGGACCAACTGCCGACTCTCGCGGCTGTCCACGCACACGGCGCGGTCGGCGGCGAGTACGAAGAGGTTGACCGACTCTCCGGTCTCGCGGGCCAGCTCGTCGAGGAAGGGCCCGGCGATCTCCACCAGCGAGGCGTGCCGGCTGCCCGCGAAGGCGGCGCTCAACACGTTGACCATGGGCGTCAACGCGAAGCGGCTGTCGCTGTCCACGCGCACGAAGCCGGCCTTCTCCAGCGTCTTCAGGGAGCGGTAGAGCTGCCCCTTCTCGACGTCCATGGCGTCCATCAGCTCAGGCAGGCTGTAGCGATGCGGTGGGGCGGCGAACGCCAGCAGCACCTGCAGCGTCCGGTAGGCCGAGTGGATCACGTACTGGTCCGTCACCCGTTACCGCTCCCGATCACCCCCGGGCGTATCACATAGTGATATAGGTTTGGATGATAGTACGCCGCCGCTTCGTTGTCAACGACCGCGGGAAGAGATGAAGGGATCGGGCGCTCGAGCCTCGGCTGTGCCGGCCGCCGCGCTCGCGTCCCCTGAGCACGCTAGGCTGGACGCGTCCTTTAGGAGGGGCATGCGCATGCGCCAAACCATCCGCCTCATGGCCGCGGTGGCTCTGCTGGCCACCGGATCCGCTCTGGCGTTCCAGTGGAGTCCGGACGCCTTCCCCACCGGCAGCCACAGCTACACCTGGGAGATGACGGTCGACAGTGGCGACGGTCCCCAGAGCGCGACCATCACGCTCGACATCACCCAGAAGGGTGACAGCTACGACACCGCCACCACCATGAAGGTGACCCAGACGGGCGTCTCCCACGACGACCTCAGCACCGCCGCGCTGGGCGGCTCGATGCTGGGCGCGCTGGCGCTCGGGCCGATGATGGTGTTCTACGGTCCGGCCTTCATGATGTTGCCGATGCTGCTGGGCAAGGAGGACATCCACGTGCGCAGCGAGCCGGTGCGGGTGGCCGGCATGGGCAGCATCTACATGGACAAGAGCGAGACGATCGCCGGCCACACGTGCGTGGTGCTGCGGCTCGAGATGGACGATGGCAGCGCGCCGATCGAGATGGCGCTGGCGGAGGACCTGCCGTTCCCGTGCTCGAGCCAGTACGGTGACGCGGGCGACCGCACCACCATCCGGTTGATCGAAGCGCGCTGACGCCGCACGCGCGGGCGTGCGCCACACCAGGGACTTCACGCGCGAGCCGGCACGCCGGGCTCGCGGCGAAGCCCGGGTGGGGCTCGGCCGTTGCGGTGCCTGCGGCCCAACGGCGCGCGGTGCTCCTCGCCCACCATCCCGCGCTACGAGCCGTTCACCGGGCTCAAGGCGCCGGTTGCGGTTTCAGGAGCTGGTTCCCGCGGAACACGTCCTCGGGGTCGTAGCGTGCCTTCACCTCTTGCAGGCGCGCAAGGTTCCGGCCGAACGCGGACGTGGCGCGTTCGTCGTCTTGGTCCATGTAGTTGACGTAGCCGCCGCCGGTCGCGAACGGCGCAACGTCCTGCCACGCGGAACGGACCCAGGCACGGATCGAGGCGTCGTCGGAGGCGTCGAGCCAGCCGCCCCAGAATCCCACGGAGAAGGCGGCGTCGCGGTGCGGGAAGGCCGTGGCCGCGGGATCGACCCGGGCCACCGCCCCGCCGAGGCCCTCGATGCCCACCATGCTGAGCGGCCCCTCGAGCCCCGGCGCGAGCTCGACCAGCGCGTCGAGCGCGCCATCGGAGAGCTCGCGCAGGTAGTGCGTCTTGTAGTAGTAGCGGGCGCCGTCGGGGGTGCCGGCATCGAAGCTGCGTTGCCAGGTCTCGTAGGGCATGGGAACGACGGCCGAGAGCATGGGATCGCCGACCTCCAGGAGCGGCTCGAACCGCGCGGCCCCCTCGTCCACCGGGCCGAACCAGCACCCGACCAGCGCGATCGCGACGCTGCCGAAGCGGTCTTCCGGGAACGGAGCGACCGGCGGCACGTGCATGATCAGGGCGTAGCACGCCAGCTCGTCGGGTGCACCGTCGATCAACCGGCGGTAGGCGCGGAGCGCAGCGGCCGCGTCCTCGACGGGGTAGTAGACCTGCGCCGTGAGGATCTCCGGCCCCACCGGATGCAGCCGGTAGGTGAACGCCACCGCGACGCCGAAGTTCCCGCTTCCCCCACGCAGCGCCCAGAACAGATCGGAATGCTCGTTGGTACAGGCATGCACGAGGGTGCCGTCCGCCGTGACCAGATCGACGGCCATCAGGTTGTCGATGGTGAGGCCGTGGCGGCGTGCGAGCCACCCCTGGCCGCCCCCGAGCGTCAAGCCGCCGACGCCGGTGCGTGAGTCGATGCCGCCCGTCGTGGCGAGCCCGTGGGCCTGGGTGACGCGGTCGACGTCCGCCCAGGTGGCGCCTGCCTCGACGCGGGCCGTGCGGGCCTCGACATCGACCGTGACGTCGCGCATCGACGAGAGGTCGATCACGACCCCGCCCTCGACGCTGGCGCGCCCGGCCACGCCGTGCCCCCCGCCCCGCACCGCCACGGGCAAGCCTTCTGCGCGGGCGAAGCGCAGCGTGCGGGCCACGTCCGACGCCGACGCGCAGCGCACCACGGCCTCGGGGCGGCGGTCGATCATGCCGTTCCAGAGCCCGCGCGCCTCGTCGTAGGCCTCGTCGCCGGGGCGGATCACGTGACCGTCCAGCGTGTCGGCGAGTCGTTTGATGGTGGCGGTGTCGAGCATGGGATCTCCCTCCGCGTGCGTCGTGTCGAGACGCACTGACGCTCATGGGACGCGGTTCGCCGGCGTCGCTGGTGGCGGTGAGCGCTACGGGACGTCGCCCGGATGGGGTGCTACAATCGCTACTCACGTTCACGTTGTGACGACCTGGAGTCTGGAGCCCTGGGGGTCCCGATGCTCGATTCGACGCTGTTCGGCCGCTGGCTGTATCGCAGGCGGCGTGCGCTCGACCTGACCCAGCGCCAGCTGGCGGCGCTGGCGGGTTGTTCCGTGGCGATGATCCGCAAGCTCGAGTCGGACGAGCGCCGGCCCTCGGTGCGGATGGCCGAGGGACTGGCGCGGGCGCTCGGGATCGCGGAGGACGAGGCCGGGGCCTTCGTCCGGTTCGCGCGCGAAGGGTGGGCCGAGGAGCCGCCGGAACCGGCGACCGGGCTGGTGGAGGTGCCGGCGGGCGCCGCCGTCGCCCGCGGGGGCGAGCCGGCCGCGCACGTCCGCCCCAGATCCTCGTCCGGTGACCGGGGGAAGGACCGCGAAGCAGGTCGTCGCTTCGTGGCCCGGCGCGAGGAACTGTCCGCGCTCCAGAACGGGCTCCAGCGGGCTCTCGCAGGGGACCCGCGCATGATGCTGGTCGCGGGGGAGGCGGGGCAGGGCAAGTCCGCGCTGCTCGGCGCGTTCGCCGCGCGGGCGTTGCAGCGCGACCCGGACCTGGTGGTGCTGACCGGTGGGGGGAACGCCTACGTCGGCGCGGGCGACCCCTTCCTGCCGTTCCGGCAGGTCCTCGGCCAGGCGCTGGGCGACGTGCGGGCGGGCGGCCCGGACGGTCTGCTGGATGCCGCGCGGGCGAGCCGCGTGCTCCGGCTCGCGCCTCGCGCTCGCCAGCTGCTGCTCGAGCGCAGCCCCCACCTGATCGACGTCATGGTGGCGCCGCGGCTGCTCGAAGGCATGCCCGGGCTCGCGGCCGGGCCGGCGTCCACGATTCCGTCCAGCGCGTTCGGGCTACCAGAGGAGGCGCGACGGAGCGAGATCTCCGCGTTCCTGGCCGGCATCGCGGAGGACGCTACGATCGTGATCCTGCTCGACGACCTCCAGTGGATCGACCGCAGCTCGGCGGAGGTGCTCTTGCACCTGGGGCGGAGCCTCCGCAGGGAGCGGCTGCTGCTGGTGGGTGCGTTCCGTCCGGCGGATCTCTCGCCTTCGCCTGCGGGGCAGGCGCACGTGCTCGAGGTCGTCATCCGGGAGCTCGAGCGTCGCCACGGCGAGGTCGTGATCGATCTCGCGAAGGCCGATGGAAGGGCGTTCCTCGAGGGCTACCTCGACGCCGAGCCCAACGACTTCGACGTGGACTTCCGGCAGGCGTTGTGGCGCCAGACCGGCGGGCAGCCGCTGCTGACGGTGGAGTTGCTCCGGCACCTCGAGGAGCGCGGGGATCTCGTCCGGGGGCCCACGGGGCGGTGGACCGTGGCGCGGGCGATCCGTTGGGACGACGTGCCCGCGCGGGTGACCGGGGCTCTGGCGCAGCGTCTGGCGCGTGTGGGCCCGGATGCGTCGGACGTGCTGCGGGTGGCCAGCGTCGAAGGGAGCACGTTCACGGCCGAGGTGGTGGCGCAGGTCCTGGAGGTCGACGGAGGCAGGGTCGCGCGCTATCTCGGCGAGCTCGCTCGCCGGCACGGGCTGGTGGTACAGGGCGAGGTGCAGGTGGAGGGCTGGCGCCGTGTCGTGCGGCATCGCTTCCGGCACGACCTAATTCAACGTTTCGTCTACGACGGCATCGATGCCGGAGAGCGGCGCCACCTCCACGCCGCCGTCGCCGCTGCGCTCGAGGCGCTCCACGGTCCGGACGCCGATCCGGGCGTGCTGGCGCACCACCTGCGGCGAGGGTCGGACCCCGTGCACGCGGCCGGGTTCCTGGTGAAGGCGGGGGACCGAGCACGCAGCGCCGGTGCGCTCGAAGAGGCGATCGTGCACTACCAGGATGCGGCCGGTCTGGCGCAGGAGCCCGACGCCCTGTGGCGCGCCGGCCTGCTCACGTCGCTCGGCGAAGCCCTGTGGCTTCGGGGTCGCTTCGAGGAAGCGGTGCCCGCCCTGACGGAGGCGCGGGACACCTTCCTGGAGGCCGGCGACGAACAGCGGGCCGGGATCGCGGAGCTGACCCTGGCACGCGTGCTCTACGAGCGCACCGAGCACGGGCACGCGCTGAAGGCCTTCCATCGCGCCCTGGCGTCGCTCGAGCAGGGCCCCGAGAGCCCCGCCATGGCGAGAGCGGTGAGCTGCATCTCGCAGTTGCACATGGTGGCGTCGGAGGCCGAGGACGCGGTGGCCTGGGGGACGCGGGCGCTCGCCATCGCGGAGCGTGTGGGCGCCGAGGACGTCGTCGTGCACGCCTCGATCAACGTCGGGTCCGCGCTCGCCTTCTTCGTCCCCGAGCGCCGCGACGAAGGGCTCGCCATGATGCGCCGGAGCTTCGAGGACGCGCGACGGCTCGGCCTGGTGTACGACGCCTGTCGCGCCTCGTTCAACCTCGGGAACATGCACGCCAGCGCCGGCGACGCGGATCGCGCCCTGGAGATCTTCGACGAGCTCCGCGACTACGCGGCTTCGTACCAGCTGTTCACCATGGAGGGCGCCGGACGGGTGGGCGCGTGGGCGGTCGCATGGCGGTACGGACGCTGGGTGCGTGCGTTCCGCGATCGGCCTGCTCTCGAAGCGCTGGTGACGAGGGCGGGGAAGGACAACTTCAAGGCGGCCGCCATCGCGCTCGCCCTGGTCGGCGTGGATCTCGATCTGGGCAGGGTGGCGCCGGCGGGAGCGTCCCTTCGGACCTTCGCGGGAGCGCTCGACCGCATGGTCGAGCCGCAACACCGCATCCCGTACCTGCGCGCGTGCCTACGTCACGCCGTCGCCGTGGGCGACGCGACCTCGGCCGAGGCCACGGCGTCGCGCCTGGCCGAGCTGTGCACCTCGGGCGTGCCGTTGGACGATGCGTGCTTGATCGGGCTGCGGGACGTGCTGCGGTGGTGGCTGCCACCCGAGCGGTCGCCGTCCCGAGCGCGGGGTGCGCCCGAACGATCGTTGATGCGGGCCGCGGTCGCGGCGGTTCGCTCGGCAGGCGACCTGTTGGGAGCGGGGGAGGGCGCCGCTACCGTGTTGGAGGGGCGGGCCTTCGAGGCCGCGTGGTCGGGCGCGGCTTCGCCGGCGGCCGCCGCCTTCGAGGCCGCCGCCAAGATCTGGAACGACGCGGGCCTCCCCCTCGACGAGGCCGGCGCCTGGCGCGATGCGGCGCGTTGGTGGGCTGCGGGCGGGGAGGTGGACCGCGCAGCCCACGCGGGCGCGTGTGCCGACGCGGTGGTCGATCAACTGGCGGCGCAGATCCCCGACGCCGAGACGGCGGCCGGGTTCCGGCGACGGCTGGCCGACCCGATCCGGCACGGCGCCGGGCGCCCGTAGGTGCTATCTGTAGGGTCGTGGCCGTCCGTCCCGCCCGGTGGATCGTCGGATGCGCGCTCGTCTTCTGGGGGACCGCGTGGAGCGCCTTCGCGGCCGGCCAGACGTTGCCCGACCCCGCCTATCCCGACGTGCGCCCCGAGCTGGTCGACCTGGTGTGCCCGGCCCGCCAGCGCACGCCCGCGAGCGAGGCGGAACGGCTGCGCTTCGAGATGCGCGCCCGGTACGCGACCCTGCTTCCGCGCTTCCTCGCCAAGGTCGGGGCGGAGGTGGACGCGGTCCTGCGCATGCCGGTCGAGGGCGTGCTGGTTCGGCAGGTGGCCGACACCTGGGGGGCGGCCCGCGCCGGTGGTCGCGTCCATGAGGGCGTCGACATCTTCGCGCCGAGGGGTACGCCGATCCGGGCCGCCGCGCCCGGCTTCGTGTACAGCATCGAGAGCCTGAGCCTGGGCGGCAACTCCGTCACCGTGGTGGGGGGCGGCGGGCGGCGCTTCTTCTACACCCACATGGACGCCTTCGCCGAGGACCTCCGCGAGGGTCAGCACGTCACGACCGATACCGTGCTCGGGTCCGTCGGGAACAGCGGCGACGCCGCGACCACGCCCACGCACCTGCACTTCGGCGTATACGAGAGCCCCGCCGATGCGTGCGCGTGGCGTGCCATCAACCCGTTCCCACTGCTGGTCGACCGTTAGGGCGGCTGGCGGCCGGGAGGGCAGCGGGGCTGGCGGCAGATGCCTTCGGCGGAGCCTCCGACGCGGACGCTCGGTCCGTTGCCGGTCGCCTAGGGGCGCCCCCTGGGCGGCCCCATGGCCCGCCGCAACGCCCGGATCGTGCTCGGATCGACGACCCCGGTGAAGCACCCGAGGGTGTAGGGGTAGGCCTGTGTGAGGCGGTAGGCGTAGTCGTAGGAGCGGCCGTCGACGGTCACGTTCTCGTGGCGCCCGTGACAGGCGTCGAGGTCGGCGTTGGTGATCAACGCGCCGTCGGCGTCGCGCATGCCGAGGATGGGGTAGCCGTCGAGCGCGTACCCCACCAGACCGTCGGTCTGCGCCCCCGGCAGGCAGGGGGAGCTGCTGTGGTAGTGATACTGCCCCTTGCCCTGAGGGTGGCCGTCACACAGGTCCTGGATCTCGTGCGCGGCCGCGTCGCGCCCGGCATCGTCGAGGGCGCTGTACAGCGCCACGCCGGTCGTGGTGAAGCCGATCATGCCCATCGGCAGGCAGCTCGGCTGTGCGGCTTCGGTCGGGGCCGCCGGGATCGCGAACGACAGGTCTTGCGGCACGATCGCGTTCGGGTTGGTGTCGAAGGCGTAGGCCGGGTCCGACCTGGCGATGGGGAAGGTGCCGGTGGGCTCGCCGACGGGCAGACCGTTGCTCCTCACGTCGAGCGCTTCCCCCTGTTGCGTCAGCGTGAAGCTGGCCTGGGGCCACGTCACGTCCCCCAGGACGTGCGGCTTCAGGGAAGGATACCAGGTGGCCCCGTCGATCCACGGTCCGGCGTGCCGCGCGCCGCCCGCACGGAAGGTGGTGCTGCAGGCGTCTACGTAGCCGACCTCGGGCCGGGTGCCGACACGGCCGTCCCCCAACGGCAGCGACTGCGCCGCGGTGGGATGCAGCGGTGCCGCCCCTGCCACGGCGAGGAGCAGGGCGAGCAGGATCGAACGAGCGCGCATCGCTGCATCCTAGCGTGGAGATGTCGAGAGCACGTGGAGAGCGCGCGGAGCGTTCGATGCGTCGGGGAGCGTCATGTAGCGGCCGCTCTCGGCGCGGTCCGTCCGCGGGTCCAGCGCACGTACGCCTCGGCCGCGAGCAGGTTCGGCAGCCACGCCAGCCACGCCACGGCCACGTACGCCGTCGCGAAGTCGACGCCGGACGCCGCGAAGGCCACCTGCTCGAGCCGCAACACCGGCGCCGCGAAGCTGAGGGCGAAACTGCGGATCATCCACTCGCGGTGCCGCTCCGGGTCGCCCTGCCGGATCCGCAGGTAGGCCATCGCACTGACGGCCAGCCACGCCACGGCCAGCAGCGCGAAGCCGGCGCGGGCCGGTAGCCCTCCGTAGGCCAGGCGCGCCAAGTACAGGCCGCCGAGCCCGCCCAGAGCCACGCCCGCCAGGTAGATCCGGCCGGTCGTGCGATGCAGCCGCGGCCAGCGGTTGCGGACGGCCGGAACGAACTGCAGCGGTCCGAGCAGGAGCGCCGTGATGCCGCCGACGACGTGCGCGAGCAACCCGGCGGTGTGCGCCATGTAGACCGCGCGTTGCAGCGGGAAGTACGTGGCCGGGTCGAGCGTCAGGTACCGACTGGCGAGAAGCGCCATCAGCAGCGCCAGGAACGACATCATGCCCCAACCGGCCCAGCGGATCGTGGTGTTCATGCCTTCCTCCCGGGGTGGACCGGGTGCCCGCCCGGCCGGTGCATCCGCCGGACCGGACGTACCGGCCGTGCCGCTCCCACCATGGTCGACGGAGCGGCGTGCCCGCATCCGCCGAAAGTCGGGGGCTGCGCCGGGGGTCGGGGGCTGCGTGGGGCAGGAGGGGGCCGCCCTGGCGTAGGGCCGTTGCACGCCCGGCGGAGGGAGGGCGTTGCCGCGCGTCCGGGTGCGGCCTCGAGGGTGCACTCGAGACCGCGCGAATTCGTCTATGCTCGTCCATGGTCCACAGCTACAGCGAGGAAGGATACCGGCCGGCGGCGGACGGCATCGTGATGAAGAACCTCGTGCAGGGAGAGCGAACCATGATGCTCCGGTTCAAGCTTGCTGCCGGGAGCGAGCTGCCTCCCCACTGCCATCCGCACGAGCAGACGGGCTTCCTGGTCACCGGGAAGATGCGTTTCACCATCGCGGGAGCGGTGGCCGTCGTCGGGTCGGGTGACAGCTGGTGTATCCCGGGCGGCGTCGAGCACGCGGTCGAGGCGCTGGAACCCAGCGAGGCCATCGAAGTCTTCTCGCCACTGCGCGAGGCGTACCTGCCCTGACGGGCCGGGCCTTCGCGGACCCAGGGCTCCATGGGGCCGGCGGATCCGCGTCCCCGGTCGGCGATGCGGCCGCCGCTCGCGCGGCGTCCGCCTGGTAACGGCGCGCCCCCACGCCGGTGAAGAGGAGCGATCATGGAAGAGTCGGAGCAGACGTCCCGCCCGGCCGGTGAAGGTCGGCCCCCCCACGCCGGCAACGAGCAGGCGGAGGATCTCGACAGCGCCGCGACGACCGCCTTGCTGCACGACGCGGCGACGCGGGCGGCGGCCTACCTCGACGCGCTGGACGGCCGCGCCGTTCGAGCGGACCCCGCCTCCGCGACCGGTCTGGAGCGTCTTCACGAGCCGCTCGGCGAGCACGGTACCGATGCCGCCGAGGTCCTTGCCCTCCTCGACGACGTGGTGTCCCCGGCGACGCTCGGCATCGCAGGCCGTCGCTTCTTCGGTTTCGTATGCGGGGGCGCCCTGCCGGTGACCCTCGCGGCGAACACGCTTGCGACGGCGTGGGACCAGAACAGCGCGTTCCACGACACCACGCCGGGCACGGCCACGCTGGAGGCGGTGGCGCTCGACTGGCTGCGCGAGCTCTTCGGGCTACCGACCGGTACCGGCGCTGGCTTCGTGACCGGAGCCACCGTCGCCAACGCCACCGCCCTCGCGGCCGCGCGCCACGGAGCGCTCGAGCGGGAGGGGTGGGACGTGGAGGCCGACGGCCTCTTCGGCGCCCCGCCGATCCGGGTCGTGGTGGGAGGCGAGATGCACCCCACCGTGCGCAAATCGCTCGGGCTGCTGGGGCTGGGCAAGGACCGGGTGGAGGTGGTCGCGGCGGACGACCAGGGCCGGTTCCGACCCGAGCTGCTGCCCGAGCTCGAGGGCCCGACCATCGTCATCCTGCAGGCGGGGAACGTCAACACGGGCGCCTTCGACCCCTTCGCCGACATCATCCCGCGCGCCCGCGAGGCGGGCGCCTGGGTGCACGTGGACGGTGCCTTCGGCCTGTGGGCGCGCGTCAGCCCCGAGCTGCGGGGGCTCGCCGCGGGGCTCGAGCTCGCCGATTCCTGGGCGACCGACTTCCACAAGTGGCTCAACGTGCCCTACGACTCGGGCATCGCACTGGTGCGGGACCCCACGGCGTTGCAGGCGGCGATGGCCGTGACGGCGGCCTACCTGCCGGAGGCCGGCGTGCGCGACCCGTCGGATTTCACGCCCGAGTTGTCGCGCCGCGCGCGCGGCGTGGAGGTGTGGGCCGCGCTCAAACGCCTGGGTCGGTCGGGCGTGCGCTCCATGGTCGAGCGCGGCTGCCGGCACGCGCGACGCTTCGCCGAGGGTCTGGAGGCCGCCGGGTTCGAGGTGCTGAACGAGGTGGTCCTCAACCAGGTCCTGGTGTCCTTCGGCCCGCCCGACCGCACGCGGGCGGTCATCCGGCGCCTGCAGGAGGACGGCACCTGCTGGTGCGGCGGGACCGAGTGGCAGGGACGCACGGCGATGCGCATCTCGGTGTCCTCCTGGGCCACGACCGACGATGACGTGGAGCGCTGCCTGGACGTGATGGTGCGGCTGGGGCGCGCGGCCTAGCCGGGGAACCGCTCCGACCGCGGCCCAACCGGGGTCCGGCCCGCCTCGACCTGCGCCTCACTGAGGCGCGGCGTCCCCCCGCGCGACGCGCTCCGTCACGAAGGCATCGATGCGTGACAGCGCTTCGTCGTAGGCCACACGGGGCCGGTACCCGAGGGCCTCGCGCAGCCGAGCGCCGTCGTAGATCTGGAAGGAACCGTCCATCCGGCCGTCGGCGTCGGCGTCCGGCGACAACGGACGACCGACGACCTGCGCCACATGCTCGAGGTAGGCCTGCCAGGGTACGTGCCCGTCGATGACGTTGAACGCCCCGCCCACCGCGGCGTCGTTCTCGAGCGCCAGCACCACGGCGTCGGCCAGGTTCTCCACGTAGACGTACGGGAGCTGCTCGCGGCCGTCGCCCTGGTAGCCGAGCGCGCCGCGAGCGACATCCGCCGCGACGCGCACCGTCCAGCCGCAGCGCAGGTGCGGCCCGAGGATAGCGGGCGGCCGCAGCACCACGGTCGCGAGCCCGCGCCCGGCCACCTCGGCCAGGGCGCGCTCGGCCTCCGCCTTGCTGACGCCGTACGGGTCCTCCTCCGCACGCTCCGGGCCTAGCAGAGGGCTGTCCTCGTCGACCACGTCGAGGCCGTCGATGGCATAGACGCTGATGGTCGAGAGGTGGACGAAGCGCCGGCACCCCGCGGCGAGCGCCCCCTCCGCCAGTGCGCGCGTCCCTTCGACCGTCAGGCGGCGGGCTTCCTCGATGTCGAGGCGGTACGCGACGGCGCAGTGCACCACCGCGTCGACGCCTTCCACCGCGGCCGCGAGGCTGGCGGGATCCCGCAGGTCGCCCACCACCGTGGCGGCGTCGGGGACGCGGGCGCCCTCGCGGCGCACTAGCGCGCGCACCCGCACGCCTTCGCGTGCCAATCGCTCGGCGACGAACGAGCCGGTGAAGCCCGTCGCGCCCGTGATCAGGACCGTGCTGCCGTGGATGTCCATGCCGTCTCCTTTTCGTGCGCGGCGCCGACCCCGGCGGTGACGGCGCCTGGGTCGGCGCCGGGTGCGGCACGCTACCACTGCGGCGTCGAGGGGGAGGGGGGGCGGGCCCGCGAGGCGCGACGACGGCGCGTCGTTCGATGCCGGAGCGACGGTCGCGCGTCGCAGGACCTACGATGGCGGGCATGACCCCTCCCTCCTCGCGGACCCCCACGGCGTTCGACCGGCTCGCCTCGTCATGGGTCTACGGCGGTTTCCTGGCCGGCTTCGTCCTTCTGCTGCTGCTCCCCGTGTTCACCGCCGGCCTGTCGCCGGCGTTCCTCTTCGTGGTGCTGCAGCTCCCCATCTACATGCTCCACCAGTACGAGGAGCACGA
>CAZTTB010000037.1:0-18663 GCA_964616005.1 uncultured bacterium | reverse complement strand
CGTCGTCGTCCAGCCACAGGGGAGCAGGGTAGCGCGGGTCGTCCCAGGCGACCACGTCGATACCGGCCTGGCGGAGGCTCCGGACCCGGCGGGTTGCGCCTCGGAGGTCGAGGCGGGCGGGCACCTGATGGAACAGCGCGCGCGGGAAGCGCGCGGGGGGATCGGCCCCCTTCGCCGCCGCCTCGAGGCCTGCCGCGACGGTGCCGAAGGCGTCGCGGAGCTGTAGCAGGCGCCCGGCGCCGACACCCTCGGCCTCGAGCGCGGCGAGCGTCAACACCGCCGGGTCGGGCATACGCCATGGTGCTACGGACGCCGCACGCCGCTCGCAAGAACCGCGGTATCGGCCCAGCCGGTGTGGGCCGCGAACGTCCCGGCCGGCGTCATGCCGGCGCCTTACACCAGCTTCCAGCGGGTCCCTTCGGGGGTGTCCTCGACGTCGATGCCGAGTGCCTCGAGCCGCGCGCGCAGCGCATCGGACGCGCCGAAATCGCGGCGCGCGCGCGCCCGCTGCCGCTCCTCCAGAACCATACCGACCAGTCCATCCATCGCGTCGCGCGTCTGTCCGGCCGCCTCCGCCTGCGCGGGGATGCCGAGCACCCCGTCGAGCAGGTCGTGGAAGAACGCGCGCGCGGCGCCCCGGTACTCGGCGCTCGCGCCCTGCTCGACGCGACGGTTGATCTCACGCGCACCGTCGAAGAGCACGGCGAGCGCCTGGGGAGTGTTGATGTCGTCGTCCATCGCCTCGGCGAAGCGCGCGCGCAGACCGTCGAACGCTCCCGGCGTAGGCTCGCCTACGGCCCCTCCGCTCACCTGCCGGTAGCTCTCGCGCAGGCGCTTCAGTCCCTGCGCCGACGCCGTGAGACTCTCGTCGGAGAAGTCCGACACGCTGCGGTAGTGCGAGCGCAGCAGGTGGAAGCGGACGGCGACGGGGTCGTAGCGCTCGAACAGCTTCGAGAGAGTGACGAAGTGGTTCTTCGACTTCGCCATCTTCTCGCCCTCGAGTGTGATCATGTTCCAGTGCAGCCACACCCGCGCGAAGGGCTTGCCGGCCGCACGCGCCTGGGCGAGCTCGCACTCGTGGTGGGGGAAGATCAGATCGAGTCCACCGCCGTGGATGTCGAACTCGTCGCCGAGGTACTTGGTGCTCATCACCGAGCACTCGATGTGCCAGCCGGGGAAGCCCTCGCCCCAGGGGCTCGGCCAGCGCATGATGTGCCCTTCCTCGGCCTTCTTCCACAACGCGAAGTCGCGCGGGTCGTCCTTGTCCGAGCGCACCTCCACCCGCGTGCCCTCCATCAGCTCGTCGGGATCGCGGCCCGACAGCTCGCCGTACGGCTCGAAGGCGGAGACGTCGAAGTAGACGTTGCCGTCCTTGCGGTAGGCGAAGCCCCGGTCGAGCAACACGCGCGTAAGCTCGATCTGCTCGATGACGTGCCCCGACGCCCGAGGGACCACGTCGGGACGCCGCACGTTGAGGCGCGCCATGGCGTCGAAGTAGGCCCAGAAGTACTTCTCCGCGACCTCCATGGGCTCGAGCCGCTCGAGCTGAGCGCGCTTCTGGAGCTTGTCCTCGCCCTCCTCCACGTCGGAGAGGTGGCCGACGTCGGTGACGTTGGACACGAAACGCACGACGTAGCCGCTGTGTTCGAGCCAGCGCCGCAGCACGTCGAACACGATCGGCCCGCGCGCATGGCCCAGGTGCGGTTCGGAGTAGACGGTAGGGCCGCACATGTAGATGCCGACGCGGCCGGGGACCACCGGTTCGAAGACTTCCTTGCTGCGGCTGAGGCTGTTGTAGAACTCAAGCGCCATGGCACTCCTCGCATGAGAGCGGGCGTGAACGCGCCCGCGACGACACTGGCTGTAGCTGGGACCGAGGGTCAGGCGGTGTGACGCAGACATCGCGGCAGGTAGATCTTCATCACCGGCGTCACCATGGAGCAGAGTGTAGCACGGGGCCGCGTCGCTCCGGGGAGTAGACTGATCGGCCGTGGGCTACCGATCGCTGCTCCGACCCGCCGAGCACGAAGACGTGGTGATGGGATCGCGCTTCATCGCCACGGTGGCGCCCGTGACCGACACGACGAAGGCGCTGGCGCTGGTGGAGGCGCAGCGCGCCGCCCACCCCGACGCCAGCCACCACTGCTGGGCCTACCGCGTGGGCCGGGAGCAGCGTTTCTCCGACGACGGCGAGCCCGGCGGCACGGCCGGTCGGCCGATGCTGGAGGTGTTGCTCAAGCGCGACCTCGATCACGTGGCGGCGGTCGTGGTGCGCTACTTCGGGGGGCGCAAGCTGGGCGCCGGGGGCCTGGCGCGCGCCTACGGTGGCGCCGTGGCCCGGGCGGTACAGGCAGCCGGTGAGCGCGAGGTACCGACCACCGTGCGGATCTCCGTCCGCGCCCCGTTCGCCTTCGTCGACTCGCTTCTGCGCGAGCTCGACGCGCTTCCCAGCGTCCACCGCGAGGACCCAGCGTTCGAGCCGCAGGGCGTTCGCGTGGCCCTGGTGGTGCCCGAGGCGGACGCGGACGGGCTCCGGCGCCGCCTGGCGGAGCTCACCCGCGGGGAAGCGCGGATCGAGCTCGACGACGGGGCGTCGGGGCCGCCCGGGCGGTGACGATCCTCGCTCGCTGACGCCGCGGCTACGCATCGCCGGCGATGCAGGTGGCAGCATGTAGGGTGTGAGGACATCCCGCATCCGCAACCTGACGATGGCGCTCGTAACGCTCGCTTTGATGCTCGTCGCATGCGCGCCAGCCGCCGCCCCCGGGGCGCAACCTCTGGTCGCCGTGATCAACGGTCCCGCCGAGGGCAGGATCGGCGGGAGCGCCGCCCTGCTGGTGTCGGAGATGCGCGCGCAGGGACCGCTCCCGTTCGCATTCGTCAGCCCTGCAGCGATGCGCTTCGCGGAGGGGCACAGCGATCTGTTCTACGATCGCGCCGTGCCCGCCTCCGGCCGCATCGGCCGCAGCTACGGCGCCGCCTACTCCGTTCTGATCGGAGCTCCTGGCATGAAGCGCGATGTAACGGTATCCACGGACGGGGACACGCGCACGGTGGACGTCACCGTCCAGGTCCAGGCGATCGTGGTGGACACAGCGAACGATTCCGTGCTCGCCCGCTTCGAGGCCCCGCTGATGCAGCGCAGTCGCCGCGAGAGCACCGCCGAGGCGCTCCCTTCGCTCCAGTTCGACCCTGCCGTCGTCGCCCTACGTGATGAGGGTGTCGGCGATGTCGCGCCGGCCGTGGTGGGAGCCCTCCGGCACGCACTGCAGAGCCAGACCGCCGGCTCCTGACGGCGCAGGACGGCAACCTAGCGGAAGTAGCGGCGGATGACCTCCTGGTACTCGAGCGGTACGTCGCCCTCGGTGAGCGCCTGCTCGGCCGCGCGCCGGTAGCTGTCCATCGACGTGCCGGGAGGCAGGGTCACCTGCTGCGAGCCCGGGAGACGGAGCGTGCCGCTGGCACTCTGGGCGCCGGGACGAAGATCGCCCGGGAGGAACTGCGGCGGTTGTGCCGCTCCCTGGACGGCGGGGCCGGCGGCGCCGGCAGAGCCCGGTTGGTTGCCGCCGGCGCCCGAACCTTCGGCATTGCGCGCGCCAGGCAGGGTTCCTCCGTCGGCCGCACCGGCTTGCTGTTGACCGCCGGTCTCTCCCGCCGCGCTGCCTCCTCCGGGTTGTGGCGCCGATGCACCGCCTTGCTGGGGGTTCTGCCCGGAGCCGGCGCTGGCACCGGGCAGTTGGGTGCCGGCGCCGTCCGTCGCTGGGGTGCCCGCCGACGGCGTAGCGTCTGAGCGGCTCGGCGCGGACGGCGCGGACGGCGCGGCTCCCTGGGAGGGTTCGTTGCCGCTACCGCCGGTGCCGGATGCGCCGCCGTTCGACCCTTGCCCCGAGGCTGTCCCGCCGGCCTGCGCGCCGGTGGATGGGGCGCCGCTGGAAGGGGCGCCGGTTCCGGCGTTGCCGACCGACCCGCCACGGGTGGCGCCGGACGTCGGCGCCCCCGGCGCCATGGACGGCGCGGTCGGCGCGCCGTCGCTGACCGCGCCCGCGTCGCCCGACGGGGCGGTGCCGGCCGGCGACTGCTGCTGCAGCGTCTGAAGGTAGTTCGATAGCACCTGCTGGTCGCTTCCCGGCCCGCCCGCTCCAGCGGCCGTGGGCGCATCGGCCGCCGCTCCCTGCGACCCTGCGCCGGCCCCGCTCGGGGCGCGCTGCGGTGCCTTCGCCGGCGGGGCGGAGACGCTTCGAGGCTGCGGCCCCTTCGGCGCAGCCGCCGGCGGCTGCGCCGTCGCGACGGGGGCGTTCGGCGTTCCGGAGAACACCGTCGTGCGGCTCGCCAACGGGAACAGCAGCAGCGCCAGCGCCGCCGCCAACAGCGGCAGCCACCAGGCCTGAAGGTCGGGCGGGCGCACGTCGCGGACGCTGTCGACGGCGCGGGCCCGGACGGCGTCGGCGAAGGCCGGATCGTGCGCTCCGGCGTCGAGCTCGAGCGCGGTCTCGTAGCTCAGACCTGCGCGCTCACGGATGAAACGCACGGCCCGCGCGCGATGGCCCCGAACCGGGATCAGGGCGGCGATGACGAAGGCCCCGCAGAGTCCGCCCCCTTGCAGCCACGGCGCCGCGCCGGCGGCCGCCGCGACCAGCGACGCCAGCAGGGCGGCTGCGGCGCCACGCAGCAAGCGAGCGCTCCAGGCACTGCGCGCGGCGATGCGCAGGTGCAGCGCGAAAGCGTGCTCCACGGTGGGGCGGCTGACGCGCTGGCGCCGGCTCGGACGGATCACGGCGCCTCCTCCGAGGCCGCGTCGGTCCGCTCGAGCGGACTGCGCCGCGCCAGCCACGCGGCCGTCGCCGACGCCAGCGAGATCATCGCCGCGGCATGGACGATCGACACCTGCAGGACGGCCGTCAACGGGTTGAAGACATCGACGCCCAGACGCACATCGGCCCAGATGCCGGCGACCAGCAGCGCCGGGACCAGCAGCGGGAGCAGGGCGCCGACCCGCGCCCAGGTCGCCACGCGTCCCAGCGCCAGCCCGACGCCGAAGTACGCGAGGGTCTCCGGCAACGGCAGGAGGCTCGACCACCAGAACGGAACCGCCGGGTAGCTGGCGGCGTAGCTGGCGACGTCGATGGGCGCAGAAAGGATCACGAACATCAGCAACGCGCCGGCGGTGGCGCGCCGCGAGCGCGGGCTGCCGGCGCTCTCGGCAGCGCCGTAGCCGAGCGCGGCCAGCGACAGCAACACCATACGGGCCTGGGCCAGAGCGAACCACGCCTCGTTGCTGCCGCCCGCGCCGGGCCAGCGCACCGCCAGGACGAAGAGCTGGGCGGCCAGGAACAGCGCCAGCACCTGCAGCATGTCGGCACTTCGGAGCCGGTCCGCGACCGGACCGAGCGCTCCGAGGCCGGAACTGACGCGGCTCATGGTCGACCTCCCACACCGGGGCCCAACGGCGGCAACGCCACCCAGACCGCCTCAGGGGCCAATGCCAGGGCCGTGCCGGCAGGCAGAAGCGACGACAACCGCGCCAGCACGGGCGGCAAGCCTCCCTCCTCACCGGGCTCCGGGTGCCGCGACGCCCCGGCCGCCAGATCGGGCTGACGCCCCAGTCCGAGGACGTAGACGTCACGCAGGGGACCGTCGCCGGTGTTGGCCAGCCGTCCGTCCTCGAAACGGAGGGCGGCCGGGCGTAGCACCGGGCGCGTGGCGACCGCCACCGCATTCCAGCGAGGCAGCTCGACGTGGGTGACGTCGTCATCGACCGAGTAGGGCAGACCGGAGAGCGGGTGCCCGGCGCCTGGCAGGCTCGCCACCCCCGATGGCAACGTCAGCCGCTCCTCGACGCGGAGCGCGAGCGCCAGCTCCCCGCCGCCCAGCACGACGGTGCGCGACGCCGTCAGCTCCGGCGACGGCGGCCGCAACAGGCGCCAGCCGGCCAGCGAGACCACCACCGCCAGGACCAGGCCCGCCGCCAGACCGGGCGTACCCCCGAAACGCAACGCCAATAGGGCGAGCAGCGCATAAGCGGCGGCCAGGGCCAGGACCAGCGGCTGGCCCGGCGGCGCAGGGGGCTGGACCAGCCGCTCGGCGGCCAGCGCCTGCACCAGGGCCGATCGATCCTGCGGCCGCCACGCCGCCAGGCGCGTTCGCACGGCCGTAGGATCGGCGGCGACCCGCTCCACCGCGCCCGCTCCGAGCCTGGCGGCGCCGCCGCCTGCCAGCCTGGTGAGGCCGGCCTGGCTCGGGGGCAGCGCGCCGGCCAGCAACACCTGGACGCCCCCGGCCGCCGCGGCGGCGAGCGCCGCGGCGCGTGGCGCCGCGGCGCTGCCGTCCAGGAGCAGGGTCTGCACCCCGTCGAAGGCGGCCGCCCGGACCGGCAGGTCGGACGCCGCCACGTCCACGATGCGGGCATCGGGGGCGAAGGCACCGCGCCAGCTCCCCGGCGAGGCCGAGAGCACGATCTGTAGAGGACGCGGGTCGGCGTCACCGGGGCCCAGGCTGCCGCTGGCGAGCACGGTACGGCCGCTGTCGAGCGTCCAACTCAACGAGCGGAAGGCGGGCAGGTAGAGGTCGTCCTGGAACACGGTCACGCCGCTTCCGCCGGGCACGGACGCGCTGTAGCGCACGATGCGCGGCCCCTCGAGCAGCGAACCCTCATCGATGCGCAGCCTCAGCGTGCTGGGGGCTGCGTCGCGCACCGTGACCTGCACCGGGTTCCAGGTGCCCACCACCAGATGGCCGCCGAGGCCGATCTCGACCCGCACACCACCCGTCTGCGCCGCGGCCTGCGACACGATGGCGAGTGCCGCCGCCATGCAGATCCCCAAGGCGACGCGGGCGATGCCGCGACGCTCGAAGGCCGACCGGGCAGTCGCGAGGTTCATGTGCTCCGAGTATACGAGCGCGCTGCGCCCCGCCACGTGGCGGCCGACGCCGCCGGGCGTCAAGGGCTCGAGAGGCTCGCCACCGCCGCCTGCTTGGTACGCACCACGATGGCGCTCACGACCTTGCGCTCGAAGGTCCGGTTGAGCGGCTTGCCGTCCGCGACCAGGGTGGCGCTCGAGCCGCTGTCGAGCCTCATGGCATCGCGCGCCCCGAGGCGCAAGAACAGCGGCACCAGGTCCGACGCCTGCATCGACTGGGCCACGACCAGCAGCACGGTGCCATCGGGCTTGATGCCGATGGCCGACTGTTGGGTCACGGCGTCGAGGATGCGTTGGCCGGTCGGGAACCCCTCGGCACTGGGATCGTAGGCGGCCTGGCCGTTCTTCACCAGCAGCGGGCCGGCCTCCACCACGTAGGGCGCGGCGTTGAAGGCGGCCGGCTGGAGCTGCAGGTCGAGCTTCACGGACGCGCCGGCATCGATGCGCGCCAGGGGCCGTCGGTCGGGCGGGTAGACCAGGGCGAAGCCGGACGGGGGCACGGTCCGCGGCCCGACCCGGTTGCCGAGCACCACCCCCTGCTGCACGGTGATGACGCCCACGCGCGGATCTCCGACCAGGGCGCCCGCCGCCGTGGCCACCCCGACCTCGCCGTTGCCGGACTCCCCGACGTCCACGCTGTGGCCGTCGACCTGCAGGCTGAGATGTGCGTGCAGCCGCGCGATGGTCGCGCCGTCGGGAGCGAACGCCACCGCCGCGCGGTTGCGAGTGGGTAACGACAGCACGCCGAAGTCGACACGCAGCAGGCCGACGGCGGCGAAGGTGCTGGGATCGAAGTAGCCCGCGTTGATCCCTGCGATGGCGCCCGACGAGAGCTGCGTCAAGGTCCTGGGCTCGAGGCTGGCCCCCACCACCCGTAGCTCGGCGCCGCCGGGGGCTACCGAGATAAGGTGCACCACGCTGCTGCCGGACGACGACGGGGCGTTGAAGCGACGGTAGCTCACCCCGGGCGCGAGCGTGCGCTCGATCTCGGGTAGCGCTGCCTGCTTCTGCGGGACGATGTCGATCACCACGCGCGTGGGATTGGCCAGGGGGAACACCTTGTAGTGGAAGGCGGGTCCGCTGACGCTGACCTTCACCCCACCCGGCTCGGGATCCACCGCCACTTCGACGCCGTGGTACGGCTCCGGCGACGCGGCCGGCAGGAGTAGCGGGGGAAGGTGGAGGGTCAGCGGATTGCCGCTGGCCACGTCCCCCTCACGCACCAGTCCGCTCACGTCGCCCTCCGGCAGGTCCCGAACGTCCAGGACCACACGGACGTCACCGTCGCCCCCGAAGCGCACGTCGGCGAGTCGCGGCAGCGACACACCCAGGGCGTTGAGCACCGAGCCGTCGACCAGCACGCCGGCGGCGGAGACCTGGGGCGGATCGGCCCGGACGTCCCCGAGCCACCCCAGACCTTCGACGTAGGTGAGCTCGGTACCGCCGTAGCTCAAGCGGATGGCGCCGTCCGCCACCTGGACCGAAGCTCCGGGCAGGCGATAGAGGGTGCCCGACTGTGCCCACGCCGCCCCCGACAGTGCGAGGAGCAGCGCCACAGCAGCAGGGAGGAGTGAGCGGAGAGTGGTCACCGACCCAGCGAGTCTTGCAGGTCCGAACGGTGGCTTGATGAGACCGGGCTTCAGAGTGCGTGGAACAGTTCGAGCAACGGCTCCACGCCGACCGGCGCGCCCAGCATGTGGCTCAGGCCGAGGCCGATGGCGTAGGCGTCGAGGTCGCGCCGGTTGAACGTGAGCGCACCGACGCTCATGGCCCGCTTGCGCAGCGCCGACACCGGCTCGGGCAGCAGGTCCAGCAACGTCAGGTGGGGGCCGAGCAGCGCCGCCGGCACCCGCACCGAAGCGTCGAGGCGCACCATCAGGTCTGCGCGCTCCAGCAGAGTGGGCACCAGCGGATCCTGGGCCGCACGGGCCACCACCGCGGTGCCGGCCGCCAGCTCGGGCAGGCTGTGCTCGGCGTCGGCGGGGCTCTGTGCCAGCACCGACAGCGATGCCGCACCCATGCTCGACAGTTCGCGTGCCACACCGCGCGCCGTGGCGCCGCCTCCGAGCAGCACGACGTCGGCGTCGCGGGCGTCCCAGCGTGCCGCCTCCAGCAGGCTTCCGACGGCGCGCCCCAGGTTGTACTCGGCGATCATGCCGCCCGGAGTGACGGTGACGGTGTCGGCGCCACCGATCTCCTCGGCATCCAGGGAGCAACGATCGGCGTAGCGCAACGCGTCGGCCTGGGCGCTGGGGTCGAGCACCAGCACGCCCGCGAAGTCGAGGCGGGCGAGCGCTCTGAGGAGCTCGCTCATGTCGCCGGCGGGCACCGGATGGAGCAGGAAACGGGCCTGGGCGTCACGGAACGTGCGCAGGGCATGGCGAACGTCCGCATCGGCGCTGACGACGGCGACGAGGTGCATGGCGCCCAGGATACCGTGTGCGCCGCTCGCGCCCCCGCCCGGGTCGCCGCGAGCCCGTCTGTCACGCGCAACGTCGCGAGGAGCCTGTGCTACAGTGGCGCATGGCGAGCGTGCGACCTGCCCGGATGACCCATGTCGGTGCCTGCGCCTCTTCGCGCCGAACGCGCCGAACGTCGGGTGGATGCCCGTAGGTCCCAGGTCCTCGCCCTGTAGATCCCCAGCCCACATCTCTGAGGTGCAGCATGCATGTTGTTCTTCCCGACGGTAAGCGCTTGGAGCTGCCGGCGCACGCCACCGGCGCCGACGTTTCGCAGGCCATAGGCCCCGGACTGGCCAAGGCCGCGCTCGGGGTCGTGGTCGACGGCCGGCTCACCGACCTGATGAGCGAGGTCCCCGATGGGGCCCACGTTGCCGTTCTGACCCGCAAGGACGCTGCGGTCGTCGACCTGATGCGCCACACCCTGGCCCACGTCATGGCGCAGGCCGTGACCGAGTACTTCTCGCAACAGGGCGCCGAGCCCGGCAGCGTGCGCATGGGCGTCGGTCCGGTCATCGAGGACGGCTTCTACTACGACTTCGATCTGCCGCGCACGCTCACCCCCGACGACCTCGAGGCGATCGAGGCGATCATGCGCCGGATCCTCGCCGACGACCTTCGGCTGCGCAAGTACGCGCTGCCGCGCAGCGAGGCGTTGGAGCGCTTCCGGCGGCGCGGCGATCCGTACAAGGTCGAGCTCATCGAGGACCTGCCCGAGGACGAGCCCATCACCTTCTACGAACAGGGGGGCGAGGAGGGCTTCACCGATCTGTGTCGCGGCCCGCACGTGCCGCGAACCGGCGCCATCGCCCCGCACTTCAAGCTCATGAGCGTGGCGGGGGCGTACTGGCGCGGCGACGAGCGGCGCCCCATGCTTCAGCGCATCTACGGGGTGGCGTTCCAGACCGCCGATGAGCTCAAGCACCATCTGTGGCTGCTCGAAGAGGCGAAGAAGCGCGACCACCGCAAGCTCGGACGTGAGCTCGGTCTGTTCACCTTCAGCGAGGACATCGGTGCCGGCCTGCCGATCTTCTTCCCGCGCGGCGAGGTCGTGCGCTTCGAGATGGAGCGCTACGTGCGCGAGCTGCAGACCCGCTACGGTTACCAGCACGTATGGACCGGGCACATGGTTCGCGAGTCGTTGTACGCCCGCTCCGGGCACCTCGAGAACTACGCCGACGTGATGTACCCCGTCATGGAGGACGACGAGGTCCGCATGCGGCTGAAGCCCATGAACTGCCCCAGCCACATGACGCTGTTCAACGCCGGCCACCACAGCTACCGAGAGCTGCCGCTGCGCTACGCGGAGTTCGCCACCCTGTACCGCTACGAGAAATCGGGCCAGCTCTCCGGTCTGACGCGCGTGCGCAGCCTCACCCAGGACGACTGCCACATCTTCTGCACCGAGGAACAGGTGCAGGAGGAGTTCGCGCTGGCGTTGCGACTGATCCGCGAGGTGCTGTCGACCTACCGCATGACCGATTACCGGGTCCAGCTCAGCCTCCGCGGAGAGGAGGGCAAGTACGTCGACGATGACGAGAAGTGGGTCAAGGCCACCGCGGCGCTGCGCCGTGCCCTCGACGCCGAGAACGTACCTTACGAGGAGGCCACCGGCGAGGCTGCGTTCTACGGCCCCAAGGCCGACTTCATGGCCAAGGACGCCCTGGGCCGGGAGTGGCAGCTCTCCACCATCCAGGTCGACTTCATCCAGCCGGCCCGGCTGGAGTGCAGCTACATCGGCGAGGACGGCGACAGGCACACCCCGGTGGTGCTCCACCGCGCCGTGACCGGTTCCACCGAGCGCTTCATGGGGGTGATGCTCGAGCATTTCGCCGGCGACCTGCCGCTGTGGCTGGCGCCGGAACACGTGCGCCTGGTGCCCATCGCGGATCGTCACCTGGCGTACGCCGAAGGCATCCGGCAGCGCCTTCTCGACGGCGGATTGCGGGCCGAGGTCGACGACCGGGGCGAGCGCATGAACGCCAAGGTGCGCGACGCGGAGCTGCTCAAGATCCCCTACATCGTCATCGTCGGCGACAAGGAAGCCGACGCGGGTGCGGTCTCGTTCCGTAGCCGCAAGGAGGGCAACCGTAACGGGGTCCCGCTCGACGCCTTCGTCGCGCACCTGGACGCGGCGGTGCGTTCGCGGGAAGCCGAGGTGGACCCGCTCGCAGGCGACGCGGCCTAGCACGCGCATGGGCCGCCGACGCGTCCCGTCGGCGGCCCATGCGCGTGCCCAGGGTCACTCCCGCACGTAGATGGTGACGTGCTCCATGACGTCGGGCCGGGCGCCGCCGGGACGTCCCGGGTCGATCCGGGTCAGGGCGTCGAGGACCTCCTCGCCCTCCAGCACGCGACCGAACACGGCGTGGCGGCCGTCGAGCCAGGGCGTGGCGTCGAAGGTGATGAAGAACTGCGAGCCGTTGGTTCCGGGGCCGGCGTTGGCCATCGACAGCACGCCCTTGCCGTCATGGCTCAGACCGGGCCCGAACTCGTCGTCGAAGGTGTAGCCGGGGCCGCCGCGGCCGCTGCCGGTGGGGTCCCCGGTCTGCGCCATGAAGCCGTCGAGCACGCGGTGGAACACGACCCCGTCGTAGAAGCGGTGCAACGCCAGGTACACGAAGTTGTTCACGGTGGTGGGGGCGCCGTCCTGGAAGAGGTCCAGCACCAAGCCCCCCTTGCTGGTGGCGATGTAGGCGCGGTAGTCCGCGCCGGGGGACAGGACCGGCTCGGGGCCGGCGAAGTGCGTGATCCGCTCCGCACCGTGGGGTTCGAGCGGAACGTATCCGTTCAGGGCCTGGGACGGGTTCTCCATACGAATCCTTTCCGTGCCCTCCCGGTCGAGTGCGCCGTCGGCGCGCCGCCTAGGAGGTGGGTTTGACCGCGATCACGACACGCTCGAGCGTGTCGGGTCGTGGGAAGAAGGCGACCGCTGGCTTGCCGGAGGCGCTACCGACGACGGCGCGGTAGCCCTCCACGGTGAACGACTGTCCGCTGACAGGGGCGACCCCGAGCGCCCGGGTGAGCGCGTCCCCGACGGTTCGGGAGCGGGGACCGGTCAGCGTCACCCCCTTCGATTCCAACTGGGCCAGCGTGTCTCCGAGTCCGGCGACCGCCTCCGGATTCTGGGGGTCGATGCGTTGCAGCTTGGCCAGGACATCGCTGCCCGCGGTCACCCGACCGAAGATGCTGTAGTGACCGTCGAGCCAGGGCGTCGGCGCGAAGGTGATGAAGAACTGCGAGCCGTTGGTGTTGGGACCCGCGTTCGCCATGGCGACCACGCCGCGTGAGTCGAAATGCAGGCGCGGGGAGATCTCGTCGGGGATGGTGTAGCCCGGGCCGCCGGTGCCGGTACCGGTGGGGTCGCCGGTCTGCGCCATGAAGCCGTTGAGCACGCGGTGGAAGGGCACGCCGTTGTAGAAGCGGTTCAGCGCCAGGAACACGAAGTTGTCGACGGTCTTGGGGGCGTCCTGCGTGAGCAGGTCGATGGTGATGGGCCCCTTGCTGGTGACGAGCACGGCCGCGTACGCCATACCGGGTTGCAGCACCTGCTGGGGCTTGTCGAACACCAGCCGCCGTTTGGCGCCCAGATAGGGAACGGCGCTGTAGCCGGCGGGGAGGGTCACGGCGTCGGTCGCGGCAGCAGAGGCTCCAGTCGTGGTAGCCCCGCCCGTGGAAGACCCACTCGTAGGCCCTGTGGTGGCGGGAGCTGTGGTCGCGCCAGCCGCACCGGTGCCGGGCTCCGCCGCGGAGCCGGCCTGCGGCGCCGTCCGCGTCGCGGACGGGGCGGTACCCTGAGGCGCCGCGGCCGGCCTGTGGCGTGCCAGCCAGAAGCCGGTGAACACCAGCACCACGATGATCAACACCAACGCGAGGATCCGGGTCATCGCGCCACGATCCGGTCAGCCGCCCCGCGGCGCATCGGCATCGCCGTCGAGCCGTCGGGCCTCGTCGATGAGACGCTGCACCGCCAGTCCGTCGTCGATGGTGGCGGCGTCGGCGAGCGCGTCGTCCTCGCCCTCGATCAGCGCCCGACGCAACGCGTCGGCGAAGAGCACGCTGCCCGCAGCGAAGCCAGACGCCCGGAAGCGGTTGGGCACGATGGCTGGGAGCTGGGTCCGGTACTCCTTGAAGGGTCCGCCGCGCTTGCCGAGGTAGAGCTTCAACGAGCGATCGATGACCAGGCTGCCTTCGGTGCCGCGCACGGTGAACAGGTCGATGGCATCGTCGAGCGCCGCGCCGTGGAGCAGCACCGTGCCCACGACCTCGCCCGTCCGGAAGGTGAGCGAGGCGATGTCGTCGGATGTCACCACGCGCTGCTCGCCCTCATCGTCGAGTCGAGTGGGGTAGACGCGTCCGAGCGTCGCCCCGTGCAGGTCGATCTCGCTGCCGAGCAGCCAGCGCACCGAATCGAGGACGTGGCTTCCCAACGCGCTCAAGATGCCACCACCCTGCGCGGCGTCCGACCACCAGCTCCAGGACTGCGTAGGATCGACCCGCATCCCTCCGGCGACGCGCGCGGTCACGGTGAGGACCCGCCCGATCGCACCGGAGTCGATCAGTTCCTTCGCCTTGCGGCGCGCCGGCGTGAAGCGCAGCTCGTGATCGACCAGGGCCCGCACGCCGGGGGCGGCGCGCGCGGCCGCGGCGATGGCCTCGGCCTCGGCGGCATCGAGTGCCAGCGGCTTCTCGCACAGCAGGTGACGACCCGCTTCCAACACCGCCACCGCCTGCTCGCGGTGGAGGGCGGGCGGCGACGTCACCGCTACCAGGTCCAGCTCGAGCTCGAGCAGGTCGCGCCACGATCCGGTCGCGGTCTCGATGCCGTGCCGCGACGCCACGGCGCGCGCCCTGTGCCGGTCGCGACTCGCCACGCCGACCACGTCGACGCCGCCGGCCTGAAGGGCGGGGATCAGGACGCGGTCGGCCCAACCCGTTCCGATCACACCCGCGCGCACCGTGCGCTCGAACGACGAAGGCTGCCTGACGGTCATGATGCGCTCTCCCACCGCTGCATAGGTCCCAAGTCTACCCGCTCGTCGGCGTGCCGCCCAGCGTCGGACCAACGTGGCGCACGCGCCCCATGCTGTAAGAGCGCCGTAAGAACCACGTAAGGGCGCTGTGAGAAGTCTGAGGGTAGCCTCGCCCCATGCACTTCAACGAACTCCTGCACCAGATGGTCGAGCGCGGTGCATCCGACATCCACCTCCACGTGGGGATGCCGGCGCTCGCCCGGCTCCACGGCAAGCTCGAGCCGGTCAGTGAAGCGACGATCCCGCCGCGGTTCACCGAAGCCCTGGTCGACCTGATGTGCGACGAGGGCCAGAAGGCCGCCTTCAAGAGTCGCCACCAGGTGGACCTCGCCTACAGCGTGGCGGGGCTGGCGCGCTTCCGCGTCAACCTTTTCCGCCAGCGCGGCTCGGTGAGTGCCGTGCTGCGCATCATCACCTCGGACGAGGCCGCGCTGCAGGTGGTGAACCTGTCGCAGGAGACGATCGAGTTCTTCCGCGACCAGGAGAAGGGGCTGGTGCTGGTCACCGGTGCCACCGGCAGCGGCAAGTCCACCACCCTGGCGCGCATCGTCGACGAGATCAATCGAGTGCACGCGAAGATGATCGTCACCGTCGAGGACCCCATCGAGTATCTGCACAAGTCCAAGCGCTCCGCCGTGGTCCAGCGTGAGCTGGGGGTCGACGCGCGCTCGTTCTCGGAGGCGCTGATCGCCGCCATGCGGCAGGACCCCGACATCATCATGATCGGCGAGATCCGCGACCACGCCACCGCGGCCGCCGCGCTGAGCGCGGCCCAGACCGGACACCTGGTGTTCAGCACGCTCCACACCCAGGACTCGGTGCGCACCATCAACCGCATGATCGAGCTGTTCCCGCCCCACGAGCGCTCGACCGCGCGCATCCTGTTCGCGGAATCGTTGGTGGGGATCGTGTCGCAACGCCTGCTGCCGCGTCGCGACGGCCGCGGCCGGGTGGCCGCCATGGAGATCCTCAAGGGCACCTTGCGCATCAAGGACCTGGTGCGCGACGAGGAACGCACCGGCGAGCTGTACGACGCGCTCAGGGATGCCAGACTCGACGGCATGCAGCTGTTCGACGATCATCTGGCCGAGCTCTATGCCGGCGGCGCCATCAGCTACGAGACCGGCATGGCGGCGGCGACCAGCGCCCAGGCGTTCAAGATGGCGGCCACCCAGGTCGACGTGCAACGCCCGGCCGTCGGCGTCTGAGCCCGGCTTCGGCGCGGCCCGCCGCTCAGAACGGCACCTCAGGTGGCGGCGGCGGCGCCGGCCGGAAGCCGCCGTTCTGAGGACGGCTCTCCAGCAGCGCACGGCGATCCAAGGTGACCGAGGTGCGCAGCCAGGGGCACGAGCCCTGCAACTCTCGCAACCGCTCGACGTCCACGCGCACGCCGGCGGTGGCGTAGCTGGCCGCTCCCTGAGGTCCCAGCACCTCGAGGTGCACCGGCGTACGACCGCTGAACTCGTCCAGGAGCGAGCGCAGCTCGAGCAGGTGGTGGCGGCCGACCTCGGCGAGGTCGAAGTGGAGCACCGCGACCTCGGGTGAGCCTTCCCGCGCATCCCAACGGATGAGGCGATCGGCGACCAGCCGGACGCCCTCGCCGTCCTCCGACAGCTCGGCCACCACCACGGCGGGAGCGTCCTCGGCCAGCATCTGGGCCATCGCCTCGTAGCTGCGGCCGAACGCCACCAGCTCGCGCACGCCGGACTCGTCGGCCAACTCGAAGCGCGCCATCATGGTGCCCTTGCGCGTGGGGCGCTTCACGACGTTCTGGAGGATCCCGGCCAGGACCACCCGCACGCGCCCGCCGGGACGATCCGGCGGGTTCGCCTGGAAGTACCCCTCGATGCCGTCGATCTCGCAGCTGGCGGACTCGGCCAGACCGGGATAGGAGTTCATGGGATGGGCACTGATGTAGAGCCCCAGCGCCTCCTTCTCGAAACGCAACAGTTCGAGCTCCGAGAGGAGCTCGCCCTCGTCGAGGGTGGGCGGCTTGATCTCCTCGGCGCCGAACAGACTCCCCTGACCCTGTTCCGCCTGCTCGCGCTGCGCCGCCCCCCACTTGAGCGCGGTCTCGAGGTTCCTCAACAGCACGTGACGATCCCCCAGCTGGTCGAACGCCCCCGCCTTGACCAGGTGCTCCACGGCGCGCTTGTTGACCAGCGTGGTGTCCACGCGACGGCAGAAGTCGAACAGGTCACCGAAGGGGCCGCCCTGCCTGCGCTCGTCCAGGATGTGGTCGACGGCGTTGTCCCCGAGGTTCTTGATGCCGTAGAGCCCGAAGCGCACCAGCGCGCCCACCGGTGTGAACTCGGCGTTGGACTCGTTGACGTCCGGCGGGAGCACGTCGATCCCCATGTGGCGCGCGTCGGCGACGTACTGTGCGACCTTGTCGGAGTTGGCGCGCTCGACCGTGAGCAGCGCGGCGGCGAAGGCCACCGGGTAATGCGCCTTCAGGTAGGCGGTCTGGTAGGAGAGCACGCCGTAGGCCGCCGAGTGGGACTTGTTGAAGCCGTAGTTCGCGAACTTCTCCAGCAGATCGAAGATACGGTTCGCTTCCGGCGATCCGATGCCGTTCCCGGCAGCGCCGGCCTCGAAGATCTTGCGCTGCTTCTCCATCTCGGAGACCTTCTTCTTGCCCATGGCCCGCCGCAGCAGGTCCGCCTCACCCAGCGAGTAGCCGGCGACGGCCTGGGCGATCTGCATGATCTGCTCCTGGTAGACGGGGATGCCGTAGGTCTCGGCGAGGATGGGGGAGAGAAGGGCCTGCGAAGCCGGGAAGTCGCTGTAGTCGATCGCCTCCACACCGTGATGGCGGCGGATGTAGGTGGGGATGTTCTCCATCGGCCCGGGGCGATAGAGCGCCGCGACCGCGATCAGGTCCTGGATGCGACGCGGCTTGAGCTTCTTGAGGGTGTCGACCATGCCCGGCGACTCGAACTGGAACACGCCCGCAGCCTCGCCGCGCGACAGCAGCTCGAAGGTGGCGGCATCCGCCTGATCGAACGTGTCGGGGTCGAGGTCGACGCCGTGTGCGTCGCGCACGATCTTCACGGCGGCCTCGATGAACGACAGCGTGCGCAGGCCGAGGAAGTCCATCTTGATGAAGCCGAGGTCCTCGACCGATCCCATGTCGTACTGACAGACGACCGGACCGTCGCCGGCGCGGAACACCGGGGCGAGCTCCTGGACCGGGCTCCTGGAGATGATCACGCCGGCGGCGTGCACCGAGGCGTGCCGGGTCAGCCCCTCGAGCGTCTGCGCGACGTCGACGTAGTCGTGCGCGCCGGCCTGGTACAGCTCCCGGAACTCCGGGACCTCCTCCTTGGCCCGTTCGATGGAGACGCTCCGCCCGTACACCACCGGCACCAGCTTGGAGATGCGGTCGGCGTCGGCGAAGGGCGCCTCCATCACGCGGGCCGCGTCCTTGATGGCGGCGCGCGAGGCCATCGTCCCGAAGGTGGCGATGTGGGCCACCTTGTCGTCGCCGTACTTCTCGCGCACGTAGTCGATCACCTCGCCGCGCCGCACGTCGGAGAAGTCGATGTCGAAGTCCGGCATGGAGATGCGTTCGGGGTTGAGGAAGCGCTCGAACAACAGCCCGAACGCCAGCGGATCGATGTTGGTGATACGCAGGGCGTACGCGACGATCGAGCCGGCACCGGAGCCGCGGCCGGGGCCAACGGCGATGCCGTGGTCCTTGGCCCAGTTGATGAAGTCGGCGACGATCAGGAAGTAATCGGGGAAGCCCATCGCGATGATGACCCCGAGCTCGTACTCGGCGCGCAGCAGCACGGCCGTGGCGTGGTCGTCCCGACCCTCCGCGAAGGCCTCGAGGTGCGGATAGTCGTAGCGGTCGTACGCCTCGTCGTCGCGCCGGGTTCTGCGGCCGCGTTCACCTTCCTCGGCGAGCGCCAGCAGCACGGCGTCGAAGTCCAGGCCATCGACCGCCTCGTGTGCGCGCGCCCGCGAGAGATAGGCGCGGAACAGGGCCTCGTCGACCTCCTGCGGATAACGGTGCATGAGCCCGCGGTAGCAATCGAAGCGCAACTGCTCGGCCAACGTGCGCCCTTCGGGCAGCGGAAGCTCCGGCATCTGGTAGACGCGCTTGTCACCGATGGGGAGCTCGACGTTGCACATCTCGGCGATGGTGAGGCTGTTGGTCAGCGCGCCGGGATACTCGCTGTCGGGCAGCGCGACCGCCATCTCCTCGGGCGTCTTGACGTAGAACTCGTCGCAGGGGAAGCGGAACCG